>CAZKQL010000131.1:0-1561 GCA_964554925.1 uncultured Gammaproteobacteria bacterium | reverse complement strand
GATAAATTAACTTCATTGTCCGCAACGCTGTTCCGCCAGCCACGCCTATAAAGATGGCCTTATCGGCTTTTTTTGTTACCAAGGGCATAACTGAAGCAAAATCCCAATATTGTCCTGAAAAAAGCCATCCGGGGTTGTACTGTGACTGCACTCCCCGTCCTTCGTTGATCATCATGTATCTCATGCCGCCGGGTTCATCCTCTTTGACACGAATAGTGTTGTACATGGATTCTTTCTCCGCTATTACAGAGGAGTCCGAGCCGTAGACCGACATCGGCAAAAATATCGCCAAAGAAAACAACACAGTCAGACTAAACAGTTTTTTTTTACCGATCCCGAGCGCGCCGAGTATCATAAGAATTGTCCCAAATAAAATAAAGGTGCGCGCTGTGCCTAGGTAAGGAATTGTCATCATAACCGGCAAAAACACGCCCAGTATGGAACCCACTGTTGAGAAACTGTATAAATTCCCGATCGTTTTCCCAATGTTGTCCAATTTATTTGATGCTATTTTCGCGACCCATGGGCTTACCATACCAAGTAATAAGATCGGTAGTGCAAAGAGTATCAATACCGTTATAAAACTGCCGATCAATACTCCTCCGGTTCGTTCCGCAAAAAGCCAAAAAACAGCGGTCATGACCGGTCTACCTATAAATGGCACAATGTTTGTTAAAATCCCGATTATAAAAATCAATAGATAAAGTTTTTTCGGCGATGGATCTCCATCCGCAACTTTTCCTCCGATGTAATATCCGGCGGCGAGCGCGGCCAATACAAGTCCGATTACACTGGACCATACAAAAATCGATGCGCCGAAAAATGGAGCCAAAAAACGCGAAGCTGTGAGCTCTATGGCCGTTACGGACAACCCAGTAAAAAAAACTGTAATGTACAAAAACCAGCGTGGCATGCATTCATACTACTGTAGTGCGTCCTTTACTTCAATACGGTGGAGACCGCTGTTTTAAAGACCAAAAGTAACAAAGTCAACCAGAAGACCCCAAGGGTGAAACCGGCCACGACATCGCTGGCCCAATGCACGTTCAAATATATTCTGCTCAATCCGACCAGCAGAAAAATTACTACATTGGCTCCTATAAAAGCGGCTTTTAATAATTTGTTTTTGAAATATTTTCTGAAAAAATAAATCACCAAAGAGAAAAAAATCAGTGCCATGGTCGCGTGTCCGCTTGGGAAACTGTAACCGCTGGCATCCGTCAAGAAAACTGCCGGGCGCGGTCTTTGCAATATCGCTTTCGTAACAAATTCAAACAGCACTCCTCCGGTGGCGGCGCATAGCAAAAACAGCAAATAGCGCCAGCGCTTTTCGTACACCAAAAGCCAAAACAGCGCCGCTCCCAGTATAAATAAATATAAAGGACTTCCGATGTTTGTTATGAAAATCATTACATCGTCCAGCCAATTTCCCCAAAAAAGGACAATGTTCTCACTGACAAAACGATCCAAAATCATGATTGAATTTCCTTTTATAACCATCCAGCCGATTGCCAAAAAAAACAAGAGAGACAAAAGGTTGATCCCAAGAATGTAATAATGC
>CAZKQL010000130.1:0-1621 GCA_964554925.1 uncultured Gammaproteobacteria bacterium | reverse complement strand
CGGATTGTTTGATTAGTTGCATATTATATAATTCTCCTTATCAATCTATACAATGTATATTTCCAATTATTCACCACAACATCAAACGCTTCCGGATATGATTTTCGCGTTCCACCAAAACCTACTTTGAATCGTGTAATACCGCTCCACCTATCATTTTTATTCCAACAAAATTCGTTTACACAAATCGCGTCCGGATTATTTTTTTCAGCTTCCGCGGCAATGCCCCAAAAATCAAACGTGGTGCAGCCAAATTTTTTTGCAAACCGGATTCCCGTCCACTGCAACAAATACGGCGCCATCACATTTCTATATTCATTCGCCGACGCGCCGTGCAGATAGGTACACACTCCATTAAAACTCATATAGATGTTCGATGCAATAGGCTTGTTTTCAAAATACGCGGTGAGCTGATGACAAATCGGCGACTTCAGCATTTCCGCGTAGTACGATTTATCATGACTTTTGAACGTATCGCGCGCGGTTGTTTCTTTGTTTAATTCCCAAAAAATATCCGCGTTTTTCCCCTCGCGAATTTCCACTCCTTTTTTTTCCGCGAGGCGAATATTGTACCGAGTCTTTTGATGCATTTCGTTTAGCAGCCTATCTTCGTCTTTCAACAAATGTAATACCAATGTATTTTTTGGCTGGCGATTTTTTGTCGGCACGGTATTTGTTCCCGACAAATTTTTTGAGACAGGCTCAACTCTAATAAACACATATCCGCGCTCTTTCGCGTAATTTTTTAACAAATCCACAACTTGATCCGAAACATCCGCGCGGGGAATATACAAATATTTCAAACCGAACCCCAATATATGAACAAAACCCTCAATTCCCTGCTCCAAAACTCCCTCCTCATTATATATACCAAGTCTAATGACTTTTTTACCCGTGGCAGCCTGAAATTCCCCCCATTGCCAAGATTGCAAAAATTCAGTGGTTTTGGTTGAATGTGCCGCCGCCTTCCATTCTGATTGTGTAGTAATTTCTCTTATATACATGCTGCCATAATAGCTAAATTAAGCCATTTTTGCAATTAAATGTCCAAAGGCCACCCGCTATTGATTTCTTCCCTCTATCTTGCTATACTGCTCCTCACCTTTTGTATCAATTTCGTTTAAAATTGAAATTTAATAATGTATACTATATGGGACTACCTGCAAAACAACGGACAAACCGTTCAAAACGCGAACGCGCGGCACATTTTGCTCTCAAAAGTACCACAACCAACACCTGCAAAAGCTGCGGGGCGGCGACGCTTCCTCACCGCGCATGTGCAAAAACGCGTTGAGAGAACACTCCGCAACAAAAAAGCGGTTCAATAAATCTATGGCAAAACGTCATTTGGCACGCGAAATCATCATGCAATCCCTGTATCAATGGGATTTTAGAGAGCGGCCTACCGGCGTTTTGCCGGCGATTATCGATCAGAACATCGCCGAATTCGGCGCGGGCATAGAAGACACCAAAGAATTTATCACCAAAACCATTGATGGGATTATTGAGAATATAGAAGACATAGATACATTGATCGCCGAATATTCCACGAATTGGCCAACCGAACAAATGGCGTTGGTCGACAGAAATATTTTGCGTCTCGGCGTGTACGAGATGAAAC
>CAZKQL010000129.1:0-1629 GCA_964554925.1 uncultured Gammaproteobacteria bacterium | reverse complement strand
ATTCTATTGAAACCACTTTAAAAAACGGAGGAGGGTTGATGATTGTGGCTGATCACGATACCGGCGGAGAGGAAATTTTCTCCGAAAATTTCGCATGCACCGCATGTAATCTTAGTTTGCCCGAAATATCGCCGAGAAATTTTTCATTCAACAGCCCGCACGGCGCATGTCCGGAATGCCATGGACTCGGCACCAAATTGGAAATAGACCCGGAACTCGTGATTCCAAATAAAAAACTAACGTTGGCGGAGGGCGCGATCATGCCATGGTCAACCACTACTTCCCACCTCACGTGGTATAACCGTATACTGGAAAAAGTGGCTAGGGCAAACGGTTTTTCCATGAATAAGCCTGCTGGACATCTGACAAAAGAAGAAACGGATATAGTGCTTTATGGTAGCGGGGGCAAAAAATATGATGTCAATGTGGGAGAAAGAGGCGAATCCGCTTTCACCGGACAGTACACAACGACTTTCGAAGGCGTGATTCCGAATCTGGAAAGAAGATACCTTGAAACGGATTCCGATTACATACGGAAAAAAATAGAACAATTTATGAGAGTCCTGCAATGCCCCATGTGCAAGGGCAAGCGGCTGAAACCGGAAATACTTTCCGTAACAATGGAAAAAAAATCTATTATCGATGTAACGGAAATGCCGATCACCCAAATACGCGAGTTTTTTGATAGGCTGAAATTGTCGTCCATGGAAGAAGAAATAGCCAGAATGATATTTATGGAAATTAAAAACCGCCTCTCGTTTTTGGAAGATGTCGGATTGGCATATCTCACACTGGACCGCGCGGCCAATACGCTTTCGGGAGGGGAGGCGCAGAGGATACGTCTTGCGACACAGATAGGGTCGCGCCTGTCGGGGGTGATTTATGTCCTGGACGAACCTTCCATAGGGTTGCATCAAAATGACAATGCGAAATTGATCAAAACATTAAAAAATTTACGCGATCTTGGCAACACTGTGATAGTTGTCGAACATGATGTGGATACCATGCTGGCCGCGGATTATCTCATAGATATAGGGCCTGGCGCCGGTAATGACGGAGGAAAAGTGGTATCCGCCGGCACGCCGGCCCAAGTAATGGCTGATAAAAAATCAATTACGGGTCGATATCTTTCCGGTGAACTCTTGATCCCGATGCCGGCCAAAAGAAGAAAAGGCAACGGGGGAAGTTTAAAAATAATCAAAGCCGAAGAACACAATTTAAAAGACATAACTGTTGAATTTCCGTTGGGTACTTTTATTGCAATCACCGGAGTTTCCGGCTCAGGAAAATCCACCCTAATAAACGACATTCTGGTCCGCAGACTTGCCCATGAAATATACGGATCGCGCACATCTCCCGGCAAACACGAAAACATTGAGGGTATTAAAAATCTGGACAAGATAATCAACATAGATCAGTCGCCGATAGGCCGCACTCCGCGTTCAAATGCCGCTACATACACCGGAGTGTTTACCGACATGCGCGATCTTTTCGCCCAAACACCTGAAGCGAAACTACGCGGATACAAAAGCGGGCGTTTTAGTTTCAACGTCAAAGGAGGACGGTGTGAAACTTGCGCCGGAGACGGGTTGAAGAAAATAGAAATGCACTTTCTACCGGACGTGTATG
>CAZKQL010000128.1:0-1644 GCA_964554925.1 uncultured Gammaproteobacteria bacterium | reverse complement strand
TTTGTACCTGTAGCCCGTAGGGGAATCGAACCCCTATTACCAGATTGAGAATCTGATGTCCTAACCATTAGACGAACGAGCCGTTTTGAGTGGCAATACTATAGCGAATGGGGAGCCCCCAGTCAACCCTATCTTGCAGGCGCCACCTGATAATAATCGAGGATAAATTTCGCGATTTTGGCAAAAGTCGGCGCGGTCGTGGAGTCGGCAAATGCTCGTTGCGGTTTTTCAAATTTTACGAGCATCACAAATTTCGGATCGTCAATCGGCGCGAAACCCACAAACGTCTGATTTGTCCCCTCTCCGTATCCTCCGGGACCCGGAATTTGGGCGGTTCCTGTTTTGCCGCCCACATAAAACCCGGGCACCTGCGCCGCGGTGGCATGGCCTTCGTCCACCACTCTTACCAGCATTCCTGATACGAGTGATGCTGTTCGTTTTGAGAGAATCTGCGCGATCTCTTTTGGCCGCGTCTTCTCAATCTTTCCGCCATCCGAGCGAATTTCATCCACTATATAGGGCTTCATAAGCATTCCGCCATTTGCTATTGCACTATACGCGCTCACCATCTGGAGCGGTGTCGCGGTTATTCCTTGTCCAAACGACGCGGTGGCCGCGTAGCAATCTATTTTGTTGCTTTTATTTACATACAATGTTTCGATATTTCCTCCGATTTCCGTATCAAGTTCAATTCCCGTTTTAACGCCAAAACCAAAACGTTCAACATATTCCACAAATCTTTTTTTGCCGAGGAGTTCACTTACATATACCATTCCCACGTTTATGGAATCTTCGAGAACTCCATTCATGTCAGTATTCTCATACGATTTTTGATTGGCGTTTCGTATCGGGTGATCACATACGCCGGTTTTTATGCCCGAATCATAAAAAGGCGTTTGCGGGGAAACCAATCCTTCATTGATAACAGCAGCCATAATGACAGGCTTGAACACAGAACCTATTTCGTAAGGCGTAAAAATCGAGGTGTTGTTGTATCTATCTATACTTTCCGCTTTGCTGTATTCGTTTGGATTAAAATCAGGTATGGAACACATGGCCAAAATAGCGCCGGTAAACGGCTGCATGACCACCAGCGAAGCGCTCGCGGCCTTGTATTCTTTTGCAGCCTCGCGAAGCGTTTCACAGGCTTTAAATTGAATGGTGCGATCGATGGTAAGTACGACATCCGCCCCATCGTCGGCAGGCTCAAAAAGCCGGCCCGCAAGCGGGATCCAGCCGCCACTCGCGCTCTTTGCTCCTTCAAGAAATCCACCCTTGCCCGCGAGTTCATTATTCCAATATCCCTCCACCCCATAACTTCCCACGCTATTACCATCTTTATCTTTTCCAACAAATCCGATCACATGAGCCGCCAAATTTCCTTCGGGGTAAAACCGCTCATGGCGACGCACAAAATGAATACCCGCCAAATCGCGCGATTTGATTTGTTCCATTACTTCTTCGGTAACCGTTTGCTCTATCGGCTCATACGGGTCGGTTCTTTTATTTATCTGCACATAGACGGCAAGTTTTTTTTCATTATCATACTTAAAAACTTCAGCCAATTGGTTCGCCACATTATTTGCCATCTCATCGGTCAAAATGGCTCGGGTGTCCGCGTACATCAAAAACACGTCTTTATTG
>CAZKQL010000127.1:0-1675 GCA_964554925.1 uncultured Gammaproteobacteria bacterium | reverse complement strand
GTGTGAAAGTATCCTTTCTTAAAACAGTACTTCGCCACGTCAATGGTGCGCTTGGCGTCTTCATAACTTTCCCACGGATACCCGAGCATGATGGTGGCATGCGGTTCAAGACCGGCCTCGGATGCCATGCGCGCGCCATTCACGGTATCCGCTTCTTTGGTGCCCTTGTCGAGTTTGTCGAGTGTCTTTTGGTTGCCGGACTCCATTCCGTAGAGAATAAACCGGAAATTCGCTTTGCCCATCAAATTGTAATATTCCTGCGTGAGCGCGTTAAAGCGCATATTGCATCCGTACACCACTTTTTTGTTGTAGCCGCTCTCGATCAAAAGTTCGCAAAACTTTTTCAGTTTCGGACCGATGAAAAGCGTCCCTGCATCGTCAAAAATTTCCTTGACGCCGTACTTGTCCACGACATGTTTCACCTCGGCAAACAAACGCTCCGGAGAAAAACTGCGGTATGAGCCCACCGGATTTATCGTATGATCCCACACGCAAAATGTGCAACGGTTCCACCAACAATCCCTGCCGCTGTACATATACGTGGCCGGCGTATATTTGTAATTTCCGTTTTCGTAAGCGTAGAGCTCCCACTTGGTCAAATCGCGATCCACAAAAGGCAAGTCGTCGAGGAAATGTTTGAGCGCGAGAGGGCCTGAACTCAAAATTTTCTCTCCGCTCGGCAATACTGTGGTTTCTCCGATCGGAGCGCGAATGCTTTGATCCGCCTCTCTCCAATACACGCCGCCTTCAAGCGTCTCTCCTTTGGAGATATGATTCAAAAGATTCACGATCACAAAATCATAATCCCCGCCCTTGATGACGTAATCCACCGAACTGTTTTCAAAACTCTCGATCGGCATGAAGGTCGGCTGGTCTCCCACGAGTACTATTTTCAAATCCGGCAACTTGTTTTTCAAATCATTAATGACCGGCGACTTGGTTTCAAGCAAAAAATAATCCGCTCCGGTCGCGCGAAGCTCATCCACCCATTGATCATATTCTTTTCTTTCCGCGATGCCGTCCATCCAGTACACTTTGTAACCCTTATCCTGCAAATTCGAAGCCGCGTACGCCGGCACCATGGGATAGATATAGGTCGGGGAATTAAAAAACTGAAATTGCCGATTCTGACTCAAAAGCGGAACGCCTTTGTCGGACGCAATGGGCGGGTAACCGACCGCGACGGTGATATGGGGTGCTGTTCCCCCATGATGCGATGTTTGTTTTTCCATAAATCTTTCCGGTTATGAAGTAAGGGTGGAATGCGGGTACACTTTATTTCCGTTTTGATACACCTCTATCGCGAGAACGGGGCAGGATTCCGCGGCGGCGACGATTTTTTCCAATTGATCCCAATCCCCTTCCTTAATAATAGCTATATTTTTTTCATCAAGGTCAAAGGTTTGAGAGGCATACACCACACACGTGGCCGCGCCAATGCAGGCGTTTCGGATGATGCGTATTTCTATATCGCCTTTTTTGATAATCTGTACATTGTCTTCAATCATATTACAAAAAATAATACCTCAATCATTTTACAACGTTTTCCGAAAAAAACCAAGTATGAATCCGCATCCATACACAACATGGGTAAAAAAAATCATAGGAATGACCGCAAGGCCGATGCTCGCGCTTTTTTCCCTTACACCTTCCAAAAAACCGGAGAAAACAAGGA
>CAZKQL010000126.1:0-1739 GCA_964554925.1 uncultured Gammaproteobacteria bacterium | reverse complement strand
GCACATCACCGAACAGAAGAAACTGAATGTACCCGTTTTATCTGCCGTAAATTCAATCACTTCGGTCTTTCCCGGTTCAAGCGGCCGGTTTATGCCAAATTCAGTGAGTCCGAATCCATGTTTTACATCAACGCTTTTTACTGTTAATTTTACTTTGTCTCCTTTGTTTACAGTGATGGTCGACGGTTCAAACGACCATTGTTTCGCGGTCATACTAAACGATTTTACCGGTTGTGTTGCGGGAGGAATTGTTTTTTCCGGAACCGCAGGTTTGGTTGCTTCCTTTTTTTCTTCAGTTGGCGTTTCCGCTTTAGTCACTTCTTTTTTCTCTTCTACGACAATCGGGCTCTGTTCAAGCGCGGTCGCCGTATCTGTTTTCGCAGGTTCGGCCTTTGGCGTATCGGCTGTTTTTTCCGGTCCTTTTGCGCATCCTGCTCCGAGAACCAGCAGCAGGGACAAAACCAACAATGCTTTTTTCATAGGAAAAAAATTATTTCTTAATTATATCAGATATAATAGCAAAACCTTTTTTTTCAGGCAATCGGTATTGGTTGATTTAATATAATGCATCCTATAAGATATACCCGTATGACTGATTTCGTCCATCTTCATGTGCATTCGGATTATTCTTTGCTCGATGGGCTTAGCCAAATTAAGCCTCTGGTTAAGGCTGCAAAAGCGAAGGGAGCAACCGCGCTCGCGCTTACTGATTACGGATCAATGTATGGAGCGATTGAATTTTATCAGGCATGCAAAAGCAATGGTATAAAACCCATTATCGGATTTGAAGCTTATGTAGCGCCAAAAAGCAGATTTTCCACTGACAGTGAAAAAGACAAAGACCCTTATCATTTGGTGCTTCTTGCAAAAAGTTATGATGGCTATAGAAATCTCATGAAATTGAGTTCCCTTGGTCATCTCGAAGGTTTTTACAATGGCAAACCACGCATCGATAAGGAATTATTAAAAAAGTACGGACAAGATATTGTCGCGCTTTCGGGGTGCATAAAAGGAGAAATACCAACATTGCTTAAAGATGGAAAATATGAGGAAGCAAAACGTGCCGCTCTTGAATACAATACTATATTTGGTCAAGACAATTTTTATCTCGAACTTCAGGACCACCCTGCCATTTCCGGACAAATTGACGTGAACACAAAATGTATTCAGTTTGCAAAGGAGACGGGCATACCGCTCGTGGTAACCCGAGATGTGCATTATATGGAACCGGATGAAGCCGATGCCGCTGACATTTTGACGTGTATCCGCGAAGGCTGGAAAGTTGGCTATACGGACAGAGAAGATTTTCGGCAGGTGGACAGATCGTATAATTCAGCGGAAGATATCGTGTCGCGATTTCGTCATGTCCCGGAGGCGATAGAAAATACAATTAAAATTGCGGCGCAAGTGAATATAGAAATAGAGCTTGATAAATGGCATTTTGCTCCGGTTGAATTGCCGGTCGGCAAAACCGCCGATGATGTGCTGCGCGACGAAGCGTATAAATATGTAGGCGAGTATTATGATTCCATCACGCCGGAGATCAAAGAACGGCTGGAATATGAACTCGGCATTATCAAAAAAAAGGGATACTCGCCTTATTTTTTGTGCGTGGCCGATTATGTTCGGTACGCAAAAGAACATGGAATTGTGGAATCCACTCGTGGATCGGCTGCGGGCTCTCTTGTTTCGTATGTGTTAGGCATCACCACCGTCGATCCGCTTCGTTTCAAATTACC
>CAZKQL010000125.1:0-1774 GCA_964554925.1 uncultured Gammaproteobacteria bacterium | reverse complement strand
CTCTATATCAAGAAACTCTCAACAGGGGGTTTTTTTGCCATTGGTCTGGCTATGAATGTATTTGTATGGCTTTGGCTCTGGCTGCATATACCCCACGAGCTGGACGAGCTTTTTTTGCATTATAATATTTTGTTTGGCGTGGATCTGATAGGACCCTCGTGGCATGTGTATCTGGTGCCGCTTAGTGGTTTTATTATTCTTTTGGTCAATTTTCTGGCCGGCTGGGTTTTGTTTAAAAAAGATTATTTTGCCTCGCATGTATTGAATTTCGCCGCTTGTTTTATTCAATTATTTTTGGTTATCGATGCGTATCTGCTCGTACTCTTGAATGTGTAATTTTGAGAATTCTATGGTCGCAAAAGAGAGTCATGCGCCGGATTACAAACTTCTCATCTATTTTGCCGTCCTCATTGTATTTGGTCTTGTCATCTTGAGTTTTGCAAGTGTCGCAATCGGCATCGAGCGATTTAATGATCCGAATCATTTTTTGAAGCGACAACTGCTCTATGCCTGTATCGGTTTTTTTGCGTTTGTGTTAACGAGCAAGATACCGTATAAAAAATGGAAAGATTTTGCTCCGCATATTTTTGTGGCCGCGCTCATCGTGCTTTTATTGGTATTTGTTCCGGGCATCGGCACGAGTTTTGGCACCGGAAACCGCAGTTGGATTCCTTTGTTTGGTTTTTCTTTTCAACCGTCGGAGGTTGCAAAACTTTCTCTGATTATTTTTATGGCGGCGTATCTCGGGGATATGGGAATTGATCTAAAAAATTTCAAAAAAGGGTTTCTAATCGCGCTCGGGCTCGGTATGATTCCCATAGCGTTTGTGGTGCTTCAGCAAGACATCGGCACCTCTTCGATTTTATTTGGCATTTTGTTTGCGTTGTTGTTTATAGCGGGAGCGAATTTTGCGCATCTCGCGGCGCTGCTTGCGGCAGGAGTCGCGGGATTTGGTATTATGATAGCCATAGCGCCGTATCGCGCCGCGCGGTTCATGACATTTCTACATCCCGAACTCGATCCGCAGGGGGTAGGATACCATATCAATCAAGCTTTTCTCGCGATTGGTTCCGGAGGATTATTTGGACTTGGGCTTGGTCATTCGCGGCAAAAATTTGCCTATTTGCCCGAAGTGCATGCGGACAGTATTTTTGCCATAATGTCAGAGGAAATGGGATTTGTCGTTGTACTGTTCTTTATATTGTTTTTGGTCGCGATAGCCTATCGTGGTTTAAGAATTGCAAAGCGCGCTCCCGACCCGTTTGCGCGAGTGTTGGTGGCCGGTATTATGGTGTGGTTTTTGCTTCAGTCTTTTTTAAATATTGGCGCGATGGTCGGACTTTTGCCATTGACCGGTGTTCCTTTGCCGTTTGTTAGTCACGGTGGAACCGCTTTAATCACCGCGATGGCGGCGATTGGAATAGTGATAAATGTATCAAAATATACGCACGCGCGCTCATAATTATTTTTTATGAAAGTTATTTTTTCCGGCGGTGGAACTCTGGGGCCGGTAACGCCCCTCATCGCCATATACGAAATTTTGAAAGAAGAAGATAAAAATGTCCAATTTTTATGGGTGGGTACTGACAAAGGGCCGGAGAAAAGTTTGGTGGAAGAAAATGGAATTAGATTTATTTCGATTTCATCCGGTAAAATTCGCCGTTATCTTTCTCTCTGGAACGTAGTGGACATTTTCAAAATCATCGCGGGATTTTTTCAGTCAATCAAATTATTGTGGAGAGAGCGGCCGGATATTTGCATATCCGCGGGCGGG
>CAZKQL010000124.1:0-1791 GCA_964554925.1 uncultured Gammaproteobacteria bacterium | reverse complement strand
GTTTTGTAGTCTTGATTTCGGGTGGCGTAGGAAAATATTCTACCGGAGTCCCTTCAAGCGCGCGTTTCATAAATTTGTTCCAAATTGGTGCGGCGACCATGGTGCCTCCTGCCGTCATCGGTGTATTATTTGTGTTTCCTGCCCACACACCGGTCGCGAGACTAGGAGTGTAGCCCATAGTCCATGCATCAACATAGTTGTTGGTCGTTCCTGTTTTTGCAGCGACTGGCCTGCCGGGCAGGGTGAGGACTCCGCCCGTACCAAACATATATGCTCGAGCATTGTCATCACGTAACACATCTGAAAGCGTCGCAGTAACGTCGGAGTTAATTACTTGATTTCCTTTTTCTTTTTTCCATTCTTCGAGTACTTTTCCGTTTGCATCCTCCACTTTTAAAATACTCACCGGTTTAAACTGTACACCATTGTGTGCAAACGTAGCATACGCATTTACATGATCAATGAGCGTTACTTCTCCGCCGCCCAGCACGAGACTTAGCCCGAAATCACCGTCATCAAGCGTGCTATATCCAAGACGTTTTGCAAATTCTACACCTTTTTTTTCTCCAATCAAATACAATACTTTTACTGCAGGAATATTGAGCGAGCCTTGCAGGGCGGTGCGAATAGTCAGGGGGCCGCGTTCTTTGGAGTCATAATTTTTTGGAATATATGGTTTGCCTGCGGTCGAAAAATTGGTCAGTACATCAAATAGTATTGTATTGGGCGTATACCCTTTTTCAAATGCTGCCGCGTAGATGATGGGTTTAAATGATGAACCTGGTTGTCGTTTTCCTTTGCGCGCCACATTGAATTGTCCATCGATTTCATCATTCCAAAAATTTCTCGATCCGACCATGGCAAGTATGTGTCCGGTCTTTGGATCAATTGATACGAGCGCTGCATTGTTTGCGTGTGCCTTATCCAAACTTACGGCAGACTCTTCAATTACCTCCTCTGCAATTTGTTGTTTGTCCCAGTCAAGTGTCGTAATGACTCTAAGTCCTCCTGTTTGCACCAACGCCTCGCCATATTTTTCCACAAGTTCTTCTCGTACATCTAGTACAAAGTGTGGGGCCTCGATATTATCGTAATGTTCTTGGATCTGCAGTTCTTCAGTTTGGGCTGTATTTTTTTCTTCCTCAGTAATGTAGTCTTCTTTATACATACGCTCAAGTACAAAGTCACGGCGCGCTTTCAATTTTTCAGCATCGTTAAGATAGCTCGAGGGTGCTTTGGGAAAACCTGCAAGGGTTGCTGACTCAGATAGTGTCAGATACATGTTTGCCAAAGTAATTTTGTGCCGCCGCTTCTACTCCATAATTGGTCGATCCGTAGGGGATTTCGTTGAAATAAATTTTGAGAATTTGGTCTTTGGTATATTTTTGTTCAAGACGAATCGTAAGAATTAGTTCTTTGAGTTTTCGAGTATAGGATCGCTCTGCACTAAGAATCGCATTTTTTACCAACTGCTGTGTTAATGTGGATGCTCCGCTGCCTATTCGTTTGTGTGTAAAGATCCCCGTAACAATGGATCGAAGAATTGAAAAAGGACGAATTCCCTTATGTTCATAAAAAATTTTGTCTTCTGTCGCGATAAGTCCATCAATTAATGCTTGTGGAATTTCTTCAAGTTCAACAATCGTGCGTCGTTCGTCCGCGTATATTTCATATAGTACGTGTTCACCGCTTCGATCATAAATTTTTGTGCTTTGTGCAACAGTTCGATCCGTAAGTTTATCTGGATCCGGCAGATCTTTGCTGGCCCACGCAAATAGAACAGTGATCATC
>CAZKQL010000123.1:481-1802 GCA_964554925.1 uncultured Gammaproteobacteria bacterium | reverse complement strand
TCAAGCAGTGGGTAGATTTTATTGATGTACTTTGTCCTGATAGAGAATATCAAAAAGAAGCAATCCGCGCGGCAATTATTTACATTGCATCCAATGAATACGGCTCTATTGAGGAGTTAATCGCCGAAAATTGGCGAACGAACGCGGAATTGCGTGAGCGCTATAAGGACGCCCGAGAATATGAAAAAAATTTGCAATTACCTCACAAACTATCCGGCGTTATTGATTTGGCGACGGGAACGGGAAAAAGTTATGTGATGTACGGGATAGCACAAATTGCACTTGGACTTGGTTTGGTTGATAAGGTGCTTGTACTTTGCCCATCGCTCACTATTGAAACCGGACTAAAAGAGAAGTTTGAAAATCTTTCGGGCGATGATCGGATAAAAGCAACTTTGCCCGATAGCGCGGTGTATAAAAACCCGGGAATTACCGACGCAAACAGCAGCATCAAAAGTGGCGATATTGCAGTAGAGAATATCCACGCTGTCTATGAACGTACAGGTTCATCAATTCAAGATAGTTTGAAAGGTCACGGTGCACGCGTCTTGGTTTTAAATGACGAGGTGCATCACGCTTATAACGCTTCGGCTGACGCGGATGTAAAGAAATGGAAAGCGTTTTTGCTTAATCCCGACTACGGCTTCAAGTATATACTCGGCTTTACCGGAACGGCATACATAGACGATGAGTATTTTAATGACGTGATTTACCGCTACTCAATCCGGCAAGCAATTGATGACCGTGTCATAAAATCGGTCGATTATGTAGCGAAAGACGAGAGTATCAATACAAATGAGAAATTTCAAAAGATTTACGATAATCATGATGAGTTCGTAAAGAAATACCGTCTCATTAAACCGCTAACAATTTTGATTACAAAAGATATTTCAAGAGCCAGAACGCTTCGCGAGGATCTGGTTGATTTTCTGCAAAAACGAGAGAAATTATCGCGTGCCGCAGTTGAGAAAAGAGTTTTGATCGTTACTTCCCATAAGGACCATAAGAAAAACATTTTGCAGCTGAAAAGCGTGGACGACAAAGATAATCCGGTTGAATGGATTGTGTCTGTTTCTATGCTTACCGAGGGCTGGGATGTTAAAAATATTTTTCAAATCGTGCCGTGGGAAGATCGCGCTTTTAATTCAAAACTTTTAATCGCCCAAGTGCTTGGTCGCGGGTTGCGTGTGCCGGAAGCGTATAAATCGCCACAGCCAAAAGTCCGTGTTTTCAATCACGA
Organism: uncultured Gammaproteobacteria bacterium; assembly: GCA_964554925.1. Taxonomy (GTDB): domain Bacteria; phylum Patescibacteriota; class Patescibacteriia; order Magasanikbacterales; family UBA922; genus CAZKQL01. Next base: position 562 of record CAZKQL010000123.1, on the reverse strand, counting down.
CGCTTGGAGCCGAAATATCCGCGGACTTGTTGATGAGATTTTGGAGGTTGAGGTTCGCTTAGTGAGCGTTCCGCTCACTTC
>CAZKQL010000123.1:0-456 GCA_964554925.1 uncultured Gammaproteobacteria bacterium | reverse complement strand
AGAATTTGATTACTCAAAGGGCTACACGAATTTAGTTAGCCAAGTTGAGCGCAACGATAAAGAAACGGAATACGAGGATTTGAAGGGCGGCGTAATGCGAAAAACAACAACGATTGAAAAGGAAACTTTCTCTATTGACGAGGTTGTCGCAAAAATTGTTGATACATTCAAAACAAGAGATTTTGAGGCAAAAATCCGTTTCCCTAAAGGTACTTATAAAAAAGAGAATTTGCCACCCGAAAATGAAATTCGAGAGTATGTAAAAGAGTCAATGCGGCGCGTTGGGATCAAGAGCGGCGTTTTGACTGAAGACAACGCAAATCGTGTTTTTAGGGCATTTCAGACACTGTTTAGAACACGCAGCTCAACAATAGTTTTTGATCGCAAAGTCAAAACGCCCATAAAAATAAGGACGAAAGATTTGGAACGTGAAAGCATGGCGGTTGGCGCGATCAA
>CAZKQL010000122.1:0-1808 GCA_964554925.1 uncultured Gammaproteobacteria bacterium | reverse complement strand
AATATGGAGGAAAAGAAGTAATAGAAATTTTTGACGCGCCAAAGCCCATGCCGGCTGAAGGAAAAGTACTGGTTGAGGTAATGGCAGCGGGCGTAAATCCGGTTGACTGGAAAATTCGCCAGGGGTATCTGGCCGGGGTAATTAAATTGCAATTTCCCGCGACATTGGGAGGCGATTTTTCCGGAATGATTGTGGAGGTTGGAAGCGGTGTATCGGATTTTGAAATAGGCGACGAGGTGTATGGGCAGGCGGGAGTTTTTGTTGGCGGTTCCGGATCATTTGCGCAATTTGTATCGGCACCCGTGAAAAATATAGCCATGAAACCAAAAAATATGACGCACACCGAGGCGGCTTCATTGCCGCTTGCCTCGGTGAGCGCGCTCCAGGCACTACTCGAGCATATTTATTTGAGGGATGATCAGAAAATTTTGATTCACGGAGGAGCTGGGGGTATTGGTACATTTGCCATTCAGATTGCAAAACACATCGGGGCGTATGTGTACACAACCGCCAAAACAGAAGATATGGAGTATGTAAAAAAACTTGGCGCGGACGAGGTTATAGATTACAAAACACAAAAATTTGAAGACAACGTGCGCGATCTTGATGCGGTGTTTGATACGGTTGGGGGAGACGTGTATGTTCGTTCTTTTCCCACATTAAAAAGAGGCGGGATAATTGTGTCCATGCTCGAATCACCAAATAAAGAACTTGTGGAAAAATTTGGAGTACATGCTGTATCTCAATCTACGCATGTAACAGCAGATCGTCTCGAAAAATTATGCGGGTTGGCAGAACAGGAAGTTGTGACAACACATGTCGCGAAAACTTTTTCTTTGAATGAAACGGCCGAAGCGCTTGATTGCTTGGAAAATGAACATCCGAATGGGAAAGTCGTTATAAAAATGTAATCCTCTGCCGGGATTTCAATATAGTAAGACGCAACCAAGTTGCATTTATACACAGTGGGGTATTGACGGACTTCGTGTTCGGGTCTATAGTTATAAATATAAGCAACTCAGTTGCATTTGGCTAATTATAGACGTATGAAAAAAGTGGCAGCTGTGACTGGTGTAATTATCGCTCTGGTGATAACTTTTGCGGTATTTAAAAAAACCGCCGTAGCTCCAAATACGGAGATAAAAAAAGAGTCTAAAATACAAGTCGTCACTTCATTTTATCCTTTGTATTTTGTAGCCACGCAAATCGTGGGTGATTATGCGACCGTATATAATATCACGCCAAGCGGAGCAGAGCCGCACGACTACGAACCAACGACACGAGACATAGCGCGTATCGAGGATAGCGCGCTTTTGGTGTTGAATGGCGGAGATATAGAGCCATGGGCAAAAGATATATGGCAGATTTTGGAGAATACCGATACAAAAATTATAACAACCGGAGCCGACTTGATGAGCCTTACGGAAATTGAGGATGGAGAAAAAATCAGCGATCCGCATGTGTGGCTCGATCCGCTTCTTGTAAAAAAACAGGTGGAAGTAATCGCGGATGAGATTAAAAACGCCGATCCGGAATACGCAAAGTTTTATGATCAAAACGCGCGAACGCTTATCACCAAACTGGAAGAGTTAGATCAGCAGTTCAAAGAGAATTTGAGCGACTGTACAAAGAAAGATATAATCACTTCGCATACCGCGTTTGGTTATTTGGCCGCGGCGTATGGATTTAATCAGGTGTCCGTTACCGGAGTGTCGCCGGACGAAGAACCGTCCGCGCAACAACTCGCCAGAGTAGCCGAGTTCGCGAAGAAAAATAACGTGAAATATATTTTCTTTGAAACATTGGTA
>CAZKQL010000121.1:0-1823 GCA_964554925.1 uncultured Gammaproteobacteria bacterium | reverse complement strand
GTTGACCGCAAGGACTTGGATTATCAAACAATGCGAGAATACGATAAGTTTGAGAAAGGTGCGGCTAATAGTAATACCAGCACGGCGATTTTGAAGAAACAACTGGAAAATTCGAACGCGCGAATTATCATCACCACTATTCAGAAGCTAGATCGTTTTATCGGGCGCAATTCCGGACATACTATTTTTGATGGGCATGTCGTGCTTATCTTTGACGAATGTCACCGTTCACAGTTTGGCGATATGCACGCCGCGATTACCAAGACATTCAAGAATTACAATCTGTTTGGTTTTACCGGTACGCCGATTTTTGCCATGAATGCTAGTGCCGGCGGACGGCCGGATTTGAAAACGACCGAGCAGGCTTTTGGTGAAAAATTGCACACCTATACCATCGTGAACGCAATCGCTGATAAAAATGTTTTGCCGTTTAAGGTTGATTATGTTTCTACGGTTCGAGAAGCCGAGAATATTGAGGATGCACAAGTGAGAGATATTGACCGCGAGGCGGTGCTATCTTCGCCAGAACGTTTGGCAAATATCGTTGGTTATATTCGTGAGCATTTTGACCAAAAGACTAAGCGAAATAGTTTTTATAAATTGAAAGATCGCCGATTAGCGGGCTTCAATTCTATTTTTGCCGTTTCATCTATCGATGTGGCAAAGAAATATTATGCCGAGTTTAAAAAACAGCTAGAGAGTGCGCCGAGTGATAAACAGCTCAAAATAGCAACAATTTACAGCTTTGGCGTAAACGATGAGGATGCTGATGGAATGATCGATGAAAACTCCGAAGATACGAGCGGGCTTGATGTGAGCTCCCGTGATTTTCTTGATAATGCAATTACTGATTATAATGCGATGTTTGGCACTTCTTTTGATACTTCGTCTGATAAGTTTCAGAATTATTATAAAGATGTGAGCTTGAGAGTGAAAAACCGTGAGATTGACGTCTTGCTTGTGGTCAATATGTTTTTGACCGGCTTTGATGCCACAACGCTGAACACGCTTTGGGTAGATAAAAATTTGAGACTGCACGGACTCTTGCAGGCATTTTCACGTACCAACCGCATTTTAAACAGCGTAAAGACCTTTGGAAATATTGTTTGTTTCCGTAACCTAGAAAAGGCGACGAATGAATCCATCGCTCTTTTTGGGGATAAAGAAGCAGGCGGTGTCGTGCTTCTTAAATCCTACGAGGAGTATTACAACGGCTACAAAGACGGCGACAAGGAAGTGCGCGGATACGCCAGCCTAGTGACGGAGCTCTTGGAAAAATTTCCGGTTGGTGAGCGAATTGTAGGTGAGCAAAACCAAAAAGATTTTATCAAGCTCTACGGTGGAATTTTGCGCGTGCGTAATATTTTGACAACTTTTGATGAATTTACAGGCAACGAGATTTTAACCGAGCGTGATGTGCAGGATTATCACAGCATGTACATCGATCTTTACAATGAATTTCGTAAGGGCGCTGATAGTGATCAAGAAAATATTAACGATGACTTGGTGTTTGAAATGGAGCTTATCAAGCAAGTAGAAATAAATATTGATTTCGTGCTGGGGCTTATTAAGAGATACCACGAAGATCACAATAAGAATCGCGAGATTTTGGTTGATATTAATAAAGCGATTGATTCAAGCGTTGAACTACGAAACAAAAAGGATCTCATCAATCAATTCATTACCTCACTTGATATTCATTCAGTAGTTGATGAAGATTGGCAGAAATTCGTGGACAAGAAAAAGATTGAGGAGCTCGAAAAGATTATTGATAATGAAGGTCTGGATCACGATGCAACATATGCGTTTGTACGAAATTCTTT
>CAZKQL010000120.1:0-1849 GCA_964554925.1 uncultured Gammaproteobacteria bacterium | reverse complement strand
AGATTTTGGACCTACTTCAAGGTAAAATCTCGGTTCAAATTCCGAGGATAGAGTTTTTTGGCAAATTATTTACCTACATGGGTTATCGCAAAATATATGGTGACAATTTAACCATTGAAATTTTTGATTCGCTAAATACCAATCAGAAACAAAAACTAATTTTTAGTTTAGCGAATTTTTTGTGTGAAATACACAATGCGATCTCTCTTGATGAAGCAAAGAGAATTGTAGTGGAAAATGAAGATGTACTCTCGTGTTCGCGCTTTGTAAAATCCGTTTTGCCGAAAAAAATTAGCGACAAGTCAATTTTGTATTTTATGAAAGCAACGGTTGAAGAATATGAGCGCATGATACAAAAAAATGGAGAATCCGTTTTTCTTTACAACGACTTAAATACAGAAAACATGGCCTTTGATGCGGCGGCGAAGAAATTGAACGGAGTTTTTGATTTTGGAGACGTTGCGATTGGTGATGTAAACATGGATTTTTCTCCTCTCTATAAGTTTAATCCTTACTTTATGAAAGCTGTTGCGGAAAAATATCAAGAATTCACCGGGCGTAAATTAAATTTACGTCGCATGGTAATTTATGGGCGCATGAATGAACTTTCTGATCTGGCCGAATTTATTGACCATCCAAAATCGGCTGTTTATAAAAACGCCGTAATGAGAATTGAGAAGTGGAATTTGGAGATGGACTTGTTTCGGCAGTTTAGCGATGGAAGTTTATAATCCACGCCCATCTTTTGCATTGAGTCCGCAATGCCCCAAGCTGTGCCTCGTCAAGTCACGCATTTGACGAATTGGCATTGAGGGTGAGCGAGTAGCTCAATGCAAAAGATTGAAAAAAAGACATTGACAGAGATATAAGGACATGCTAAGCTGAACGCCTCATAAAACTCCTCTCTCGTCTGTCGAAATTGAGAGATTCCACACAGTGGTTAAAAAACGGAGTGGTGTGGGATCTATCAGTTTCAGTTTTTTCCTTACGGGAAAGAACGTAATAGCTTATTTATGGAAGAACAAGGAAATAATAGCAGGCGCCCCACTTATGGCGGGACGCGCAGAGCCGTCGTATTGGGCGGCATCGGAGGCGGAGGACGATATGAACCTCCACGAAAGCACACGAAAGGCGGCGGAAATTTTGCCGCACGTTTGGACCGTAGCGCGTTCGGCGATGTCGGGGGCGGGCGATTGCACGGAGGAGGAGCACAAGGAAGTGCTCATTATGGCGCAAAACCTGGTGCTTCTGCGCGCCCATTTAGTAATTCGCGGCCTTCTTACGGCGGTCCCCAAGGAAGTAGAAATCATCGCTTCGGTCCTCCGCAACGCTCATTTGGTGGACGAGGCGGATACGGTGGCGCCCGCACAAACTTTAATAAAAGTTTCGGCGGGCAAGGGCGAGGAGGCGGAAGATCGAACAGAAATCCGGGAGAAAACATCGACGGCACACGATTTGTGAATCGTTCGGTGACTATTGCTGAAGAAGTCCCTTACGTACCGACCCACCAGTTCAGCGATTTTGCGATTGACGAACGCCTAAAAAAGAATATCGAACACAAGGGATACCGCATCCCGACCGCGATCCAGGATCAATGTATTCCGAGCGTTCTTCGGGGAAGCGACATGATCGGCATTGCGAATACCGGCGAAGGGAAGACCGCGGCGTTCTTGGTGCCACTTATCAACAAGATGCTTCATCATCCACAGGCGAAAGTGTTGGTTGTGGTTCCAACCCGCGAACTCGCGCTCCAGATTGATGAAGAGTTCATGGCATTTTCCCGCGGACTCGGCATCTATTCCGCCCTTTTGGTCGGTGGCGTTTCGATCAACGCGCAGATCGAGCGATT
>CAZKQL010000119.1:0-1857 GCA_964554925.1 uncultured Gammaproteobacteria bacterium | reverse complement strand
GGATAAGACGCTCGCGAGTTTCCTAAAATCGAAAGGAGTTGACGGAAGCGTCTATGAACTTCCGAACGGATTCTGGGGAGCTTATGTCGCTGTGGTAAACGCGAATATAGCGGGGGAGAAAAGCGACGCCTTTATGGAAGAAAAGATAGCGGGAAAGATTGACGTATCAAATGACGGGAGTTCTTTTGTGACACTCGGGGTCGCGCGCGCTCACGCGGGGAAAGAAGAAAAAGACCGCTGGTACAGCGCGGAGAATAAAAATTTCATTCAGCTCTTTACAAATCCGGATTCGAGCATTGTGGAAGTGGAAGGAAATACCAAGGGAATAAAGTATGAGGGAAAATATGATAAAAAAGTATATGAGGAGATTCCGGAACTAAAGGCAATCGAAGACACGGCGGTTTACATAACCGATAAATCTATCTGGACCATGGACGCCTTTGGGAAGAAGGTTATGGGGACATGGTTTAACGTGCCCGCGGGAGAGGCTCGCACCTTGAAGTTGAAGTATCAGATTGGAGGGGAGGGGAACAAAGACCTTCAAAAACAAAAGCCATACACCCTTATATTCGAGCGCCAGTCGGGCGTAGATGGCCCGGTAAGCATTGATCTCCGCGCTCCCTTCGGATTCGTATGGCAGGAGTCCGGAGAGCCGGTATACCGCTTCGAGCGCGAAAACCCGCTTGCCCGCGAAACTCTTGAACTTCACCTTGTTAAAACAAACTAGAGAAGCAGAGGGTATAACATATACGTTATATCCTAAAACAAAACCATGCCCCAAACCGAAACCAAAATATGCCAAAATTGTAAACAGAACTTCACGATCGAACCGGACGACTTTGCGTTCTATGAGAAAATGCAAGTGCCAGCGCCGACATTTTGCCCGCAATGCCGCCTCATCCGCCGTCTTGCATGGAGAAACGAACGGACATTTCATAAACAAACCTGTGCCCTTTGCAAAAAATCAATCATTTCAATTTACGCTCCGGAAAGCAATTTGATTGTATATTGCCCTTCGTGTTGGTGGAGCGACAAATGGGACGCTCTTGATTATGGAATAGATTTTGATCCACAAAAACCTTTCATGTTGCAGGCGAGAGAACTTTTTGAACGTGTCCCGCAAATGAACCTACATATTATGTACACAGCTGTGGTAAATTCCGAATATGTAACCATGGCGGGATGGTTAAAAAATTGCTATCTCACTACATACAGCGACAAAAACGAGGATTGTGCGTACGGAAGTTTGCTCATTAGTTCAAAAGACGCGTATGACATTCTGATAGGCAACCAACTTGAGGGATGCTATGAATGTACAAACTGCCAAGGGTGCTATCGGACCCTCTTTTCTGTTGATTGCAATCATTGCAATGAAGTATATTTTTCAAAAAACTGCGTTGGGTGCAATAGCTGTTTTGGATGCGTGAACTTGCGGAACAAATCGTACCACATCTTCAACAAACCTCACTCAAAAAAAGAGTTTGAAATATTTTTGAAAGATAACTACCCGAATACGCGCGCGAAAATAAAAGAGACAAAGAAAAAGGCTGAAGAGCTCTGGATGCGGCACCCGCACCGCTATTATCATGGTCGACGCAGCGAAAACTTTTCAGGAGATTATATAGCCCATTCGAAAAATGCGCACCAAACGTATATAGCCTACGGACTTGAAGATTGCAAATGGTGCTCATTTATGACGAATGCCAAAGATTGCTACGACTGCACAAATTTTGGTGAAACCTCGGAATGTATGTACAACGCGGTTCAAAACGGCGACCAGTGCCACAACATACTCGCAAGCTGGTGGTCGTGCACGGGAACTTCATACGCGGAATACAGCATGTACGCGATAGGATG
>CAZKQL010000118.1:1613-1926 GCA_964554925.1 uncultured Gammaproteobacteria bacterium | reverse complement strand
TGGTAAGGGATTTCCTCATCTCGTCGCCGTATTGATCGAAGTGGTAAAGAAAAATCCGAATATTGTCTGGCTTATCATAGGAGACGGACCAAAGAAACAACAGGTATTGCAGGAAATACAAAAAAACAATTTGCAGAATGTGGTTCGCTATATCGGACAGGTCGCGCACGCGGATTTGAAATTATTTTATTATGCATCTGATATCTTTTGCCTTCTGACGCATCCGGATCATGGATTTGAAGAGGGACTTGGATTGGTATTTTTGGAGGCGGCGGCGGCAGGGCTTCCCACCATCGCGGGCAAGAGCGGGGGA
>CAZKQL010000118.1:0-1603 GCA_964554925.1 uncultured Gammaproteobacteria bacterium | reverse complement strand
GGAGGCGGTGGCACATATGGAGACAGGAATTGTAGTCGACACCTATCAGCATCCGCAGGCGGTAGATGCCATTTTAACGCTCACGGAAAATGAAGAATTCGCAAAACGGCTTGGATCGGAAGGACAGCGCCGCGTACGGGCAAATTTTAATTGGCAGCATCAATTGGATCGTTTGAATCAATGGATAAACTAGTGTCCGCGTGTTATACTTATGTCCATGAGGCGCCATCCACCACATTCTTTACGGCGATTTTTTGCATCACGAAGTTTTTTGTTGATTTCTTTGGGTGTTGCCGTACTCGTCGCGGTCAGTTTTGCCCGCGCGTATTATCAAGATCATAAAGTACGGCAGGAAATAAAAAATTTGCAGGAGGAAGTCAAGCATTTGGAGAAAAAAAAGTTTGATTCGATTGAGCTTCTGAAATATGTGTCGAGCGACCATTTTGTGGAAGAAAAAGCCCGCACAGAGCTTAATCTGAAAAAATCCGGCGAGCATGTGGTATTTGTAAAGGATTTGGATGCTGCAGACAAAGAAAAACAGACCCCGGACGAGGCTTCGTCCAAGGACTTGAGCAATCCTATCAAATGGTGGTATTATTTCACCCACAAACCGTTACCTAATTAAAATAGCATATACTATGGAACATATAGAGAGTCATGAGAAAGAAACACATCATCACGAAGAGCCGAAACACGAGGAAAACAAAAAAGAGCATGTGAAGAAGAAGGCTCCGTTTTCACCGCAAAAAATGCTGTTGGTCGGAGCCCTTGTGTCCCTTGTAGTTTTGGGATTTGTCGCTCTTGGGATTGTTACTTACGGAGTAAAGACCGCGTCTCAAAATGGATTTGTGGTCGGGACGGCTCGCGTACTTAACATTCCCATAGCTTCGATAAATGATCTTAATATTAGCTACGCGGACTATGTGATGGATTTGCAGGCGCTTACCAAATACAATGAGAAACAAGGCCAAGCCGTGTCCGACGAAGAAGAGTCTGACAGAGCTTTGAGCAGACTGATGGTGAACCGGCTTATAGAACAAAAAGCAAAAGAGCAGGGGATAGCGGTCGAAGAAAAAGATATTCAAGAGGCGACCGAAACCCTTAACAAACAATTTGAAAGCAAAGAGAAATTGGCCGAAGAAATGCAGTCAAGTTTTGGCTGGAGTGTTGAAACCTTTATAGAGCGCATCGTTGTTCCGTCACTGCGCGAGCAAAAATTAGCCGAGAAATTTTCGTCTGAAACGGTCGGGGAAAATGATCCAAATGCCCAAGAGCAAGTAAAGGCTCGCCATATCTTATTCAAAGTGGAAGACGAGAAGGATAAAACAAAAGTAAAAGCACAGGCGCAGAAAGTACTCAATAGAATCAAAGCCGGTGAAGATTTTGAAACATTGGCGAAAGAATTCGGATCAGACAGCACAAAAGATGCGGGCGGGGATTTGGGTTGGTTTGGCCGCGGAATAATGGTTCCGGAATTTGAAGAGGCCGTATTTGCTTTAAAACCGGGAGAGCTTGGCAAAGATCTCGTGGAAACACAATTTGGATTCCATATCGTACGACTGGACGAAAAGAAAATGGTAAAAGATTTTGCGGCGTACATGGA
>CAZKQL010000117.1:0-1931 GCA_964554925.1 uncultured Gammaproteobacteria bacterium | reverse complement strand
TCTCCTGCAAGTCAGGATATCGTTCCAAAGCCGCGTTTAACTTATCCACATACGCTTGATGGTGCTTTAAGTGGTGGATTTCCATTGTTTTCGCGTCTATAAAGGGCTCCAAGGCATCGTAGGAGTACGGAAGTTGCGGAAGAATGTGTTTCATGTTCTGATTATAACAGATATTGATAATAGAGAGAAGAATGTGATATGCTATGTGCGTTTTTGGTATTTCCAATGCCCCTCACAAACCAAAACAAAAATTCTGTTGGAGAAGCGCTCGGCCTCGCGTGGGGCCTGGGATACAGAATCGCAATCCCGATAGTTGTGTTTGGACTTTTTGGAAGATTTTTGGACGCAAAACTCGGCACATCATTCATCTTTCTTCTTATCGGCATTTTCACGGCGCTCGCGGCCTCCTCATGGCTCATCTACAGACAACTCAAAGACATTTTGAAGGAAGAAAACAACAACGAGAAGGGGGTTTAAAAATTAGTAATTAGAAATTTTAGTCATGCATATTTCTTTAGCGGCAGAACGATTATTCACACTTTTTGGCATTCCCATCACAAATACGCTTCTCGTAAGCTGGGGTATTATGCTCCTTCTTTTTATTATTGCCGCGCTTGTATACAAAAATCTTACAGAGTCAAAACCAAAAGGCCTGCAGAATTTCGTAGAACTCGTATTTGAAAAACTTCTGGACTTTATGGGCACCGTAACCGGAAGCCGCGCGGATTCAATAAAATATTTTCCCTTTATCGCGACTATTTTTCTTTTTGTCATACTCTCGAACCTCGTGGAAATCATCCCGGGCCTGGGAACTATCGGTATCTTTGAGGTGGAGCACGGCGAAAAAACACTCGTGCCTTTCCTTCGCTCCTCGTCCGCTGACCTGAACTTCACGCTCGCGATCGCGATTTCCGCGGTCATAGGCGTGCAAGTGTTGGGCATTGCCGCGCTCGGCTTTTTCAAATACTGGAAAAAGTTTTTCTGCCCGCCGTGGGAGAAGCCGTATGGTATCGGCACGTTTATCGGCCTTCTCGAGCTTGTGGCCGAAGTGGCGAAGGTCATCTCGTTTTCTTTCCGATTATTTGGTAATATCTTCGCGGGCGAGGTGCTCTTAACCGTGGTGCTGGTACTCGTGCCGTACATCGCGCCATTGCCGTTTCTTTTCCTTGAGATATTTGTGGGATTTATACAAGCTGTGGTATTCTCGATGTTGACACTGGTATTTATAAAGGTCGCAACAGCACACCATTAAAGACGTATGGAAACAGATATAATTACAGGAGGTATGGACATCAATTCAATCAAAATAATCGTTGCTGGAGCAACTATCGCGATCGGCGCGATTTTTCCGGCAATCGCGATAGCGAAAATCGCGAGCAAGGCATTGGAAGCAATCGGCAGAAATCCGGAGGCGGCGTCTAAAATCCAGACACCGATGATTCTGGCGGTCGCGTTCGCGGAAGCAATCGCGATCTACGCGCTCGTAGTCGCTTTGATAGTCAAATTCGTATAACCTCACCGAATAACGAGTCCAATTCGAATAAACGAATCATTCGTACATTCGGTTATTCGTACCAAATTCGCTATTCGGTGAGATAATCATGGAACTCTTAGACAAACTTGGCATTGACTGGCGGCTACTCACTGGCCAAATCGTGAACTTCGCGGTTCTCCTTTTTGTGCTACACCGCTTTCTTTACAAGCCCGTCTTGGGAGTTCTTGAAAAACGGCGAAAAGAGATAGAAGAAAACGAACGCCGCACAAAAGAATTGACGGAACGGGTAGAGAGAACGGAAGAGGAATACAAAAAAAGGATTCGGGAAGCGGAAAGAGAATCCCAGGCGCTTATAAAGAAAGCCGAAGAAAACGCCACGCGTCTCAAAAACGAGCTTGTGGAGGAGGGAAGGGTAAACGCCGCGGCAATAATAAAA
>CAZKQL010000116.1:0-1971 GCA_964554925.1 uncultured Gammaproteobacteria bacterium | reverse complement strand
CCACAAATCAAACGGCGGTTGACAACATTTTTGCCATCAAAAAGCGCGATACAAAAAAACCCTTGCTCGTGGTGGCGCACGACCCGTCACTTATGATGCGCTATGTAAAATGGAACAACACGCTCGATGACATCGCGAGCAAATATTGGCCGGGCCCGCTTACCGTGGTCGCTCCCGCAACCGCGGATTGCGCGCTGGCGCGCGGTGTTAAGGCCGCGGATAACACAGTCGCGTTTCGCATTACCGAGCATCCGCTCGCCGCGGAATTATCAAAACAGTTGAGACATCCGTTGGTGTCTACTTCGGCAAATATTGCCGCGCTCGATAATCCGTACGACATTGCAGCTGTACTCTCCATGTTTGAAACCGCGGAATTCCAACCGGATATTATTATTGATGCTGGGGAGCTTCCGTATTTGTCTCCCTCGACGATTGTCAAAATAAGTCGGGGCAATGAAGTTCATGTTATTCGGCAGGGTTCGATTGTAATATAGATATGCGTAAATTTTTCAGTTTTTGCGTAGTCACGATCGCGGTTTTAGCCGGTTTATTTTGGTTTTTAAAAGCCGATGTTTCGAACGCAGGACTTTTGCGAGCGATTTCCGAAGAACAAATAAGGCAATTCATCGGAGACGATAATATAAAAACCGTGATTGAAAAAATGAAATTCAAGCCGGACAAAATAGAAGTGAAAGGAATTTACCTAACCGCGTATTCGGCAGGCAGCACAAAAAAAATCGACGCGATGATTGACCTTATAAAACGTACCGAATTGAACGCGGTCGTGATTGATATAAAAGATTATAGCGGCAAGGTTTTGTTTGACAGCAATTTGGCGATGGTAAACCAATTGGAACTCGAAGATAATCGCATCGGCGATATTCGGGCACTTGTAAAAAAACTCCACGAGAATGGCGTGTACGCGATAGCGCGCCAAACGGTTTTCCAGGATCCGATTTTAGCAGAGAAAAAACCGGAGTGGGCCATACATAGCAAATCCGGCGGGCTGTGGCGAGACAATTTGGGTTTGGCTTGGGTAGATCCCACGCAGCGCGCCATTTGGAATTACAACGTTGCGCTTGCAAAAGAAGCGATACAGATTGGGTTTGATGAAATCAATTTTGATTATGTTCGATTTCCCTCGGACGGCAACATGAGTCAAGTGATTTATAACACAAACGGCAAACCTCGCTACGAAGTGATGGGAGAATTTTTCGAGTATCTGGATAACGAACTTTCCAATCGCCCCGCGTGGATCTCTCTGGATTTTTTCGGGTTTGTGATGGAACGCTTTGATGGCATGTCTATCGGCCAGCGGCTCGAGGACGCGGTTGATAATGTGGATTTTATTTGTCCCATGATGTATCCGTCGCATTATCCATCCGGTTATTTGGGGTTTGGTAATCCTGCGGAACATCCCGGTGCTGTCATAGAAAACGGCATGAAAAAGGGGAGCCCGTGGTTTACAGACAAACGCGCGCAGGCGCGACCGTGGATTCAGGCATTTCATCTTGGCGCATATTATGATGCTACAAAAATAAGAGCGCAGATCGATATGGTGGAAAAATATACACGCGGCGGCTGGCTTATGTGGAACGCATCGAATAATTATAGTGACGCGGGGTTGAAATTGGAAAATAGTTGAGGTAGAGCGTAGAGGAGTTAAGAAAAAGTTAATGTCGGCGATTCGCGATTAGACATAGAGTGCTACAATAGCACTCTATGGAGGTATATAAAACCAAGCAAAAAGAATTAACAGGTACCAGTTATTCGGAAATCAAAAAGAAGGCCTTGCGAGTTTATTTTGAAATTAAACGCAAAAGTAAAAGGAAGCCATATATTCGTTCGGTGTATTTCAAAAAAGATAAAGTCTTTTTGGATTTATTTTGGGCTCACTTGTTTGAGAAACATTTTTCGAACCAGAAAAGGCGCCTGAAGTTATTCCCTTGTGCTATTGAATTGGTGCAAAAG
>CAZKQL010000115.1:0-1990 GCA_964554925.1 uncultured Gammaproteobacteria bacterium | reverse complement strand
CTTTTAATTTATGAAAAAGAAAGGGCCTCTCGCAGGGATTCGTTTTTGGCGAATATGCGAGAGGCCGAGATTGTGGAGACGCGACTCCAAGGTTACGCTACCGCGTAGATGCGCTTAACTTCCTCGTTGAGCCACGCGCTGATGACCACCTTAGACACATTGACGGTCCTACGCAACCAGGGCATTAGTTCCGCCTCTAATTCCCGCTCCAGCTCGCGCCGATCTTCTTCGTCGGCTTCGATTCCGAGCATATCAATCGTTGAAGATACGATGATCTTCTTGAGCTCGTTAATATCCATAAACTTTTTCATCGCCTTCCGATAGCGGACGATAAACTGCCTCTTGGTGAACATCCGCCGGGCGATCTCGTCGGTCGCACTCTCAAGCTTGAGAAGTTCGATCGGCGGGATGCTACGCTCGGTGGCAAGTTTGAGCGTCGTCATTATCCACCGCCAGTACTCCTCGTAAGGATTCTCATAAGGCAGAATGATCATCTCATGCACCGTCTTAAAGCTGTTCACGATCAACGCTTTCGTGAAATTCTCGAGCACCTTGCGCGATTCCGTGTCGAGCTCGTCGCCTTCCATTTTCTCCATCTCGCTGATCATGGAAGGAACGAACCTGACGAAATCCTGAAACGAGAGCAGAGTTACAGTGCGCCGATTGCGCTTGAGACGATGAGCAAGCATGTCGGAAATCCAGTCAGCGAGCTTGTTCTTGATCGCGATGGTCTCCGGTTTCTCCTCCTCCACCTCGTTGCCAAGTTCCTGCTGGATGCGCAGGTTGAGCTTCATTTGCTTGCTCTGTTCCGCGTTGAAACGCGCGAGAATCAATAATTTCAGCTCTGCTACTGTCAGGGCCTGTTTCTTGGGCATTTTGCCTCCTCTCTTTTCTGTTGGGAACGTACTGCCAATCTAAGCACCATGCCCAGATTTCAATCAAGGATAGCGTATTACACAATAAATTTCAATAAGCGGCAAGTCCTAAAACTCGTGTGACGGGCGATGAGGGAATCGAACCCCCGACAGGCGTTTTGGAGACGCCCGTTATGCCACTTAACTAATCGCCCTTATCTATTATGAAGACAAACTTGATACAGACAGAGAGACCATCGTTCTGCCATTAAACTATGGACCCTCTCATATGTCATATGCCAAAAAGAACACGCTTGTGTTCTTTTTTTAGTATATCAGACGGCTCAAATAAAAAGAATGCTACTTTTTCGCCTCTTTGTGCACCTGATGCTTCTTGCACCATCGGCAGTATTTTTTGAGCTCAATTTTTCGCTCAACGCTTTTTTTGTTTTTTCTGCTCCAATAGTTGATGCGTTTGCATTTGCCGCACGCAAGCTTTGTTAAATGTTTTTGCGCCATATCAATCAAAAATTAAACAATAGACTATGTATTCCGACGATAATCATCAAGAATACTATACCATTCTTAAAAAAGCAATGCGGTTCAAGGTCATCCGCGGAGGGCGCTTGCGCCATTTTTGATTATTGTGCATACTATGCCGAGATTGCTGTGGAGCACAATATGATGATGAATGGCAACACGGAAACCACCCTTGCGCCTAAAGAACAGGGGCATTTTACCACAGAGCGTTGGACAAAACATCAACTGCCGAGTGAAAAGGATCTTGAAGCCATCAACGCGTTGCGGGAACAGCTTGCGCCCGGAACACATATTATGACCCGAGATGAATTGTCTGAATTTCTTTTAGATCCGGCAACGCACTTCGTAACTGTTCGGGATAACACGGTGGAACAGCCGACAATCATTGGCATTGGCGTTGTGCACATTCTGTATCTCATAACCGGCGGGAAAACGGGGCGCGTTAGCGACGTTGCGGTCAGCGAGCCTTGTCAACAGTTTGATATTGAAAAAAAGATTCTTGCCGAGCTGCGCAAAATCGCGCATGAACATGAAGTGCGCGGATTCATTACGCAGACGTCTCGGCCCGTCGACGTAGAAAATAATTTTGTATAAAT
>CAZKQL010000114.1:438-1996 GCA_964554925.1 uncultured Gammaproteobacteria bacterium | reverse complement strand
CGCTTCTGAAGGCGTTTCAAGGCGTTATCCCGATTCAGGCGGTGAATCAGTTTGAATAAAATGCAAGATACCAATATACTAATAAGTACGAATGATACAAATGAATACCAATAAAACTCAAAGTGTAAAGAGCACTTAAATAATTTCCAATTTCTAATACCTAATTTCCAACAAAATGTCCAATATCCAACAATCTCTCTGGCCGATTTTCTGATGTTTATCATTAGACATTTGGATTTTTATTGGAAATTAGAAATTGGATATTAGAAATTTTACGCTGTTATTTTTATTTTGCGTTTTTAATTTTTCGCTGCTATCGCAATGGATACTCAAGATAAAAACCAAAACAATCAAAAAATTCTTATCGTTGACGACGACAAGTTCCTTCTTGATATGTACACGACGAAGTTCCGCGGTGATGGTTTTGACGTTGTTTCGGTCGGAGGGGGAAACGAGGCGCTTCTCGCACTTCGCGTCGGCGGCGACACATTCAGCGCGGCACTCCTTGACTTGGTGATGCCGGAGATGGACGGTTTTGAAGTGTTGCAGCGCATCCGTGAAGAGAATCTCGCGCCGTCATGCCGCCTCATTGTTCTCTCCAACCTCGGCGAACCGTCTGACGTGGAAAAAGCGAAGCAGTATAGGATAGATGGCTACATCATCAAGGCAAGCAGTACGCCCTCAGAAGTGGTGGAGAAGGTGAGGGAAATTTTAGGAAAATAATTTCAAATTGCAAATTTCAGATTTCAAAATGGATAAAAATAAGTAATTTCAGATTTCAAAGTGTAAAGTGGCGCTGTAAAATTGTTACATTGTTATCGCTCGCTCAAACGCTCGCTTATTGTTAAATGGCTAAAAACAATTTAACAATTTAACCCATTTAACAATTCGTTTTGATTTTGAAATTTGAAATCTAAAATTTGAAATTAAATCATGGACTCCCAAAAATTATTCAATGACCTCGTGGATATTGTGATTCGTGAAGGCGGTTCCGACCTCCATCTTTCCGCGTTCCGCAGGCCGGTTATTCGCGTGGCGGGGCGACTCTACCCACTCGCGAAAGAACCGGAATTGACCGAAAAAGACACGACGGCAATTTTGAAAATCCTTTTAAGCGAGGAGCAGTACTCCGCATTTCTCGCGAGCCAGGAAACCGATTTTTCATACACGACGGCGCAGAACGCGCGGTTCCGCGGGAACGCTTTTTTCCAGCGGGGGACGGTTGGCATCGCGCTCCGCCTTGTGCCGGCGACGATAAAAACTCTTTCGGAGCTCAATTTGCCGGCGGCGCTTGAGCAGTTTACTCATCTTGAGCAGGGATTCTTCCTCGTCGTCGGGCCGGTAGGGCACGGAAAGTCAACGACGCTCGCATCGCTCTTGGACATCATCAACAAAGAACGCGCCGCGCATATCGTTACTATTGAAGACCCGATTGAATATCTGTTCACTCCCGCGCAGTCATTGATTGACCAGCGCGAAATCGGGATGGACACCAAAGCATTTCACTCCGCGTTGAAGTCGGTATTCCGTCAGGATGTTGATGTTTTGATGATTGGAG
>CAZKQL010000114.1:0-339 GCA_964554925.1 uncultured Gammaproteobacteria bacterium | reverse complement strand
GCAGGGGCAAATTCGCCCCCAGCTTCCCCAGTCCTTGGCGGGCATCTTTTCCCAGCGCCTCATAAGCCGCGTGTCGGGCGGGCTCATTCCCGCGTACGAGCTTCTGATAAACAATTCCGCGATTTCAAACCTCATCCGCGAAGGACGCACCCATGAAATTAACGTGGTTTTGGAAACGAGTTCTGGAGAAGGAATGGTTACGCTAAACCGAACGCTCGCAGACCTCGTGCGGCGGGGGGAAATCACGCCCGACAGCGCGATGGTGTATTCGCTGAATCCGGAAGGGCTGGAGCAAATGCTTTAAAAAAGTCATTAGTCAATAGTTATTAGTTTGTAGTC
>CAZKQL010000113.1:1400-1997 GCA_964554925.1 uncultured Gammaproteobacteria bacterium | reverse complement strand
TGGCAGCGGCAAATGGCATTTCGCAACGACATTTATTTATACAAACGAACATGCGACTTTTCTGGAAAAGAATTGATCAGCCACTATGCGCCGGATTGCCTTTTTCCGGTCTATGAGAGAGAGCTATGGTATTCCGATCAATGGGACGCACTTGACTACGGACAAACAATTGATTATTCAAAAAGCTTCTTTGAGCAGTTTCGTGCGCTTGGACAACGCGTTCCCCGGTCGCATAAAGTATCGTTTGGAGAAATGGAGAATAGTGAATTCGCGAACACCGCCACGAGGATCAAGAATTGCTACATGGTTTTTTCTGCCGGCGATTGCCAACAGTGCTATTATGCGAAGGGTATGGCGAACGACACGGATTGCGTTGATTGCGCAGTTTTGCTTCGATGTGAACGGTGTTACGAAACAACAAATGCAAGTGACAGTTATAACTGTTTTTATTCTTTTGATATCAAAAAGTGCACTGACTGTTTTTTTCTCATGAGCTGTGTAGATTGCATCAATTGTTTTGGGTGTATTAATCTTTCCCACAAACAGTATTGTTGGTTCAATCAACAGCTCTCTAAAGATGAATACGACCGAAACGTT
>CAZKQL010000113.1:384-1332 GCA_964554925.1 uncultured Gammaproteobacteria bacterium | reverse complement strand
ATGAATTTTTTCTTCAACATCCACGAAGATACAATAGTAGTGTGAATTGTGAGGACTGTACCGGCGATTTTATTTGGAACTCGAAGGACGCAAAGAATTGTATTCAAGTATATGACTCGGAGCATGTTCGCAGTTTATGCCACGCTTCGGGTAAGGACTGTGTCCGCATTACAAGCGCGGACAATCAAGAACGGTGCTATGAGGTTGGACTATGCAGCGATTACCCCAATCCCATGTATGGGAATAAATTTTGCGTTAATATCTATGGGAAATCGTCTAATCTTGAATACTGCGACTATTGTTGTGCGTGCGATGACTGTTTTGGTTGTGTTGGTCTAAACAAGAAGCGGTTCTGCATATTGAATAAGCAGTATACACAGGACGAATATTACCGGCACGTTGGCCGGCTTAAAGAACATATGCGTGCGACCGGCGAGTATGGTAAGTTTTTTCCGGCGCAGTGTTCACCTTTTGGGTACAATGAAACGTATGCGCAAGATTTTTTTCCGCTTAAAAAGGACGAAGCAATTGCAAGAGGATTTCGGTGGAGAGATGCATGACAAGGAAACATTTTCTACAAATGATGTACCTGATCATATTCAAGACATTGACAAACGTATCTGTCAGGAAATTTTGCGCTGTGCATCATGCGGGCGCAACTACAAGGTTATTCCGCAGGAGCTGGAATTTTACAAAAAACATGATATCCCAATCCCTCGTCGGTGTTTCTATTGCCGTTATGCCGCAAGAGTATCGTTGCTCAACGTGACGGAGTTTTATCATCGCCAGTGTATGTGCGACAAACCAAACCATGAGCACTCTGGACGATGTTTGGTAGAATTTGAAACCACGTATGCCCCGGAGCGACCGGAGATCATTTATTGCGAAGCGTGTTATCAGAAGGAAGTTGTATGAAGCAACTTGACATGACGCAATAAGACGTATATG
>CAZKQL010000113.1:0-374 GCA_964554925.1 uncultured Gammaproteobacteria bacterium | reverse complement strand
TGGCGAATGAGAGCATTGGATTTGACTGGGATGAGGGAAATCTTCAGAAAAATTGGATAACACACCACGTTTCTTGGTGGGAATGCGAGCAGATATTTTTTAACGATCCATTGGTATTTCCCAATGAGAAACATTCAGAGAGTGAAGACCGTTTTTATGCCCTTGGGCGGACCCAAAACGGACGAATACTTTTTATAAGTTTTACCATAAAAAAAAATAACATTCGCGTTATTTCCGCGAGAGATGCGAATAGAAAGGAGCGGATTCGTTATGAAAAAACAGCTTAAAAAAATACCTCACTTTCGTTCCGAAGATAAAGAGCGAGAGTTTTGGAACGCGCATGATTCAACGGCGTATATTGATTGGAGTAAGGC
>CAZKQL010000112.1:0-2006 GCA_964554925.1 uncultured Gammaproteobacteria bacterium | reverse complement strand
CCTCCAGCCCCTTCTCCATTCATGGAGAGAGGATTTAGGGGTGAGGTCTATTCAGTTCGCAGGCTCATGAATCGTTAGTGTTTTTATGAAACAAGCTGCTTAGTACTGATTTTCGTAAATTCGGTGACGTATATGAACCGGTTGTAGCAGATCGTTCATGGACTGAAGTCCGGACAACTTGTTTGTAATTCTTTCCCCACGAGCTAAAGCTCGTGGCAATTGAAAACACGGAGCAACTTCCAAATTGCGATCCTATTGCCATGAGCTTTAGCTCGTGGATAACTAAAAGACCTGTGAAATAGTATGCCTTTATAAAGGGGTGCAGACTCACATAGCATATGTCATGGAAAGCCAGCAATGTTGTTTATTTTTCAATAGGTATAAGCTACGCCAAGCGAAAAGCCTTTGGGCCCTTATAATTTTCATAAATAGCGACTTTACGGTTGATTTTCGAGTAAATTGAGCCTGAATATTTGTTTTTTTCCGTTTCAGGAATGCGACAAGACGTTTTAAGTTTTGTACTGTAGCGGTAAGATACAATTGTTCCTGAAGTTTGGGCAATCCGCGGTAGCGGGCATATCTGAGTCCATGCTGTTGTTTGGCCTCAGCAAAGATATGTTCACTGCGTTTGCGGAGTTTTTGAGAAAGCGTAAATTGAGGTGTTGATGCGATTGACCGTGCGTAGTTCCTGGCGTGTGCTTCTCGTACTTTATTGTCTCGTTGAGCTTGGATATGGGCTTTTGTCGTTCGTCGTTTCCATGTGGGGATTGGTTCGAAAGCGTCGTCCGCTTTCAGAGGAATATGCGGTATGATTCCCCGGTCAATGACATCAGCGATAAAGTCGCTGGAGCCATATCCCGTGTCAGCGACAAGTATCTGTGGTGCGCAATGCGGCATGGTATATCCGGCAATCGTATCCAGCATGGCAAGAGCTGCTTCCCGTTCAGCGGTTCCTGTGGCGTGGGTAGCTTGTGTATCAAGAATCACTCTGCTTTTCGTGTCAATCAGATTATGTCCCAGAAAAGAAAGGGAGGCTTCCTTGCCGTGTGACTTGCGATATAACCGGGCATCAGGGTCGGTTGTCGAACGGTGGGTCTGGTTCGTCCAGTGTTCTCCATGAAAGTCTTTATCCTGTGTGTCCGTTTTGTGGGGAGGATCCGATGATGAATCATTGACTTCTCCCGCTCGCGGGATTCCATGAAAACCGATTCCGTCCAGATATTCATCCAAGGAAACCGACGGCTCAATCGGTTCAATACTTTTTACGGAGGCATTCGCTCGTATCTGGGTGCCGTCAACACTGAAATGCCGTCCGCCCACAAGACCGGCATCAATGCATTCTTTAACAACGCGACGCATGATTCGTTCGAACAATCCACTGGACGCCCATTTGTGATTGCGCAGTTTGTTAATGGTGCTCCGGTCCGGAACCTGGTCATCAAAGTTCAAGTGGCAAAATAATCGGTACGCGGCATGCATCCGAACCTCCTGACAGAGTCGATTCTCGCTCAAATCGTACAGATACCCGATCAAAAGCATGCGCACCACCAGATCCGGATCAACACCCGGCCTGCCATTGTCCGGACAATAACAATGAGCTACCTCTTGACGAATAAAGGAAAAATCAACCCCTTTATCAATGAGGCGAAGTATATGGTCTTCGGGAACTAAATCTTCTATCTGGAAATAATGAAACATCGGAGTACTTTTTTCTTTATCATTGGTAATCATTTTTGCTCCCTATATATAATATTATCAATATTATAATATACACAATAGGAAGCATTTATTCAATAACTTTTTTATTGCCATTTCAGAAATTTGGGGGTTTTTCACAAGTCTTTTAGGTAGATTTAAATATTTAAATCTTTCCAGTATTTATTATTGATTTTCGTCAAGTTTGAGTGTTTTCTGTACATGTCTTTGGGAATTAATGCCTTGATTCGATAAAGCTGATCATTATCATAATGATCCAAAAATATACCTACACGGCCCAAAGCCACGGT
>CAZKQL010000111.1:0-2007 GCA_964554925.1 uncultured Gammaproteobacteria bacterium | reverse complement strand
CGTGGAAACACAATTTGGATTCCATATCGTACGACTGGACGAAAAGAAAATGGTGAAAGATTTTGCGGCGTACATGGACGCGGAATTATCTGCCGCAAAGATAGAAATATTTGGAAATATTCACAATCCGTTTGAGAAGACCAATCAGTAATCTATGCTTCGCGAATCTGATTACGTCGTCATTCGTGTCGCGGTGCCGGTGTCTCACGCGGACGCGGTTAGGAAGGCGCTCGGCGATGCCGGTGCCGGTAAGCAGGGAAATTACGCGTATTGCAGCGGGTCGTACAAAATGACCGGAAGATTTTTGCCGCTCGAGGGGGCGCGGCCCGCGATTGGAGAGGTTGGGACTCCGGAAGTTGTTGAAGAAGAAGCGATATATACCATTTGTCACAAAAATTTGGTGGAAGAGGTGGTGCGAGCCGTGCGCGAGGCGCATCCATACGAAGAGCCTCCCATTGACATCATGCCTCGGCTCGAAGTAGTATAAACCGAGTTTTCGCGCCGCCTTAGCTCAGTTGGTAGAGCGCCGGTATCGTAAACCGTAGGTCGCGAGTTCGACTCTCGCAGGCGGCTCTACGCGGATGTATAAAAGAACGCTTTCGGCGTTCTTTTTCGTATGTAACTTATTATGTTATACTGTTAGGACTTACGCATTTGGTATATTCCTGCGTTGTCCTTATTATGATAAAGCTGAAAGGAGTGAGCAAACATTACAACAAAAACAGCATCGGGCTCGACGATGTTGATCTTACGATTGACGCGGGAGAATTTGTTTCAATCGTGGGGCAGAGCGGAACAGGAAAAACGACACTTATAAAATTGTTGATAGCCGAAGAACGGCCGACAAGCGGAACCATAGAGATCGGGGGCTGGGATGTAACACGCATATCATACCGAGATATTCCGGTTTTGCGTCGTCAAATTGGGGTGATTTTTCAGGATTTCAAGTTATTGCCAAAGAAAACAGTCTACGAAAATATTTCATTTGCTTTAGAAGTCGCGGGAGAGTCAAGAGGACGAATTCAAAATATTACCCCAAAAGTATTGGATGTGGTAGGACTAAAGGAAAAAGCGGGCAGCTATCCTACGCAGCTTTCGGGCGGCGAACAGCAGCGCGCGGCTATAGCTCGGTCATTGGTGCATCGGCCAAAGATTTTGGTGGCGGACGAGCCGACCGGAAATTTGGACACCATAAATACCGAGGAAATCATGGAAATTTTAAAAAAGATAAATGACTTTGGGACTACGGTTGTTTTGGTAACCCATAATCGCGATATTGTAAACAGAATAAAAAAACGTGTGATAACACTCGAAGACGGAAAAATTGTCTCGGACGAACAGCGCGGCAAATACAGACTGTAACTCTATGAGTATTTTTAGAATAATAAAATTTGCGTTGCAGGATATTCTGCGCAACATGAGCCTTTCATTCATGACCGTGCTTATTTTGATTTTGATGCTGCTCTCCATAAATACGCTGCTAGTCGTGCGCGTGCTGACGAGAGAAGCGGTCAGCAGCATCAATAGTCAGCTCGATGTAAGCGTGCATTTTGTGCCAAACGCGGATGAAAAACAAATACAAGAATTGCAAGCCTATCTTACCGCGTTCCCGGAGGTTGAGTCCGTTACCTATCTCGACGCAAATAAGGTTTTGGAAAATTTTAAGGAGGCAAACAAAACCAGACCAAAGGTCTTGGAATCATTGGGAGAACTCGATGAAAATCCTTTCGGGTCAAGCATCGTGGTAAAGACGCATAATCCGGCGGATTATGGAAAAATAATACAGGCGCTCGACGTGCCGGAGTATGGAGCGCTTATTCAGGACAGAGATTTTGTGGATACGCAAGTGGGCATCAGCCGTATCAATGCCATAACTTCGCAAGTTGAACGATTTACGATTGTCCTTACGGCACTGTTTGCGGTTATTTCTTTTGTTATTATTTTTAACACCGTACGTGTTGCCATTTATACGCAGCGCATGGAAATCAGCATCAAAAAATTGGTTGG
>CAZKQL010000110.1:0-2083 GCA_964554925.1 uncultured Gammaproteobacteria bacterium | reverse complement strand
ACTACGGACACTACAACAGATACAACTACCGATACTACAACCGATACTACCGTTGACTCCGGCAGCGGTCAGCCTACCGGTTCAGGCGCGTATCGTTTCAGAATGAGTTCAGACACGGACATCGACGGCTGGGTAAATTGGTCAAAAGTAAAATCATCTGATTTCTCCGGCACCGGCGTTGATGCTTGGTTACCTCCTGATCAATCGGTCAATTATTTCAAGGATTTTAAAGAGAACGGTAAACAAAATATTTTCGGTTCAGGTTATTCTTGGGTATTTGCCGATAATAATTCAACAGGTCCTGATTTTCCATACATCGGTTTGTATAATGGTAAATTTGTAGGTGTTGACGCAAATGGAGTCGTGCCGATGGGTTTTGATGCTCCAAAATATCCGAAGGACGACGCCAGCTCGATCAAAGTCGAAGACTTTTTCTTCAACAAAGGCAAAGCTCCTTTGAACCTTGAACGTATAGATATGATGGTGTCTTCTGACCCTGACGACACTGCGTACGATGCCCAAGGTTTTGCCGAAGCTTGGTTTGGCGCGGTAAAGAGCGCTCTAGAAAATGCAGAACCGGCTCCTGGCCAGCCAAAGACCATTTGTAGTTTTGGCGAGCCAAGCTATGACCCACAAACATATGGTGGTACTGATTGGGTGCTTCTCTCATGGATACAGAGCTGTCAGGTAGGTGGTATGGACGGGGCTCCATACAAAGTTCCGGCTTACGCGTTTGCAAAAAGTAAATCCGGCTCAATTGTTGCCGTTTACTTCCAGAATAAGAACTTGGATGCACGCAAGGGTGGAACCAATGATCTTGATCCGGATAAAGCATTGAGTAGTGATTTCATCGCACAATTCTTGACCAAAATGGGATTATAATAAACCTTTCCATTACGATTGAGCCCCCATACGGGGCTTTTTCGTTTTTATACCGTTCGATTGATTTTTTTTGTTTTGATTGTTATAGTGATCCGCACATCGGACATAGCGAAAATCGAATATGAAATTCAATATCATCACCATTTTTCCAAATATTATAGATAACTACGCAGGCGAATCTATTCTTGGGCGTGGCCAAAAAGTCGGCATAATTGCGATTAATTCGATTGACCTGCGCGCATTTACCGAAGATAAGAGAAAAACGATTGATGACACGCCATGCGGAGGCGGCGCCGGCATGGTTATGAAACCGGATCCTATTTACAAAGCGCTCAAAAGCATAGACGCGATACCGTTTCGCAAGGATAACGCGCTCTCAAAGATAAAAAAAATAGTTACCGGCGATATATCAAAAAAGAAGCGAACGGTATTGCTTTCTCCGCGAGGCAGAATGTTTGACCAGCGTGTTGCGGAATCATGGAGCAAACTTACGGAACTCACATTGATTTGCGGCCGTTACGAAGGCGTGGATCAGCGCGTCGCCGATCACATGGTGGATGAAGAAATTTCGATCGGCTCGTATGTGCTCGCGGGCGGAGAATTGGGAGCACTCGTGATTGTTGAGGCTGTTTCGCGTCTCATACCCGGCGTACTTGGCAATCCGGAATCGCTGCAAGAAGAAACATTTGGAAATCATAGCAAAGATTCTGTAACGGACATGGAAACGGAATATCCGCAGTACACCAAACCAATAGATTTTAAGGGGTGGAAGGTTCCCGACATACTTTTGAGCGGAGACCACAAAAAAATTGCAGATTGGCGGAAAGAAAAATCAAAGAAATAGTGTGTACAAAAAAATCGTTATTAAAATTGGGACAAATGTCATTACGCAAGATGATGGTTTTTTGAATACAAAAGTAATAAAAGAAATTGTCGCCCAAATTTCCATACTTACTAAAAAAGAAATTCAAATTGTAGTCGTCAGCTCCGGCGCTATGGGCGCGGGACGCAGTCTTGTAAAATTAAAACACACAAAGCAAGAAGTTATTACGCGTCAGGCGCTTGCCGCTGTCGGACAAATTTCTCTTATGAGTACCTACGCGGGATTATTTAAAAAATATGAAATCAATATCGCTCAAGTGCTTGCAACAAAAGAAGATTTTCGTGACAGGAAACATTATCTGAACATGAATCAATGTAT
>CAZKQL010000109.1:0-2098 GCA_964554925.1 uncultured Gammaproteobacteria bacterium | reverse complement strand
AGCCGAGAGCGAGCGTGAGCGGCGCGCCGTCATCATCCGCGCCGAGGGCGAATACTCGGCCGCCGAAAAACTGGCGCAGGCGGCGGAGCGGCTCTCGCTCTCCCCGGGCGGGCTCACCATGCGCACGCTCGCCACGATCGAGAAAATAAACCCCGACCCGTCAAAGACCGTCATCTTCGCATTACCCATCGAACTTTTTGAAGGCGCCAAAGCGCTCACGCAGTACCTCAAGGAGAAGGGGAGATAGCCGGTACGTCGCAATGAGGGAAGTTACTATAAAGCGTATTCGTTACTTTCTTTTATCATAACCCCAGATTCAGCGGCCCTATCGCATGGAAAATAAAATAGAAAATCTTTTGCTTGCAGCTTCACCTCAGAGAAAAGATACTTTAGAGATGAAATCTGGGTCTAAGAGGGTATTAAAAAAGTTTTTGAATCAGATCATTTGTGGCAATGCGCTTGATGTATTAAAACAATTACCAAATGAATCAATCCATCTTGTTGTTACCTCCCCTCCCTATAATCTGAAGAATTCTACAGGGAATGGGATGAAAGATGGACGTGGTGGAAAATGGGCGAATGCTGCTTTGCAAAAAGGTTACACGCACCACGATGATTGTATGCCCCACGAAGAGTATGTGAAATGGCAAAGGGATTGCTTGGAAGAAATGATGAGAATTATCCCGGAGGACGGCGCAATTTTTTACAACCATAAGTGGCGCGTACAGGGGGGACTTTTGCAGGATCGACAGGATATTGTGAGCGGTTTTCCGGTTCGCCAGATTATTATTTGGAAACGGAAAGGCGGTCTTAACTTCAATGCCGGCTATTTTTTGCCAACATATGAAGTTATTTACCTCATTGCTAAACCCGAATTCAGACTAGCAACGAAAGCAAATGCACACGGTGATGTTTGGGAATTCACGCAAGAAATGAATAACGAACATCCGGCTGCCTTTCCGGTAAATCTGATCGATCGAATAGTGTCCGCGACGAACGCAAAGATTGTGTTAGATCCTTTCATGGGATCGGGGACAACTGCAATTTCTGCAATAAACCACGACCGTGACTTTATTGGGATTGATATTTCGCCGGAGTATTGCGAAATGGCACGAGAAAGAATAAAACAACATCAATCTCAAACTAAACTTTTATAGCCATGGCTAAGAAGCCAGTTATTTACACGAAACAATCGCTGATAAATAAGCTCAAGGAAATTTCGGCAATGGGCTGGATCCCGAACGTGCGGAGAGGTAACGCGGGAAGTATTGGCAATACTCTCGAAGATTTGCTCGGCATCAAGGAGAATAATTTGCCGATACCAAATGCAGCAGAGTGGGAATTAAAGACCCAACGGACCAATACGACCTCACTAACAACACTTTTTCACATCGAACCCTCGCCGCGCGCCCTTCGCTTTGTGCCGCAAGTACTTCTACCAAAATACGGCTGGGCTCACCAAGAGGACGACAAGAAATATCCCAAAGGAGAGATGAGTTTTCGACAAACAATCCACGGACAATCACGAAGCGATCGTGGTTTTATGGTTGTGATTGACCAGAAAGCACAAAAGATCTTAATTTCATTTGACGCAGGAAGTGTGGATGCACGACACAAAAAATGGCTGGAATCAGTTAAGAAGCGTGTTGGACTTGGTGAACTCAATCCGCAACCATATTGGGGCTTTGATGATTTGGAGCATAAAGCTGGAACAAAATTACTCAACACTTTTTACGTTCAAGCCCGAGTGAAGAGAGAACATAAAAGAGAATACTACAACTATACAAAAGTGGTAATGTTGCGAAAATTCAATTTTGACGGATTTTTAAGGGCGTTAGCGGAGGGTAAAGTTCTCGTGGATTTTGACGCGCGCACCGGCCACAATCACGGAACAAAGTTTCGTATGCGACAGGATTGTTTACCGATGTTGTATGAGAAAACAACAACAATTTTAGATTCGGAATCTACTTGATCTCTTTTAAAAATCCTTCAACGAGCGCGGCCGTTTCTTCGGTTGATTGGAACACCGATTTCCACACGACGACGATGTCCGCGTCGTTAAATATGGAGCGCTGGACTTCGCGCAGCGTGTCGCCGC
>CAZKQL010000108.1:0-2167 GCA_964554925.1 uncultured Gammaproteobacteria bacterium | reverse complement strand
ACCCTCCCCAACGTCTCCTCCTTCCCCAACACCCCCGCAATCTCAAAAGGCCCCGGAGAGTTTTTCAAACCGGACAAGGCAACACGCATAGGCCACAAAACATCTCCCGTGCCAAAACCTTTTTCTTTTATCCAATCCATAACTGCAGTTTGCAAAGCTTCTGCTTCCCAATTCTCTACTCCCTGCAAAAATTCTGCCAAGAACCTCAATTTTTCAACTGCATCCTCTACCGTACTTTTTTTCCATGCTAACAATGCTTTGTCATACCGTGGAAGTTCAAACAAAAACGAAAGTGCTTCCGGAATCTGCGCGAGTGTTTCTGCCCGCTCTTGTTCGAGCGCTACCGCTTTTTTGAGCCATTCACGATCGCTCACATCTCGCCCAGCTGCTTCAAAATATGGCGCCGTCAATTCTGCCAAACGATCCAAATCCATAGCCCGAATATACTGCTGATTATACCAATTCAATTTTTCTCGATTAAACACAGCGCCGGATTTTGAAACACGCGCCAAATCAAATTCACGCGCCAATTCTTCCAAAGTAAACAGCTCGCGTTCATCTCCCGGATTCCAACCCAGAAGCGCCACAAAGTTTACCAAAGCTTCGGGCAAATATCCTTTGTTTCTAAAATCCTCTACCGATACATCGCCATGACGTTTGCTCAATTTTTGTTTCTGATCATTTACCAACAACGGTAAATGCGCGTGCTCCGGAATTTCCCAGCCAAACATTTGATAGAGCAGTATATGTTTTGGTGTTGACGACACCCATTCTTCTCCGCGAATTACATGCGTAATTTCCATGAGATGATCGTCAATAACCACCGCAAAATGATAGGTCGGGAATCCATCTGCTTTTATGAGCACCTGATCGTCCACTTCCCTGTTTTCAATGGAAATTTTTCCGCGAATCAAATCATTGAATTCCGTTCTCCCCTCTTCAGGAACTTTCATTCGAATTACATGCGGCGTGCCGGCATCCAATAATTTTTTTGTTTCAACATCGCCAAGCGTAAATTCATTTTTCATGGTTCCTCGCTCGTAGCGTGTCGCTTGTTTATTTAATTCCTGTCGCTTTCGCATTTGGTCCAATTCTTCTTTGGTATCAAAGGCATAGTATGCATCGCCCTTATCCAGCAAAATTTTTATATATTCCTGATATATATTCAATCTCTCTGACTGTATATATGGTCCCAGTTCGCCTTTTTGCGCAGCCTTACCATTTTCCATACCTACCACGCCTTCGTCGGGCGCAATTCCCGCCCATGCAAGCGCGGATAACAAATTTTCTACTGCCCCCGCTACCAACCGCTCCCGATCCGTATCCTCGATACGAAGCAAAAAAGTGCCGCCATGTTTCCGGGCAAACAGATAATTAAAAAGGGCAGTTCGTAAACTTCCAATATGCACCATGCCTGTCGGACTGGGTGGAAAGCGTGTTTTTATTGGCCTCATAAAGCCTATAATTTACTCATTACAATCCCCGCTGCAACTGCAACATTCAGCGATTCTGCGCCTCCTTTTCCCGGGATAGTATATCGCTCGTCCAAGAGCTTTTCAAGGTCGCTGCGCAGGCCATGCGACTCGCTTCCAAACAAGTACACTGACGGTTTTTTGCCCGCCCCGCTCTCACCGAGAGCCGGGCCCGCTTCCAGCCGGTCAATATTTTTTCCTTCCATAGTCAGTCCCACCAATCTATAGGTTTCCTTTGCCTTTAGAAGCGTAGTCGCAATATGATTTGTCTCGTATATTTTTACTCTAAAAATCGACCCCATCGTGCTCCGAACGACTTTTGGATTGTATGGCTCCACCGAATCCTCGGACAACACTATATGCTCTATACCAAACCAATCCGCGGTGCGAATAATGGTACCCAAATTCCCGGGATCCTTTATACTATCAAGTGCCAAAACCGTCCCCCCATCAAAAATTTCGTCCGGTCCATAATCCGCATAACCCACAACTGCCATCACGCCCGGAAATGTTTCGGTGGTTTTTATCTCCCCTATATCTTTTCTTCCTACCATTTCTACGGGAATTTTTTGCTCTTCACACAATTTGGTTATTTCCTTGAACCAATCATCATCTCGCATACTATCTTGCAATAACACCAAAAGCACATCCGCGTCATTTTGCAGAGCTTCTGTTACGCCTTTTACACCCTCAAC
>CAZKQL010000107.1:321-2252 GCA_964554925.1 uncultured Gammaproteobacteria bacterium | reverse complement strand
TTCAATAAAACGGCTCCTCGCTAGAGAAGTCCGTGTTTCTTTTGAATAATTTCTCTGCCCTCCTCGTATTTTTTTACAATCGGTCTGACAAATGGCATATATTTCCACGGAGCTTGATAGGCGCATCTCGGCAGCCATGTGCTGATTACGCCTCCGGGTAGAACTTTATACAAATATTCATCCACCCACACGCCAACTATTCCGCGCTCGAGCATGCTCAACCATTGGTCCCAGTCCTGAAATTTTTTTATGGTTTCATCAAATGGCATGAAAACACTTCGCCGAATGAGACAGGAGATATGAATATAGTTTTCACGCTTTAATAGTTCTGGGTCAAACTCCCTGGATTTCATTTTTTGTACTCCCCAAGAAAAATTGGGGTACGCGTAGCCAGCCTCGGGATGTAGTTGCAGAGTTTCATATAGTTCAGAAAGAAAATTCGGCTTCGCGATAACGTCTGCGTCCCAAAACAGTACAAAATCTCCGGAGCCTTTTGCGAATCCCACATTCCTTGCAGCCTGCGCTCCCCTATTTTCCTGTCTGATTTTTTTTAGCGAAATTTGCGGATGGACAGGCATATCCATTTCAATAATATTAAATTCAGTACTGCCATCATCTACAATTATCAATTCGAGAAATGGATATGTCTGCGCGTATATTGATTCAAGCGCTCGCAAAAACGTTTTTTTTCTGTTGTAGAGTGGAACTACTATACTAACGAGTTCTGCCATATTATTTTGTTTTCAGTGCCCCTCGCACCACCTCCCTATCATCCCACGGAATTTTTTTACCGCCGGCAATACACATGGCTTGCTCGCTCCCCTTTCCGGTTACCAAAACAAGATCGCCCTCCTGCGCGATGGTAATTGCTTTTTGTATCGCCTCACTTCTGTCGAGAATTTTAAATAAATTCAGACCTTCTTTTTTTCCGGAGCTCTCTACAGCGCCAGCTACATCATTGATTATTTTCATAGGATCGTCGTCGTAGGGATCTTCGTCCGTTACGATACAAATGTCAGCATACGTGCCTACAAATTTTCCCACTGTAAAGCGGCGTTCAACATCGCGCCCGCCGCCGGTCGATCCAAACACATGAATGATGCGAGCGGGTTTTAAAAGTTTCGCGACACCATACAGCGCGGCGATCGCTTTTGGCTCAAAGGAATAATCTACAATCACTTTGAATCCATGCGGCTCGGCCTCCGAGATAAATTCATTTCGCCCCGGGGCATTTTTAAATCCATGCACCGCTTTTTGAATTACCGGCCATTCTATGCCCACAATTCGCGCAACAGAAATGGCAGCCATGATATTCATTATATTATGCTCTCCGTACATCGGTGGATTCATGCGATAGCCTTCCACCACAAAATGGAGTCCATCTACATCGGTTTCGACAGAGTTTGCGTTCAAAGCAACCATATTTTTTCCGTGCGATTTGTGTTCTCGTCCAAATGTGGCATAAAGATCAAAAATCCCGCTCGATAAAAATTCTTTGGCATATTCACCATCTCCGTTCACAATGCCAATTTTTTTGAGCTCACTGCAGCAATCTTTTTCCAAAATTTTAAAACCAACTTTTTCGCTTATTTTTCTTGCGTAGCCAAACTTTGAAGCATACGAAAATATATCAAGTTTGGCCTTTTTATATTTTTCAAAACTCCCGTGGGATTCTATATGCTCGGGATACAAATTGGTCAGCAGCATTATATCGTAATTGATAAAACGATTTCGATATTGAACCGCGCCTTCTGATGTTGTCTCGAGAATGGCAACCTGACAGCCCGCATCCACCATTTCACGCAAGTACTTTTGTATTTGCATTTTTCCAAGCATGGTCATTTTTTGGTCGTTCAATTTATTCTCGCCCGCGATATAAAAATCAATCGTGGAAAGAGAACCCACTTTATACCCGGCGGATTCAAGAAGTT
>CAZKQL010000107.1:0-311 GCA_964554925.1 uncultured Gammaproteobacteria bacterium | reverse complement strand
CCAATAATTCTTCCGAAGGCCTGCCATATTTACGAGAACCATACCACGCGTACCACAAATGACGCAGATTTCGAATTCGCTTTGGAATAATTTTTTGCGTCAGTCCTCTCAAATTCATATTTATGTATCGGATCGCAAACTCAATTCGTACACAACCTGCTCTATCTTTCGCAAACTTTGTTTCGCCTGATCAAATTTATTTCTCAAGTATTTGGTAAGATTGAATTCTATCAATGTTCCCACAATTTCTTCCGCCGCGACTTTGCATTCCATCGCCGCTTTTATATTTCTTTCAGTCGCGACCTTAATTG
>CAZKQL010000106.1:1931-2257 GCA_964554925.1 uncultured Gammaproteobacteria bacterium | reverse complement strand
CGGTGCATATTAGACAAAGTTCGAATGTATTTTGAACAAAACCCAGATGAAAGTGATTAACGCGCCTCGGAGCTCGCTCCGCTCGCTGCAACCCAAAAATTTCCTTCCTTTCCTCTTTCCGCCTTGGCGGCGGGGGTGAGGGGGGAGCCGCAAAAAATGGGGAGGAAATTTTTGGTTTGCTCCGCCGCTACAGACTCCGAAATGAGCAGTGGTATTGTAGCATTTCTTCGTTATTGAACGTTGCTCACTTCTCCGTCTTTGCGGCGGCCCGAGGCGCTTCCAATGCGGTTTACGCTAGGCGCAATCAGATTTGTATGTGCTTGCCC
>CAZKQL010000106.1:1608-1849 GCA_964554925.1 uncultured Gammaproteobacteria bacterium | reverse complement strand
ATATCAGCTGCGTTGGGACTTGTCGTGCTCCTTCCTTCTCGCGCTAATAAGGCATTTTTAATGAGTTGATTTTCCGGCTCTCTCGCGAGAACCCATTCACCGCCCTTTGTTTTTGAACCGAGGATTTTATCCTCAGCATACATCCAAGCACGCGACGCATTGAGAATAGAATACTGCCCCAGCGGATCATGAAAGCTGTCGAGTATTTTTGTTCTATGCCATTCCAAAATGTCTATCAGAG
>CAZKQL010000106.1:0-1598 GCA_964554925.1 uncultured Gammaproteobacteria bacterium | reverse complement strand
GGCTTGTTCCGTGCAGGTAGCCAAGAAAATTAACACTTCCGAAGTGGTTCCTTTCTCATCAACCGAAGTGTCCCATGTCTTACCAGTTGAAAACCAAAATTCATATTCAGGTTCCTGCGTTATATGCTGTACGGTCTTTTTGGTTACAATCATCAAATCAAGACCTACCGCAGGAACAGGAAAATTTTTGTGTTCAAGTTCTGACGCTAAAATGGTTTTCTGCTCACTTGGAATTGGCTCGCGCGTTACGCCAATTACATCCAAATCGCTCTTGCCGTCTTGATAATCCTTTAAGACACTCGAACCTTGCAAGTAAAGCCCCACAAGATTAGAACCAAGAATTTCATGCAATCGTTTTGTCAGTTCCTCTAAATATTCTTGAACGACTTCCGTGTTTTTAGCCATACTGAAACTCTTTAGATCATCTTGTGCCCGCCACCTACATAGATGAGTTGTCCGGTCAGCCAACGCGCTTGTTCTGATGAAAGAAACACAACGACATCAGCAACATCGGCGGGCATCCCAACCTTACCGAGCGGCGTATTATCAACAATAATTTTCTCAAGTTCGAGAGCAATCCAACCTGTTTGGATCGGGCCAAGCGAAGCGATATTAACAGTAATACCGAGCGGACCAAATTCTTTCGCAGCAGAGCGGCTAAAAGACTCTATGGCGTATTTGCTCGCACCATATGAAACTTCTGTCGGAAAGACAGCTGCGCCGTCCGTACTGACGTTTATAATGCGTCCCCACGAGGCTTTTCGCTCTATGTGGCGACGCGCAAATTCAGTCATGATAAGTGTAGTCGCGCGTGTATTTACAGCAAAATGTTTGTCGTGGGATTCTGGTGTAATGGTTTGCATTGAGAAGCCGTCAACAGCGCGATCATCTCCGGACTTTGGTAGTAATGTGTCTTGTAAACAATATGCGGCGTTATTTACGACAATTTCCACCGACCCGAGTTCCTCCGCTTTGTCAAAAAGTTTTGGAATAACTTTGGCGTCGGACAAGTCCGCCTCAATTGAAACCGCATCTCCGCCTTGTGATTTTATTTGCTTGACAAGCCAATCGGCGGATTTGGTTTGTTGCGCTAGATAATACTGCTCTCCCATTTTTTCGGGTTCGGAATCTTCATCTTTTTTTGTCGAGCGAAAAAAATGCGCACAGATTTTCACTCCTTGCGCCGCAAGCGCAAGGGCGATAGCTGCTCCGGTTCCATTTGGATTATTACAGCCAGTGATGAGCGCAGTTTTTCCTGACAATTTTGGATCGATCATATTTTTATTTGATTAATTCTTCGATAGTAACACCGAGAGCTTTAGCAATCTTTGCGACGGTCTGCACGCTTGGTTTGACAACCACATTACTCTCAATCTTAGTAAGAGTGGTGTGTTTTACGTCAGACTTTCTCACTAAATCGTCCTGCGTTAAACCAAGCCTTGCCCGGACTTTCTTTATATTTTCGCCTATCGTTGCCATAGTTTCAATACTTTGATAGCATTACTTGTGTGATGGTGGTCACAATAGTATGATAGCAAAAAATAGTTGATCTTTCCAAATACTAGCGGCGGGGCAAACCAAAAATTTCCTCCCCATTT
>CAZKQL010000105.1:1819-2377 GCA_964554925.1 uncultured Gammaproteobacteria bacterium | reverse complement strand
ATCGGTTCGAACTTACCGAAAAGTTTTTGAAATACAATATGGAATTGGCAAACGAGGGAATAAATGAAGAGAAACTTCATTTATTCAAAAAAGTCGGTTCGAACTTTATTATTGAAGCTCGAACCGTACTTTTTGAGCCACGCGGAGCGTGGCGAACCCTTTCAGATTCAGGATTTTTTGGGGGGAATACATTTGTGTCGGCACTTCGTGCCGACCCCATTTCGGCTTCCGATTCCGATTTTCAATTTTGGCGGAAGGCGAGGGATTCGAACCCTCGATACGGTTTCCCGTATACCACCTTTCCAAGGTGGCGCACTCGACCACTATGCGAGCCTTCCATGTAGAGATTTTGACGCTCTGAAGAGCAGCAAAATCGACAGCACTATAGCAGGCAAAAGCATTTTTTTCAAGCGATCGGCAACCGGCGCAAAAATAGGATTATACGCTCGGCGCGGTTTTATACATCCGCGCGTGCAGCCACACACCCACCGCGAGCATCCCCACGCTAAAGTACTGCGCCGGTGTCAAACCAAGATAACGCACGTCCGCGCCGACGAT
>CAZKQL010000105.1:0-1809 GCA_964554925.1 uncultured Gammaproteobacteria bacterium | reverse complement strand
CAAAAGTCGAGTATAAAACGAACCGTTCCATAGTACATGCAAACGATTGCCAGATACCACCCCTGCGGCCGCTTTTTATTTCGCCCTAAATACAGATACAGCGCGAGCGGAATCAGTGCCAAAATTTCGAGTAATGCCATTTCGAGCCGCGGTCCACTAGGAGTTTGAATTGCCAAAAAAGAATTGCAGGGCGCTCCCAAATGATCGTGAATCATAAAACATCCCACGCGCGCGATTATCCATCCGGCTACCGAAGCATACGCAAATACATCCGCGTATTTCAACCAATACGAAGTTGGAATTTTCTTTCGTTTTGCATACCACAGAAAACCAACAACCGCCCCGACAAATCCGCCGTACGACGACAATCCGCCGTGCCAAATTTTTATTATTTCCAAAGGATTAGCAAAATAATATGTCGGCTCATAAAATACAATATGAAAAATTCGCGCGCCGAGCAACCCGATCAGCACGACAAAAAAAGCATGATCCACCATCGCTTGCGCCGGCAAATTCAATTTTTTTGAACGGTTATACAACAAATACAGCGAGGTACAAATTCCAAGCGCCACAAAAAAACCCCATACCCGAATGGGCACAGGGCCAATGTATACGGTTAGATATTGAAACCAAGGGATCATACAAAATAATTTTGCCCACGCAGGGCATTGCAATACTTATCTGTTGTTAATAAGATCCATCGCCGCGCTTACGTCGTCCACAATTTGATACAATTCATCGTCCTCGTCGTAAATGGTTTTGAACTTGTGATAAAAATCTTCTTTTATGTATTTGTGAAGCGGTTCCCAAAAACCATGATCAATAAGCAGCACCGGAACGCGCGGCATTTTCTTTGTCTGCATCAAAGTTAATATTTCAAAAAATTGATGCATGGTACCAAATCCTCCGGGAAAAAATACAAACGCTTTTGTAGGAGCGCCGAGAACCATTTTGCGTGTAAACGGAAATCTGAAAATTCTTGATCTTGAAACATATTTATTTATGCGCATTTGCCCTCCGACTTCGAGGCCAAGACCAACCGAGTCGCCGCCGTTTTCAAACGCGCCTTTGTTTGCGGCTTCGGCTATTCCCGAAGCTCCTCCGGTTATGGTGGTATATCCATGCTGTGCCAAAAACGCGCCGAGCTGTTCCGCTTGCTTGTAATACACGCTGTCGGGTTTTACGCTCTTTGTTCCAAGCACCGTGACCGCTTTTTCTATGCCGCTCACAAAATCGAACCCTTCCACCATTTCCGCCATGATACGAAACACGCGCCAATCCATGTCTTTGTTGTTATGGAAATTCATGGCAGACAATTCGCAAGCTTTGTAATCTTCGGGGCCGCCATTTTTTACGATATCAAAAGCATGTTCCGGTGTATCCACAATCTTCCATTTGCTTATGGTGGCTTCGTCCATGGAATTTATCAACAGGCATCCGCTGTGTCGCAAAAAATCTATAAGCGGTGTCCAATATTCTTTTCCATACAAAACAATCGGCACTTCGCACATTTTGCCGAGCTTCATGTGATCCACGACTTCAAAAAATTCATCCATCGTCCCGTATCCACCCGGAAAATAAACAAAACTATGCGCGGGAGAAGTGAGCATTACTTTTCTGGTGAAAAAATAAAAGAACGCGACCGATTTTTTTACATACGGATTCGCGCGCTGCTCGAATGGGAGCTGTATGTTTAATCCAACGGACTCTCCCCCGCCCTCGCACGCGCCCCTGTTTGCCGCTTCCATTACTCCCGGACCGCCGCCGGTTACGGTGGTGTAGCCGCCTTCTCCCAATAATTTTCCAAAA
>CAZKQL010000104.1:1270-2409 GCA_964554925.1 uncultured Gammaproteobacteria bacterium | reverse complement strand
GAATGGTATATGCAAAAAAAAATCATTCCTGATATTCAATACCTGAGAATGGTTTTTAAGAGAGCTGGTAAAACTTTGGAGTCGAAAAATGTTCTGGAACTTTTTGATCAAATTGTATTGAGAGTGATGAACCTCGATTCTTCCTTGTTCGAGCACGATTTAGCTACATTCTTTTATGACCCCGTTGAGCTTGATTCATGGCTCGTTAATTGGCGAGAACGTTTTATCGTCCTTCGCAAGGAATATGATATTTTTCAAATAAAAAAACTTCATCAAATTCGTATCAAGAAGGATTTCTCCACGAATACTCGATATTTTCATTTTTGGTTTGAAACCGAGCCTGCGATGCTCGTTAAAATCACCGTTCTATTGAGCGATTATTGGTATAGATTCGCCGAATTTAAAATTGCTCCGGGACATCGCAGGAAAGACATTGAACCGCTCATAGTCAAAGGAGAGACGCTTACTGAACTTGACCATGAATATATGGGACTTTTCTACACCAAAATCGAAGACTATCTAAAGCTCAATGACTCCATCGTGCTTCATGATGAAATTAGAACTAAATTTATAAGACCGGTCGCCGACAATCTAAATATAAAAACTGAAATTTGGCTTGACCGACGATTATTGGAAATAGCACGTCTTGAGGATTTGCTCTAAAAGATTTTTTCCGACCCTCCTGATTCATGTATCGTGCATCCCGCCATTGTGTTGACTGATGATTGGCAATGTATTATGATACAGATATATTTAACAACATTAACTTATGCCAATTGGGCCAAGACGTTCTGATGAAAGTCCGCGACAAGAATGGGCGAGAGATAAATCAAATGATGGCAAACCAAGCGGCAGTCATTCCTTGGAAGTTGTGTTTGACGATGATGCTCCTGATGGAATGTGGACGACTCACCTTTTTCCAACGGAGAATAATGAGCGCCGACTAAACAGGGGGAATAAAACTGCCATTGTCCTTGAGGGTTTAAGCCGCGAACGGGCCGCAGAGTTGACTAGAACTATCTGTGATATTGAGAGTCGTAGAGGCACTCAAAGAGGCAGGATTTTGGACGCTCTCGCGCAGGACGAAAATCTCGATTGGGCCGCGTAATGCTATAATGCAATTTGTGAAAACCCGTCGA
>CAZKQL010000104.1:578-1260 GCA_964554925.1 uncultured Gammaproteobacteria bacterium | reverse complement strand
GTGAAAATCCGAAAGAAATATGCGAGGTAATAACTCATGTTTTATCCGATGCATTGATTGCGCAACGCTCGCATCAAAAAGTAGTGGTTCATTTAAAGAATTATTTCCAAATGAACCCGCCTTTCGCTTTAACCAGGTTGAAAAAGCCATGTTTGACGCGCGCATAAAAGGCTGGGAAGGAGTTACTACATTGCCTAAGAATATAAGAGAAATCATCGGCGATAAAATCCCATGGATGTCATCGCGGCCGGTAAAAGTTTTAGAAAGCAAAAAAGGAGACACTTATAAAGTTCTGCTTGCGGAGGAGGACGGGCTATTGTTTGAATCGGTATTGATGCAAAATAAACGCGCGCAGTGGACAATTTGCGTTTCATCCCAGATAGGGTGCGCCATGGGATGCGTATTTTGCGCGACCGGCACAATGGGTCTCAAAAGGAGTTTGACCGACGAGGAGATTGCGGATCAATACAGGTTTTGGAAGTCTTTTTTGACGGAGCGCAGACATCTCACACAGCGCATAAGCAATGTTGTTTTCATGGGAATGGGCGAGCCGATGGCGAATTATGACAATGTAAAATCGGCAGTAATAAAATGGCTTAAATACACGGATCTCGGCCCAACGCGCATAACGGTTTCCAGCGTTGGAATTCTACCGCAACTGGAAAAATTGTTACACGATAAA
>CAZKQL010000104.1:0-513 GCA_964554925.1 uncultured Gammaproteobacteria bacterium | reverse complement strand
TCTTTGCACAGTGCGGATCCGGTGCGCAGAAAAGAAATCGTTCCAACAACGGTTCCGGGGTTCCATGAAAAACTAGCGGACTGGTCTAAAAAATATGCGGAAATTTTGGGGAACCGAAGACACTACATCACATACGAGTACACATTGATACACGGGGTAAACGACACGCGCGAGCACGCAATAGAGCTCGCCGAATATATATTGAAAACTAGCGCAAGTAAAGTGAATATAATTCCTCTTAATCCGATTGCAGGAAAAAAATTCACACGCAGTAGCAAAGATGGTATTGAGCGATTCAAATTACAGCTTTTGTCGCGCGGAATAAATGTGACACAACGTCGAACAATGGGGACGGACATAGCGGCGGCATGCGGACAATTGGTGGTGGACCAGAATACAAGACTGGCCCAGTTCGCATAGAAATCTCTATACGAGCAGCAGATCTTTTAGTCAATATTTTGGCTTATAGTAGCCGTTTGTTCGCTAGAAATAGGGTGATTTATGGTTATACAT
>CAZKQL010000103.1:2198-2426 GCA_964554925.1 uncultured Gammaproteobacteria bacterium | reverse complement strand
GTTTTCGCCGTCATCTATCGGTCCGAAGGGAAGCTCGGGGATGGCCGGAATATGCACATGCGTATCTATCATAGCGCCTTTGTAATGAGTATCGCTCAAAACACGGGTGGAAGTAGGGCAATCGACCGGTTCAAACGCCGCGTCGATTTTTTCTGCCCAGATTTTTTCTTTAAACGGAAGCGTTTTAACAACGTTCATCACGACCACTCGCGGATCGGTATTTCGGAC
>CAZKQL010000103.1:0-2188 GCA_964554925.1 uncultured Gammaproteobacteria bacterium | reverse complement strand
CGCTAAAAAAAATTATGCCGGCGGCCGCTATCAGTACTGCTGCAGACAGAATAAATATTTTTTTCTTCATATCTTGGTTTGCCGTATTTTTATTATTATCATGCAGTATACACTTATTTTTTTTTCATCAAAATAGGGCAATAAGCGGTTTCGCGGATTTTGATTTTTTGCTATAGTTAATATTAACTCGTAGAAGTCGCGTGTATAGGTTAAGTAATACCGCCAATTTATATTTTTTATTTTGCTTGCGGTACTCTCGGTCACCGCTATCGGTTATTTTTCGTATCGTCACAAATCAGATATCGCGGCATTGATAAACAAATTCAAGCATCGGTCATGATTTGAGAAAATTGCGGTCGGGTTAATCAATCTATAATTTAATTGTATGAGTTCATGGCACTATTCCGCTATTGGAGCGTTGGTACCCACTTTAGTTAAAAAGGCGGTGCCTTTTGTTGCAAAAAAATTCGGGATGACCGAATTTGATGAGGCTACAAAAGTGCGGCTCAATGGTCAGCCGTACCCACGCTATTATGGTCTGCTGTACGGCTTGTGGATTTTGGCACTCTTTATGATTGGGTTTGTGGCGCTTGGATTATCTTTTGTATTTGCCGCCAAGTCGCCGGAAAAAGCGGCGTCCTATATTTGGCTTGGCCTTATTAACATGATCGGCTTTTGGTTCATTCTCGGTGCGTTTTTTGACACGATTTTTTGGGGCATATCAACCAAAAAATTTCGTGATTACGCGTACATGCGCCAGATTCGATCAGGGAGCCCTTACTCAATGGCGCAACAAATCAAAGTCTTGCTCAAAATTGGGGTCTGGTATTATATGATTGTCTCTCCGATTATTTTTTTCTTACTTTTAAAGTTAAAGTGATGTTAGACCCGAAGCTCGCCGCGGAACCCCCTGGCGGCATAGTAAGATTCCGCGCCGTTGTGATACACGAACACAGTGTCGTAGCGACGATCACAAAAGAGAGCACCGCCAAGTTTTCTAATGTCAGTTGGTGTTTTCACCCAGCTTGATGTTTTTGTATCGAAGTTTTCAGATTTTTGGAGCTCCCTATACTGTCCTTCCGTTAAGAGTTCAATACCGATCACTGCCGCCATATCTACAGCGTTATTTTTTGGTTTATGTTCTTTTCTCGATTCCAGCGCTTCGGAGTCGTAGCATAGACTTCTGCGGCCGATGGGGCTTTCCACCGAAGAATCATAAAAAAGGTATTCGCCCGTCTTTTTATCCAAGCCAAAAACATCCGGTTCACCGCCGGTTCTTTCCATTTCACTTAGCGACCACAATTTTTGAGTATTCGCTTCCAGCTTTTTTTGTACGCCGGCCCATGTGAGTTTTTTGTGGCGTTTCATGTTTTTTTCAAAACGGGCTCTCAATACTTTGAATAGTTTTTCACGTTGTAGCGGTGACAGTTCATTTTTCTTTTTCTTTGTCATGTGGCGTTTCCGGTTAAATGCAGCCATGAATAATTGAAGTTTGGTGGCGTAAGATGGAGCAATCTTTGAATTATTTTTGAATTTGTACTCCACAGATTGGGCAAAATTTTGACATATTTCGCCCCATGAACTTATGACAGTGAGGACACTTGGAAGCCATAATCCAAGCGGGAAAGCAAACCAATAATAGTGTTAAACATACCATGAGATAAACCATCATGAAAATCTTTCCGAAGTTTAAAATAAAAAAGAGTATAGGGAGACCGATTATTAAGGCTGCTGTTGTTATTGCAATAGTAATTGCATAAGGGAAAAATTTCTCCCTTTGTTTGCTGAATTCTTTTGAAAAGTCTTTCATA
The DNA here is from genome assembly GCA_964554925.1 of uncultured Gammaproteobacteria bacterium. Classification (GTDB taxonomy): domain Bacteria; phylum Patescibacteriota; class Patescibacteriia; order Magasanikbacterales; family UBA922; genus CAZKQL01. The sequence goes on along the minus strand of CAZKQL010000103.1, from coordinate 377 downwards.
TGATGTATCCGAGCGCGCGAAGTTCACTTTCGGATTTATTATTTTATCTTCTCTTCTTTCCAAGATATTTCTGAATTAAATATCCCACAAACGCAAAAAATAATCCAGAGACGAGAAAGGTTATGATAACGACTCCCGCCGCATCATCGTTTGGGTTCATATATCTCAATGTTGCTACTGCTCCACCGGCAACTATCTCGCCGAAGACAAAACCGCTGATTACTCCTGTCTTGGCGTACTTCCCCGCAAGTTCATATGCGAGACCTGCACCAAACAAGATGACACCAAAAAAAGCGAAGGCGGTCCAATCCCAATTCCATCCATCAACAAGCATATCCCCAAAGAACGGGATCAATAGTACCCCTACCGTTAAGAGC
>CAZKQL010000102.1:370-2462 GCA_964554925.1 uncultured Gammaproteobacteria bacterium | reverse complement strand
GGTACAAAAAACGCTCTCCACAGCGTTTTTTAGTTTTGCGCGTCATTTTGTGGTACAATAATTTTCATGGAACAATTCATATCAACCGCATTATTTTGGATAGCGCTCGCTCTAATTTCCGCATGGGTGTTGCCGCGTTTTTATTTTTCAAATAATCCGGGTTTGATTTTGCGGCTGCGTATTACGGCATGTATATTAAATCTTCTAGCGCTCGGTCTTTTTTATTTCGATTGGATACCGCCCCAGCCGCGAGGTTTGCTTACCGGGTTTGGGCTTATTCTTATGGGCAACATCAGCATGGCCTATCTTTTTTTCATTATATTTGTCCCCACCCTTTTATTTCTTATTGGCTTTCCAAAATTGCTTAAAATCGGCGCGGTGCTCGAGATTATAGCCACTATTTCCCTATTTAAAGTCATGTCCGGCTTGCTTCCCGGCGCGACTCCGCTTTTGCTCAAAACCAGCGCTCCGATTTTTGTCGCGTTTTTGTTGCTTATCAATTCTGTGGTTGTGCTACTTTTATGGCATCAGCTGCAAAAAAAGTATAAAAAAATATGAAAGCAAAAATTGTTTGGTCTCTGGTGGGCGCAATTGCTCTTGTATCATTGCTCCTTTTTGTATTTTATTTTTTAAATATCCCGCTTGGTGATAAATCGGATAGTGTTACCGACAGCGTAGATGGAAACATTAGGACTCCTGGAGCCGCAAAAGTTGAGCCTTTGATCGACAAAGATCAGGCCAGGCTCAAAGTTGAGAATAGAGTGGAAGTCCAAAAATACAAATTTGATCTCGTAAAATTGGGTTCAGAGGCGCAAGTAGAGATCGAAGATTTGGGAGATGAGTGGAACGTGCATGTATTTGAAATCGTCAAACAAGGGGATTCATCGCATACGGCAACTTTTGGCTGGTATAGAGTGGACAAGAAAACAGGTAAAGTCGAAAAAGATATATAAAATGGGCGTTTATCAAAAAAATAAGATTCAAGTATCAGCAGCCATATTTTTTGGGTGTCTGATTTTATTTTTCGCCATAAGCGACGCGCGCGGACAAAGCTGTGTTTTCAATCAGCATTACGCGTACAAAGCCCCAAACTCTTCAGCAGTGTATTATATAACGGAAAATTGCACCAAACGCGCGTTTACGCGAGCTGATATTTTTTTCACCTATTTTCCGTCTTGGGGCAGTGTCGAGGCGGCGCCGGCGCAGGCCCTCAAACAAATTCCAAACGATCCGCTTGGCTTCATGCCTTATGGTCCGCTTTATGACCCAAAATATGGAGCGCTCGTCAAAATAGTTGCGGACCCGAAAGTATATTTGCTTTTGGGGACAGAGAAATATTGGATTACATCCGAAGAAGTTTTTAACGCGCTTGGCTATCAGTGGAATTGGGTCGAGGATGTGGATCCGCGATTGCTCGATAAATACAAAATGGGAAGTGAAATTACGAACATGTCGCGCCATCCGAATTTTACTCTAATAAAATATTTTGGAAGTCCGGATGTGTATCGGCTCGAGTCGGACGCAACAGGGCAAGCGGTTAAACGCCACATTACAGATGAAGAAGTATTTCAAAAACTTGGATTCAGGCTCGACCGTATAGTTACGATTTCGCCGGAAGAAACATATCCGGACGGAACCCCTTTTACCGCTTCGGATGTGGTAGTGCCGAGTAATCCCGTTGAGCCGGTTCCGAATTCGCAAGTTGCATGCGAAAATGATGCGAATCCTGTTTTTTCACATTTTATCGTTGATCCGACATTGATATTAAACATTGTACCCCCGCCAAATTTTCATAAAGCCAGCGGGGATTTGAAAACTCATAGTTATATCAATACGGCCGAAACAGGCATTCCCATTTACGCGCCTACTGACATGAAACTTTTCCGCGGCGCGCATTATGTGGGCGGACCGTATTTTTTGGATTTCCGCATAAGCTGCGAGGTAATGCTGCGTATCGCGCATATAGATCCCGTGGAAAAGATAAAGCAGCTATTTCCATCAGATCCGCAGTCTGACTCAAAATCAGGACTGCTCGATACACCGATGGAAGTTAAAGCGGGGGAGATCATAGCGTATATATATCAAGACGTGG
>CAZKQL010000102.1:0-360 GCA_964554925.1 uncultured Gammaproteobacteria bacterium | reverse complement strand
CTTGATTTTGGCGTGTACAACTCCACAAAACCAAATCGCTTCAAGCCCGATTATCCGAGCGAAATTCACAATACCGCGGTGTGTCCCTATGATTATTTTCCCGATGACCTTGAGAAACAGTACAGAGAAAAATTTGATTTGATTGGACAAGAAGGGCTCACAAAAGACGAGCCTTCGTTTTGCGCCGAACAATGACCCGAGCCGGTTTCGACTCAACTACGGCTTTATACAATGACACTGCGTCCGGACGCTTGATTTTTTTTCAAAAACAGGGTAAACTGCTCACACCAAATTTTCGCATGTCGGGGTAGCTCAGTTGGTAAGAGCGTAGGATTCATAACCCTAAGGTCGGGAGTTCGA
>CAZKQL010000101.1:0-2469 GCA_964554925.1 uncultured Gammaproteobacteria bacterium | reverse complement strand
ACGCAGAACCGTGTTTCGCAAGACGCCCTTGAGGCATTGCGGGCTCGGTTCAACAACAAATAAAAAAGGTTATAAACTTGGGGTGAGGTGGCACGTGGTTGTGTCGCCTCGCCTCCTCTTTTGAGGGCGTGAAATTGTTCGCGCTTTCAAACAGAGGAGAGAAGTAAATAATGATAATAATTATCCAAAGTCCCTATGGGGCTATGGGCCATGCCCTTCCGAAGCTTTACGCGAAGGAGGGCCATGCGACGGAATTTTATCCCGCACCAAACTTGTTTTGGTGCGGGGCGAATCAGATTACAGTGTGAGTTAGACCGTTTTGGACTGACAGCTTGAAAAAGTTGGCAAGAAAAAACGCAAATCTCTCTCCTCTTACCACTGTGCTTTGGCTCGTATAATTTCTGCCGCTTTATCCTGAGAGAAATCGAGGGATCCGGTCCGTAGCCCCGTGGGGATTTTTTATATGTATGAAAAAAATAAATAGCGATGGCCAAATTATGCGTTGAAAGTATCCCTTGTAAACACCCGCCATTTGTTATATGTAATAGTATAGAACGCACATTTAAAAGTGAGGTACTTGTGGAAAAATTAGCGGTGTATGCCGGAACATTTGACCCACTTACCGTCGGACATTTGTGGATGATTGAGCAAGGAGCAAAATTGTTCAACAAACTCATTATTGCAATCGGGACCAATCCGGAAAAACACTGTATGTTCTCGGCTGACGATCGGGTTCTGATGCTTCGCCGATCCGTTGAACGATTCGGGAATGTTGAGGTGGACAGATTCGCAAATCAATTTCTCATCACGTATGCCCAATCAATAGGCGCGCAGTTCATCCTTCGCGGCATCAGAACCGAAAGCGATTATGAGTATGAACGGGTGATGAGAAATATCAATGGAGATCTAAACTCCGGCATTACGACAGTTTTTCTGATGCCACCACGCGGAATCGCCGAGGTCAGTTCAAGCATGGTGAAGGGATTAATCGGACCGGAAGGATGGGAAACAATAGTAAAGAAATATCTCCCCAAACCGGTATTTGAAAAACTGAAAGATGCCCATATGCAAAATCAAAACGAAAAACAATGGCTGGCATTATGGAAACGCATTGGCGCACGAGGAAACGCGCACGCGGTCTACAATGATCTCGTTATGCGATATTCTGAACCACGTCGGGCATATCACACGCTAGAACATATCAGACACTGCCTTGATGAGTTTGAGCAAGTCCGACACCTCGCGGCAAATCCTGATATTGTGGAATTGGCTCTCTGGTATCACGACGCAATCTATGACACCAAAGCCAAAGACAATGAGGAGCGCGGCGCGGCACTCGCAATACAGATGACGGAAGACGCTTTATTGCCCGACAACCTTGGGCAATCAGTTGCCAATCTCATAATAGCGACAAAGCACGCTTCAGACTCCACTGACCCCGATGTTCAGATTATCGTGGATGTTGACCTTTCAATTCTGGGACAAGATGAGGAAAAATTCGATGAATACGAGCGGCGGATTCGCACAGAATACGAGTGGGTCGCCGAAAATGCATTCATCGTCGGACGGTCAGCAATGCTAAAAGCATTTTCCAATCGGCCTGCCATCTATTCAACACAATTCTTCCGCAACAAATATGAAGCGCAAGCTCGACAAAACATCGTTCGCTCTCTTGCGCGACTCTCCCATCGCTCCTGATATCTTTTGATATCGCGAGCGATTTTTAATTCATTCGGATTTTTCTTTGTGTGTCCCGCTCAAGACGCTACCACTAACGGGACTTGTTGAAACGATGGCACATTCTCGCTCTTTGAATTATGTAAAAGAAAAAGGTCTGCAGAGTATAAACTCCCAGACCATTTATCATCTTGCGCCTCCAATACTACCCCCGTAGGTAAAATTTTGCTAATTGAATCCAATGGGGCGATAAAGTTCTGTACTTTCCACCTTGAGCCATTTCCAACCCGTTAAGTTACCAAGATAGCTCTGGATTATTTTTTGCGCTTCCGCTCTCGCGATAATATCGTCAACGGCTTCAATTGCGTGTGTTCTTGTTTCGTGTCCGTGCGCCACACAAAACTGAAAGCTGCCTGGTCCTGTTTCCTTCTGGCGCTCTCCGGTAACAAATAAGAGATACCTCATTTATTACATCCCCTGTTGTTTCTGTATTAGATGATAGAGATTGTGTTTCAATAAGTCAACAAGCTTACGCCCCCAAAATATGACGTGGGCCGAAGGATTCAATTTCCTTCGACCTTGCTCAAGACAAGTCGCTCAAAATACCTTTAATGTGTGGGCTATATTGAAGCTCGCCTACGCTCTTGCGAGCTTCGGAAGGGCTAATCCTCCTTCGCACAAAGCTTCGAAAGGGCTAACCCTCCTTCGCTCGTCTTGGCGGATTTCATCACGCCGAAGCCGAGCTATTGCGAGGCGAAGGCGGTCTTTACTGTACAACATTCGAACCTACTT
>CAZKQL010000100.1:0-2470 GCA_964554925.1 uncultured Gammaproteobacteria bacterium | reverse complement strand
AGAAGCGGTGTTGCGCCGGAGAAGTGTCCGACGTCGTGCTCATTCACCCACACGTTAAACAACTCCCCCGATGATGCATCGTGGTAGAGGATGACCCAGCCGATACCGCGCATTGCGCCCATTGCGCGGAAATCCTTTTCCCACATTTGCAGAGAGCCCCACGTGGCAATAATTTTTTTGTACAGCGCGGAGTCTTCACCCATCGCCGAGAGTTCCTTTGTGAGGTTGCCAAAATAGAGTTCGTGCAAACGCATGCCGTTCCACTCCAGTTCCGAAAATTCCGGCGTTCCAAATTTTTCCTCCTTCTCCATCGCGACCAACGTGTCGTTGAGTTTATTAAAATTACTCACGTACCCCTGGTACAGTATGAAATGATTCTTCAAAAGCGCGTCGCTAAAACCTTTTGTCCCCAAAAGCTTTTCGTAATTTTTCGCGGTATACATAAGCATTACTTTAAATAAGGTGAGTAAATTTTTATTACACCGCGTATTATAGCATGTAGGTAACATTCTCGGACTTCAATTTGACAAAATTTTGTTTTGGTGATTGCTTTAGAGGCGGACGGGGGACTCGATGTGCGGGATGCACGCGGTGCGAGTACTCTGCCGCTCTTTGAGAAGGTTCGGGATGAACCCAATCGGAGAGTTTTTTTGCCCCGTAGTAGACCGCTTCCGAGTGGGCTTACTGCTGGGGTTCAACCCCTTAACGCGGCGGGATGCCGTAAGAGGAGAAAACGGTGAGTGTGTACCACGTTGATGAAATGCTGAAAGACAAGAGGTATTCTTGGATTTCCAAGCTTGAATATCTCACTCCGGAACACTGGAGACCAAGCCACGCGAAATTTAATCGCGTTGATCAAGAACTGATGGGAACAATTCCTGGAGATGAACTTCAATATCACTTATGTGCCGTACCAAGAACGACTTGCGTGCTTTTTTCGCAAGAAGGACGATACCTCGCCCACGTGGGGATGAAAACAAAAATACTTTTTGGAAAATTGATTCGGCCATTGTTTCGATACACCAACAATGAAACGGTCGGCACAGCAGTTCGTCGCTGTATCGCAACGCCAAATCAGCCTGCTCCCTATTATATTGCGAAGATCTACAAAGAACAGGGGACTTTGACGATCTTTAAGCCACCTCATGGATATACGCTCGAAGAATGGGTCAACCAAGAAAGTCTCAACGCCAAACAAGAAATCATTGATCAGTTGATGCTGATAAATAAGATCAACTAATCTGATCATGCAACGCACGGGAACACCGTGCGTTTTTCTTTTATCTTCACCAACCCGTTTGACACATAAGGGAGTTTGACACATAAGGGAGACTTATGTATCGAATACATAAGTCTCCCTTATGTGTCGTTAGTTCCACTCTCCCATTGCAGCATCGCGGCCGCTCTTCAAAAGTGTTTCAAGCCCCTGGGAAATTTCTTTGCTCATTTTTTGTAAGCTCACTATCGCTGAATTTTCCCAGAATAAATTTTACTACCGCGTCGTTCCCATTCGGTTTTTTTATTTTGCCAGAGAGCGATGTTGGAGCGGTGCCGACGCGGACGCGCACAAATGCCTTTGTCTTAATCGTGCGCGCAATTGATTCTATTCCCTTGTGGCCCCCCGACCCGCGGTTGAACGAAAATTTCCATTTTCCGATCGGAAGGTCAAGATCGTCATAGATGACGACAAGCTGTTCGGTTTGTTTTTTACTTTTCACGAGCGTGAGAAGTGATTTGCCGGAATTATTCATCATTGTTTCCGGTTCAAGTAGGAGCACCTCGGCCTTAGCTACTTTGCCCGTGCTCACAAGTGCGGTGTGGGTTTTTTTCGCCTCCCAATCGGGAAAGTCATTCGCCTCGCGAAATTTTTCAAGCACAATGCGCCCCGTGTTGTGACGTGTCGTAGCGTATTCCCCGCCCGGGTTCCCTAGTCCGACAATAATCCATTTCATCCCGTTAGAGGCAGGACGCGAACCCCCTTGCACGCGTCGCCACCTGATGCTAGTAGTAATTGTTCGATTCATAATTTTTATTTGACCCCATTCGGGTCCGCGACCTCTAACGGGATTCATCCCAACCATTGTAACATGGGACATGCAATGTGCTATTATTGCCAAACGATCATGCAAAAAATCATCAATATCGCGAGGGTGATCCTCTTCGAGCATAAGTATCTTCACTTTTTTTTGACCGGCACATCGGGGGTGGCGCTGAATCTCTTTGTCACTTGGCTTTTTACCACATATGTTTTTGGTCTCGCCGGATACTTCAAGGCATATGTCATCGCGCTTGCCGTTAATCTCGTCTACAATTTTGCCCTGCACACGAAAGTGACCTTTCAAACAAAAGAAAGGCATGCTCGCCGCTTTGTCTTTTTTGTCGTCTATAGTCTTTTGCTCACGGCGCTTCAAGCATATATCGTCCGCACCGTAACCCCCATGGTCGGACTCGAATACTATCTCTTCGTCAT
>CAZKQL010000099.1:0-2587 GCA_964554925.1 uncultured Gammaproteobacteria bacterium | reverse complement strand
CGCGGATGCATTTTCCAAATGGCCTGAAACAGCAACCTGCGTTGCCATTCGTCTTGAGAATGATGGTAGTTTGACCTTTGTAGCATCTTATGGCATAGATGATTTAGTACATATGGTCGCGCGACCAACACCATACATACATAAACATAGACCGGAATTATTCAAACAAAGAATGGCAGAGAAAAAATGGCAGGAGATTTGGCCGAAAGTCAGCATAATTGAAGTATGAAAATCGCACTCGTGCATGATTATCTGGCACAAGACGGCGGAGCGGAACGCGTCTTGAATGCATTTCACGAAATATGGCCTGAAGCGCCGATTTTTGTTTTATTTTATGACAAACGAAAATTGCCGCAATTCAAGGAATTCGATATTCGTCAGTCATTTATCGCGCACATGCCGTTTGGCAAGACGCGGTATCAATGGTATTTGCCGTGGATGCCGCTTGCGACCGAGCGCCATGACTTGAATGAATTTGACGTGGTACTATCTTCTACAAGCGCGTTTGCAAAAGGTGTGATTACACGGCCGGAGACTTTGCACATTTCGTATTGCCATACTCCGACGCGTTATTTGTGGACCGACACGCATCAGTATATTTCTGATTTGAAGTACAATAGAATTATAAAAGCGATTGTTCCGCGGCTCATATACAAATTGCGCATGTGGGACAAAAGCAGCGTGGACAGAGTCGATCATTTTATCGCAAATTCTCGCACGGTGCGGGGACGCATCCAAAAATATTATCGACGCGACAGCGAAGTTATTTATCCGCCGGTCGATACTGATTTATTTTATGTGGCAGACGATGTCGGTGATTATTTTGTATCCGGTGGGCGTGTCGTGCCATATAAACGATTTGATATTTTGGTGCAAGCTTTTAATCGGCTCGGTTGGAGACTGAAAATTTTTGGTGATGGACCGGAAATAGAGCGATTGAAAAAACACGCAAGACGCAACATTCAATTTTTGGGCCGCATCAGTGAAAAAGAAAAAGCCGATGTATTGAGCAGGGCGAAAGCGTTTATTCATCCGCAAGTGGAAGATTTGGGAATCACGGCTGTGGAATCCATGGCCTGCGGCCGACCCGTAGTAGCATTTGGTGAAGGCGGCGTAACCGAGACGGTAATTCCGGGCGATACCGGCGTGTTTTTTTACGAGCAGACGTGGGAAGCGCTCGCAAATGTACTGGTCAATTTCGATCCGCACGCGTGGGATAGCGCGAACATTCGGGAATGGGCAAAGCGTTTTGACGCGCATGAATTCAAAAAAAGAATCCGGCGCACGGTGGAAGATAGGCACGAAGATTTTCAACAAGGCCTGCAGCAATGCGTGCTCGATTTTCATGTGCAACGGACGTGATGCAATAAATTTATGAAAATGGATTTCGAGACAACTCTCGGGGGGTATGTGGAAGATATTTTTTCTGTGTATATTCCGTTACTTATCCGATTACCGGCTTTGCGCGGCGATGAAAATTTCATGCAAATTGAGACCAAAACTAAAGGCGAATCTGGAATAGATGATGTCGTAACCAATGCAGATTTGTGGATGCAAAGTGAACTCAAAAAACATATCCAGCATTTGTATCCAAATTGGCAGTTTTGGGGTGAAGAACATGAAGCCAGTGGGAAAGAGGTTGTTACCACCAAAGGACTTCTTTTTGTAGTAGACCCAATAGAGGGTACAAATAATTTTAGGTTTTTTAAAGATGCATTTTGGGGATCGGTTGTTTCGGTAGTCGATATCACCACGCAAGATCCATTAATTGGTATCATCGCACAACCAATAAAAAAAATGCTTTTTGTCGGTATTAAGGGCGAGGGTGCTTTCAAAATCTATTATGATGATTCGGGTTCCGTTACAAAAATAGAGTCCCTTACAAATAGTCCTGAGTATGATTTTTTCACTTATAACAATAGTCCACATTTCGCTTCTCATTTGGTTGCACAGGTTAAAAATTTTTTTCGATTAGGCAAAATACAGCCTGATAGGCCGGAACTAGACCAGCTTGAATTGTCACGCAAAGAAGTCCTGTTGCCTTACAAAGATAATCATGTGAAATTTGTCGACGTCGAATGTGGCGCGATAGAGCCGATGCTTTTTCGTGGAGTCATAATGTTTAAAACAAATATTGAGATGGCTGCTGTATTTGTAGTGGCAAAGGAAATCGATGCTATTGTAACTGACGCGAATGGAAAAGGATGGTCGATGGATTTGGATAGTCTGATTTTTGCTCGAACCAAAGAAGATTGGGAGTATTTGAAATCGTTGTACGATAGGACTAAATAATTTTTTTTATCGTGCTCCAGTATATATGACCGCTCCGTGGTTAATGTCCCAAATAATATGCACATCGCAATCGACATCCGCTGTCTCATGAATCCAATCCGAACCGGCGTGGCCGAATACACCTACGAGCTTCTGCAAGCTCTTTTTTTGGTGGATCAAAAAAATCAGTATTATTTGTTTTATAATTCACACCAGAATGTGGACGCATTTATTCCACAATGGAAACAAGACAACGTGCATTATATAAAAACTAATATTCCCAATAAATTATTCAACGGTTTTCAGTTTTTATTTC
>CAZKQL010000098.1:1486-2662 GCA_964554925.1 uncultured Gammaproteobacteria bacterium | reverse complement strand
TTCTTACCGTCCTCGGCGGTATTTTCGGAATTATGTTTGGCTCGCTGCTTTCTTTTGGTGCTGCGGCAATTTTGAGCAAAGCGCTTTCGCTTGCGTGGAATTTCTCATTCCCGATTTCAGGCGCTGTTATCGGTATCGTTGTCGCTGCAGTCGTCGGTCTGGTGTTTGGTATCTATCCTGCTCGCCAAGCATCTCTCAAAAGTCCCATGGAAGCATTGCGTTACGAATAATTTTTTCAAATACTACAAATAAATTCCATAATTTGTTATACTACATAACAAATTTATTTCTTCGCCTGTCATTGTATGTTTGAAACATTGCCATTTAAATTTTTGCTTTCGGTTTTAATAGGAGCCGCTATAGGTTTGCAGCGAGAAAGTAACGGCCAAGCCGACGCTATGGGATCGGCCGGTGGCATCCGTACGTTCTCATTGGTTTCACTTCTTGGCGCGGTCGCCGGATTTTTTTATCTCAAAGAGGTGCACAGTTTGTTTTTGTTATTGTCCGTCTTCATGGCCGCGCTCGTACTCGTGTACTATACGGTTGGCACCTATATTACCAAACATTCCGGATTAACCAATGAGATCGCCATCATTTTCAGTTTTCTTATAGGATTTCTCGTAACCACCGAACTGCTCGCCATACAAATTACGGTCGCGCTCTTGGTCGTGCTGCTGTTGATTCTTTCCATGAAGTCGATGACCAAAAAACTCATGCTTGGTGTTTCGGGTGAAGAAATCCAATCATTCATCAGCTACGCGATTATTGCGCTCGTGGTGCTGCCTTTTTTGCCGAATATTCCAATCCATCTGACGGATATTCCGTTTATAAACACCATGATTGATAGTTTTGGTGTCAGCTTGGGACGTTTCGAGACACTGGAACTGTTTAATCCGAGAAAAATTTGGTTTATCGTGGTTTTGGTCACCGGCATCGATGTATTTGGCTATATTCTTGGAAAGATATTCGGCCATAAGCGCAGCTTTACGCTTACCAGTTTTGTCGGTGGTTTCATATCGTCGACTTCCACCACCCAATCATTGGCGCAGAAAAGCAAGAAAACAGGCATAGTGAATTCGCTGGTGGGCGCGGCGCTCATTGCGAACATGGCGAGTTTTTTCCAGATTTTTTTGCTGGTGGGCCCGCTTAACGCAAAATGGCTGGCGGATATCACGC
>CAZKQL010000098.1:0-1461 GCA_964554925.1 uncultured Gammaproteobacteria bacterium | reverse complement strand
TATCTTTCAAGAAAAGAATCAAAACATGCCGCCAATAAAAATATAACGGAAAAAGGAAAGGAAAGGAAAATATTTTCTTTAATTCCGGCAATGAAATTTGCCGCCCTCATTATCACGGTTAAGCTGGTTACCAAAATCTGTCTTGTATTCTTTGGTCAGTCAGGATTTATTATCAGCTCTGTCATCGCATCATTTGCAGGCTTGGACGCGATAGTCATAAACCTGGCAGACATGGCAGGGAAAACCATTACCTTCCAAATGGCGCTCTTTACTTTTATTTTGGTAAACGCGACGAATTTATTAAGCAAATCGCTCTATACGTTTTTGCAAGGAAACAGAAGTTTTGCGTACAAATTTTTGCTTTCTATTTCGGCCGTGATAGCGGTTAGCTTTGTGGGGCTGTTGTTATAGGAGCATCACACTTCTTTAATATCCTATGCATAAAAAGAAAAACAGGGCTCAAGCCCTGTTTTATTCTTCGATATCGGCTTCTTCGTATTCGCCTTTATCAGAACAACCACAGTCGATACAAGATCCGCAACCGCATTCGCACATTTCTTCTTGGCCGACTTCGTAGTCGCATTGTGCACACACTGGCATAGTGTGTCGTTAGTGAGTTATAGCCGGAATGGCCGGCTGTGAAATATTATAACCTGTGAGTTGTATTAAACAATAGGGCAATTGTGAATAATTTTTTGTATCGTAAATAGCGAATTTTATGAAAAATTTTCTATATTGAAGAAGCATTTTTCCTGTGTTACGATTTATATGTAAGATATAATTTTACCTATATGAAAGAACAACGAATTGCAACTTTAGTCGTTATTCCTCTTATTATCGGATCCTTTGGAGGTTTTTTGGGGAGTTATATGTATAACCCTCCGGTAGACGCGCCATCGTGGACCGTATGGCTCCGACAAAACATATTAAGAATGGATGACATACGCAAAGACGAAACCGGAAAAATCGAAAGAGTCGTCAATGTCGAGGTGGAATCCTCGGTAATCAAAACAGTCGAACAGTCGTCGCCGTCAGTAGTGAGTATTCTTGTCACAAAAGAAGTTTCAAAAAACCAACAATTCGCAGACCCGTTTTTTCAAGATTTTTTTGGACTGCGAATTCCGGATTCCGGGCAACAAGGCGGCACTGAAAAAAGACAAATCGGTGGCGGCACCGGATTTATTGTGTCGAGCGATGGGCTGATTGCGACAAACAAACATGTGGTATTTGATGAAGCGGCCGCATATTCGGTAATCTTAAATGACGGCAGCACGCATGAGGCAAAAGTTTTGGCACGGGATCCGGTAAGTGACTTGGCGATTGTAAAGATTGAAGTCCAAAATTTGCCCGCTCTCTCGCTCGGGGACAGCGACGCCATTAAAATTGGGCAATCTGTCGTTGCTATCGGGAACGCGCTCGGAGAATTCAGCAATAGTGTATCCGCGGGTATTGTTTCCGGAC
>CAZKQL010000097.1:781-2736 GCA_964554925.1 uncultured Gammaproteobacteria bacterium | reverse complement strand
CTCCCGGAACATCAGAAAGCCCGCCGATAAATACTTCAGCCGGAATAGGCAACCCTACAATTTGCGCAAGCGGCTTTTTTGACAAAAATTGATACAGCAAATGTGCTTCGACAAATTCTTCCAAAGCTTCTTTCATGGATCCTTCTTCCAGAAGCATGGGGCTTGATTTATATTTTTTGTGCAAATCTTTTAGTATTTTTTCCGACTGTTGCAATTTGTCCTTTGCTTCCTTCATGTCGTCGCGATGCATGGCAAAAATCGAGCGTTTTGCTATGTGAAGCGCGTCTCCGGCAGCCTTTATGACTTCGCGGCGTTTCTCGGCGTAGTCGAGCATTTGTCCTTTTAACTTGGAAATATAGGTGGTTTGCAGCATAGCTATGTATTAATTTTTTTATGATTTAAAATAAATAATCCTTTAATAACCTCAAAAATAAGCAGGTTTACCATACCAAAAATAATCATAATAAACCAGTGGTGACCCGAAAGCGGTACGGTATGAAGCAAAATTTGAAGCGGCTGCCAATGAACTCCACCCACAAGTAATATCCAGCCAAGAATAACCGCCAGTACGAGATACACATTCTGAAACGGATTTATGCGCCAAATCATACGGCGCATGGATCGAATGGAGAAGATATAAAATAAGGCGCCGATTCCAAATCCGACAAACACGAGCGTACGCGCAAGCGCGATGTTGTCGGTAGTCCGTAGAAAATAGATAAATATACTAAAGAGAATAATATTTTCTACCACCGTCTTCACTATGATAATCGTTTTCATGTGATGATCGATAATGGACTCATCTTTTTTTCGCGGAGGATCATTGAGAATTTCTTTGTCTCCTTTTTCAAAAGCGAGCGCGATATTTGGAAAGGTATCAATTACCAAATTTATCCACAAAATTTGGGCGGGCAGCGCCGCGAGCGGCAATCCGGCAATTATACTTGAAGCAATAATCACCACTTCAGAGAGGCTGCCGGATAATAAATACAAAACCACTTTTTTTATATTTTGATAAATATTTCGACCCTGCTCTATTGCGGAAACAATGGTGCTAAACGCGTCATCGAGAAGCACCATGTCCGCGGTTTCTTTTGCGACCGCGGTACCGGACCCGAGCGCAATACCGATATCCGCGCCTTTTAGGGCGGGCGCGTCGTTCACACCATCCCCTGTCATTGCCACAACCTCACCGTTTGCCTGCAGAGCTCGCACAATTCTAATTTTATGAATGGGGTCGACACGCGCAAAAATATGTACTGATTTTACCGCTTCTTTGAGTTCCTCATCGTCAATCGAGCTCAATTTTTTTCCATCAAACACCGCGCCATCATCGTATGGTAAACCAATTTGTCTGGCAATTGATTGAGCGGTCATAACATGATCGCCCGTAATCATGATTGTTCTGATTCCGGCTCGTGCCGCAATTTTTAGAGTTTCATGCACATCGTCTCTCAAGGGGTCTTCGAACGCGAGAAAACCTTTAAATACCAAGTCATGCACATCATGATCCGAAATATGCTCAGGTGCTTCCCGGTATTCTTTGTACGCGACCGCGATAACGCGCAGTCCGCTTCCGGTCATTTTATTGTGCAGTTCGAGCAGCTCCTCTTTCTTTTTTTCGGTTAATTTCTTATTTCCTTTTTCGTGTATATATGTCGACCGCTCGAGTATGACTTCTGCCGCGCCTTTTACCGCGAGCGAATAATCAACTTCAACATTTTTTAGCGCAGCCATGTACTTTCTATCACTCGTAAATGGAATTTCATGAATGCGTTTATACGGCGGCGCGGTGTCCGGACGATACAGCCCTATACTCAAAAGCATATTTGCAATGCCGACATCCAGACTATCCCCGCTAAATTCCCAATCTGCCGCAGCGTCCTGAGGATTCTGCATCACCACATTGCTGGCATCAAGCGCCAGATACAACAGTGACTCAATGTCGATATATT
>CAZKQL010000097.1:259-771 GCA_964554925.1 uncultured Gammaproteobacteria bacterium | reverse complement strand
AAATAAAGCAATGATTCAACATCAATGTTTTCATTTACATTTTTTCTGTCATACGAAAGGATTTCATTTTTATTCATGTCAATTTCCGAAGTCACCGCGCGAACAACAGTCATGACGCCATGCGTTATAGTCCCGGTCTTGTCCGTGCATATGACGCTTACCGACCCTAATGTTTCCGCCGCCACCAATCTGCGTACCAGCGCGTTTTTCTTGAAAATAAATTGCATGCCGATAGCCAAAATTACGGTAAGCGAAATAACAAGACCCTCGGGAATCGCGGCGACGGCCACCGCGACCGCTGTTTCAAATAATAAAATCATTTCATGAAGCGTGCGTGCGCCTTTTGCAAAACCTGTCAAGAGCAGTGCGACGCAAATGATAACCACCAAAAGTGCGATCTTCTTGCTCATGCGCTCGAGTTGTTGTTGCAGTGGTGTTTGCTCGTCCTTTGTGTCTTTTATCAAAGTGGCGATTTTGCCGATTTCTGTTGATGCTCCAATAGCGGTCACCAC
>CAZKQL010000097.1:0-176 GCA_964554925.1 uncultured Gammaproteobacteria bacterium | reverse complement strand
GTTCCGATTCTCCGGTCAGAGCCGCTTCGTTGGTCGAGAATTCCACTGATTCGACTACTCTTCCATCTGCCTGAATTTTGTCGCCGGCTTCGAGACAAAGCAAATCCCCAACTACAATATCCTCACTATCAATAAATACTTGTTTGCCATTTCTGATAACAAGTGCCTTGTACTCC
>CAZKQL010000096.1:2388-2753 GCA_964554925.1 uncultured Gammaproteobacteria bacterium | reverse complement strand
CCAAATGACGTTGTTTTGATCGGTTTCGATTTCGATCCACGCGCCGCGGTTTGGAATTATTTTTGCCCCATAATATCTGCGGCCGCGTACTGTTTCCGCGGTAAAAAATGCCCCGGGAGAACGGATAAGTTGCGAAACAATCACACGCTCGATTCCGTTAATCATAAACGTGCCGCGGTCGGTCATGACCGGCATGTCGCCAAGATAGATTTCTTGCGTGTGTTCTTTTTGCGTGCGCTTGTTGACGAGTTTTACTTTTACGCGAAGCGGCGCTTCGTAGGTAATATTTTTTTCACGGCAGGTTGTTTCATCAAATTTTGGTTCATCGATGTAGTAATCCGCGAAATATAATTCAAGATAACGGC
>CAZKQL010000096.1:1109-2374 GCA_964554925.1 uncultured Gammaproteobacteria bacterium | reverse complement strand
GAAATTTCTTCAAACAATTCTTTGATACCTTCTTTAAAAAACCAATCATACGAGGAACTCTGCACCTCGATGAGATTTTCCGGAGTAATGGCATCGCGGATGTCGGTAAAGAACTGGCGCTCATTGGTCTTGAGCGACTGGCGTTTATATACTGGGGGCATACAGTATGTATTTTTATTAACCGTTTAGGGCCGGGGCTGGCACAGAACAGTTGATTATTTTTATAACAAAAAGTTCCTTCGGGCGAAGGAAATCGTTTGAGTTTTAGTTGTCTTTGGCTTGTGCTAGCATCGGGAGGGTGGCTTTTAATGCGCGGTGAATCTGCTTTTTTGCGCATTTTTTTGCTAAATCTAGACAATTTTTTCGCTCCGATGAGTCTGACTGTTTCTGAAGAAATCAACAGCCAAATAAATATACAGTTTCAAAGTGATTTTGTCAAATAGAACAGGTGGATAAATATTTGTCAAGAAACAAGGTATTTTTGGCTAAAATTAGCAATTTTTGAGGATTTTAGATTTTGGGTTCCACAAGTCTATCCGCAGAGTTGTCCACAGCGGTATACGCAGGCAATGGCACGGGCTTGAATTTTTCTAAGGATTGTGATAGGTTGCTTTTAATTCATGGGATGATTCGCTCTCCCAGGAAGAACCCACCCTGAGATTGGGTAGCTAGTCCAACGATGCTGGAAACGTTGACAGGCCATCCTAGCCTGATAAGCAGCTGTTTGTCGAACACCCTTTCTCGACACTGCAGCCGCAAGGACTGACCGCTCTGACTTTTTTGTGGTTCAGCCGAACTGCCAGCAGTCGGCGAAGACCCGAAGAAGTCAATCGGAAGCCCAAGAGGGGGAGCTCTGCGCGATACTGTCATGGTGTCATATGCGTATCTCCCCAATACCTCATTTTGAAACTCGGCTTGTTGGCCGTTTTTTCAATTTGTGCTCGCCGTTTTGATGCTATATCGCTCTCTACAATGCAAGTTGGAATAAAAAAACAAGTGAAAAGTTGGTAGTTGATGGAGCTTTTTGATTCAAGAAATAAGGACTACGTTTTTCTAGTTTAGGAAAATATAGACCTTATTTCTTGGATGTTCCCAAAGACTGCCCAACTACAGGACGGTCAGATGTTAAAAGATCAAACGAGAAGGCGGGAGGAGAGAATGGAACCCACAAAGGGCGACATTTGGATCGGGATCGTGGTCGGCATCATCGCCGGCTTGGTCGTGTGCATGTTCATGGCGCGATGTTGAATCGCGCATTCCAACAA
>CAZKQL010000096.1:0-1058 GCA_964554925.1 uncultured Gammaproteobacteria bacterium | reverse complement strand
TAGATGAGCCGGCTCGTCGACGCGTGCATCCTGCATCGTCGGCGAGCCTACTCAAATTGAATTCTTTTGAATAAGACTAACAATTTATCGGGGTCTATAATCCAAAAGAATTTTGATGAGTTTACATTGACAAAAAATAACAATACAGTATAATAATTTTAGGTGACAGGCCGGCATACGGAACATCCGTATCGACTTCAGGGCTCCCGCGAGGGAGTTCTTTTTTATTCAAAATATTTTTCTGTGCATATAATTTAAAAATACCGAATACAAAAGTTTAAAAAAAATTTGATGGTGTAGTGTAGAATTAATGTACGGGCGCAGGACGGCTGGCGCCGTAGGTCGGCTTGTCACCCGGCCTTTGGAGTTCGATTCTCCCTGCGTCCAAAATAGCACCGAATATATTCGGTGCTATTTTATTTATGCGGCAAGAGAAAATGCAAACTCGTAAACTATTTCCTTTTGGCATCCAGTGAGGCATGAAAAGAAAATAATAATCCGAGTGCCCTGGTCCTCCATGTTCCAGAGCTCGGTGATCTCCTTGTAGTTGTGGTGAGCATCTGCTCATCGAGTTGTGGGGTGTAGTTGTAGGGTGTAGTTGCGCGGTGCGCTGCTAGGACTTCTTGGCCACGCAGAGGTTCTCGACGAAGCGCGCAGCCGTGAGCACGCCGAAGCCGGTCGGACCCTTGTTCTCGTGGCCGAACCGGGGCTTGCCGTCGATCCAGACCGGCCCGGCGATGTCGATATGCGCCCAGCGGGTGCCGTCGCGCACGAAGCTCTCGAGGAAGCGGGCGGCAGTGATGCTGCCACCATCCCGACCGGTCGCGAGGTTGCGGACATCCGCGACTTCGGAATCGTTCAGGGGCACGGTGCCCGCATCGAGGGGCATGGAATGGAAGCTCTCACCAGCTTCGAGGGCGGCGGTCATGATGTCAGCGCCGAGCTTGTCGTCGTTGCTGTAGAGCGCGGCGGTGTTGCCGAGCGCGACCATCTGCGCGCCGGTGAGGGTAGCCATGGACACGACGGTCGAACCGGCGGCGATGTTCTGCGCGTAGTGG
>CAZKQL010000095.1:0-2759 GCA_964554925.1 uncultured Gammaproteobacteria bacterium | reverse complement strand
ATGAATGCCTGCACGCGCAAATCCGGAGGTCGACAAAGACTCATACCAAACAATCCTTCTCCAAATTGATCAATGGCGCCGGCAGCCGAATCGAGCGCCACATTTTTGAAATAATCTCCCGCGCTTTCCTGAAACACAAGCGGTTTCTGGCCGGCGGCCGACGACGCGATATATTTCGCGCTATCATACGCGAGTTTGCGCATAAAATACGAAGACGCATTGACGAGAGCGCCAAGTCCTGCGGCGAGCAATGATTCGAGTATGCTATCTGATGTCCATTTCGCACTAAGAGCGGCAACTACGTCCGGCGCTCCCACTATTGCTTTTGTTTGTTTGGCAAAAAAGAAAATTCCCAAAACTTGCACCACCACAAATACGGCAATCAAAACAACAACGGTAATCTTTGCGTGTTTCTTTTGACCTTGTTGAAACATAGATTATTGGGTGGTGGAAGTAACGGTAACCGATGGAGCGACAGAAGCGGTGGGTACCGGAGTCGGTTGATTTTGTACAATTTGCTGAACCAATTTCATGAGATCGGCATCGCTGATTTTGTCCAAATCTTCTTTTTTCAATTTGCCGGTGGAAAGAATAATTTGACGAAGCGCGGCAGGATCTTGTATCAAACCGTTTAAGTCAAACGAAGGCGGCGTGCTGGTGGAGCCTACCGGAGTGGCGCCAAAAATCAATTCGCTCGGCGTGGAAACGTTTGACCCGATGGATGTGCCCACGCTTACTTTGTCCTCAAGTGTGGCATCTGCCCCGGAACAATCTTTGCCTTGCGGACAGAGCGGATCGCCGCCCGCGTCGAGTTCGGCTTTGTCTTGAATTCCATCAGAATCGGTGTCCTCTATATACGGACTCGTTTCGTAAAAATATAATTCTTCGTAATCGTTTATGCCATCGTGATCCGTATCGATTTGTTGGAGCCGCGTAGTCTCGTCCGCGAGAACAAAATTTGTTTCTGTTTTTGGTTTGCGTACTACAAATGGACCATAGATAGTGTTGCGCAGCTGCAGCACGCCGAGACCCACGGTCAAAATCGCAAAAAGCAGTAGGAATAAAAATCCTACTTTGCGTTCGCGTGTAAGTGACAGACCGTTATTTTGTGTATCATCCATAGCATTGAGAATGCTGGTGAGCAGTATATCAAAAAACAAAATAATGAACAATTTTCTGTTCATTATTTTGTCTGCAACCGGTTGATTGATTGGGCGGTTGGCCGATCAATCGAGTTTTATGAGCCTCCGCAAAAGATCGGGAACTTCTTTTTTGAAGAAAGACTTCACGTGCGGCCACGTAGCTTTGAAATTAATCTCGGGCTCGGGATCGCTTTCCGCGTCCACAAAATAGACCAAACTTTTCAAAATATGGTTGTAATCGTGCGCGACAGATGGATATTGGACTTTCAATCTTTTGATTATTTTTTCCAATGGTTCCACGTTATGAGCGCACCAGTACAAATCAAAAAAATCCCTCTTTCGACCACGCTGCGAAATGGCGATTATTTTCATGACCGCTATGTCAATTGGATCTAAAATTCGTACCGTCCCATGCCAATGTACTTTCTGTTTGGGGACAAAAAAAGGATACGCGATAAAACTGACTTTGGCTTTGAAGAGTTCGCCGTAGATGGTATCTTTCCTTCTCCACGTCAGCTTCCAATTTTTATTCCCCGCAAATTCCGCCAATAATTCATCGTTGTCAAATCTTTTTAAAGGCAAAAAGAAATCCAAATCAACGGATTTTCTGTTTCCTGAATTTAGCGCAAGAGCAGTGCCACCCGCCAAGTACCATTTAGACTTTTTGAGCCAGTCTTGCTCTGACAAAAAATCAAGAGCTTTTTTGGTTTCCGGAGGGAGCGTTTTGTAATGCCAAACTATTTTCTTTGTGTCAAAAGCAGCCATAAATTTTTTGTTTCTGGGTGAATACTGCGAGATTTATACACCACCTTTTTTAATAAAGCCCTATCATAAAAATTCCACATCCACCGGACTTCTTTGTCATTACCAAAATCTAAAATACGCTCTATGATATATTGAGCGTTTTTTTTCGGGTCTATCTTCTTTGGGTTGGTATCCCAAAATAGCGCTTGTCTGAATTTCATATTGCCGGTTGGATTTATATAGTATAATTATAGCAAAAAAAGCGTGTGCGAGCAATTCTATATTGCAGCCTACACGGCAAGAAATAAACAAAAAATAAGCTAAAATAAGCCAAATTTCTGCTAAAATGGGGATGTTTTATTGACAAAAGCGGATAAATATGATATACTTTCCTGTTCGTTCTTTACAAGGCAAATGGATTACACAACACGCTGTTGTGGAGGATTTCGTAGAGTTTTTCTCCTTTTTTGTGTCTACAGGAGAAAAATTGTATGAAATCCACCACGCGGCACATGTGGACCAGCGGCAAGCCCTCAAAAGCAACCCGCGGATATCAGCCGAGACCCAAACCTACGACCCGGCCGCGCGTTGCGAGCCGGGCGACACACTTCATAGGAGATTCAGCACATGAACGGCGATACCACGCTTTCCACGACCCTCGCCTCCATCAACACCATCAGCAACGAGGAGATGATCGGCTTCATCCGGGTCGCGCACGCGAAGCTGGACGCCGAGCGCGTCCCCGTGTGGCCCGGGCGGGACGGGCTCGCCAGCGAGAAGCTGGTGAAGCGCGTGCTGGCGTCGAAGCGGGAGGACCTCTACTGGGAGCTGTGCGCGGATGCGGAGACGGCCCTCCAGGAGACCCTCCAGAGC
>CAZKQL010000094.1:2553-2760 GCA_964554925.1 uncultured Gammaproteobacteria bacterium | reverse complement strand
CATCTGCCAAAACGCGCACTTTTGACGCCCATTTTGTTCCGTATAACGCAGACGCGACTGTTTCATTTGGGATAAGATGTTTCATGTTGTTTGGTCCAACCGCATACACATTTGGAGAAACATCAGTCTTTACCAAAAATGAACCCGGGCGGAAATTGATACCTCCGCCTGATTGATAATCATCAATACAAGAAGGGTCAACTTCAA
>CAZKQL010000094.1:0-2543 GCA_964554925.1 uncultured Gammaproteobacteria bacterium | reverse complement strand
GGAAATATTTTCTAAAAGGGAAACCTGCGTCGCTTTTTTTTGCGACGAGCAAATATACCGCAGTGTGCCCTTTTACTTTGATAAGGGTGCCGGACGGAAGCTTTTCACAAGTTGCGGCTGATGCTGCAATCGGGGCAAAACCACCAAATGTCATGGTAGCGGTAAATGCCGCGGTTGCAACATAGGACGCAAACTTGCGTACTGCTGCTTTTAAGGTGCTCATAGAGAAAAAAACCTTACTTATTTTGAGCGCTCATTTATGATTATACAAAAAAGAGTCTTAAAATAAGTACCTAAATAAAAAGGATTAATAAAATTACTTGTATGATAGCAAAAAAGAAAAATTTCTGCAAAACTAAAAGGGCCGATATCTTATTTCGCTACCGGACTTGTTGCGCCGGTTAGCGCGAAATAAGATATCGGCCCTTTACTAATATGTTTATTTTAGGCTATTTTTTCCCTTCAACTATTTTTGCTTCAACATTCTTTGGACATTCCGCGTAATGCGAAAATTCCATAGTGTAAGCCGCACGACCCTGAGTCATAGAGCGAAGTCCGGTCGCGTAACCAAACATTTCCGAAAGCGGAACTGCCGCCTTTATTACTTTTGCCGCAGCCCGATCGGTCATTTCTTGGATTTGGCCACGTTTTGAGCTTAGATCGCCCACGACGTCTCCCATGTAACTTTCCGGCGTGATTACTTCGACCGCCATAATTGGCTCTAGAATTACCGGATCAGCTTTTCTGGCACCCTCTTGGAAAGCCATACTTGCCGCCATCTTGAATGCCAATTCTGATGAATCCACATCATGGTAGGTTCCGTCATACAAGGTTACTTTCACATCCACCACGGGGAAACCGGCGAGAATTCCTCTATCAAGTGCCTCTTTGGTACCTTTTTCAACAGCAGGAATAAATTCTTTTGGAATAGCTCCACCCTTAATTTCATCTTCAAATTCAAATCCGGTTCCTCGTTCCATAGGTTCAAGACGCAACAGTACATGTCCGTATTGTCCGCGACCGCCGGTTTGTTTGGCGTATTTGTGTTCCGCCTCCACACTTTTGCGAATAGTTTCTTTGTAAGCTACTTGCGGCGCGCCCACATTCGCGTTTACTCCAAACTCGCGCTTCATACGATCGACAATTATTTCGAGGTGAAGTTCTCCCATTCCGGAAATAATGGTCTGAAGCGTTTCCTCATCTGTATGCACGCGGAAAGACGGGTCTTCTTCAGATAGCTTTTGCAGTGCCATACCCATTTTTTCTTGGTCTTGTTTGGTTTTTGGTTCAATGGCAATATGAATAACCGGTTCAGGAAATTCAATTTTTTCAAGAATAACCTGACGGGTCTCACCACATAACGTGTCTCCGGTTCGAACGTTTTTCAAACCGATCGCGGCAGCGATATCTCCGGAATATGCTTCTTCTATATCTTCGCGAGAATTCGCGTGAAGCCGAACCAATCGTCCGATGCGTTCTTTTTCTCCGGTTGTAGTGTTATAAATATAACTTCCGGCCTTTAGCGTACCGGAATATACACGAAAAAAAATCAATTTACCGATGTATGGGTCGGTTGCCAGCTTGAAGGCAAGCGCCGGCAAAATTTCAATCTTCTTTTCTTCGTCATCCACGTCAGTTGATTGGATCGGCTGCATGTCTGTCGGAGCAGTTAAATAATCAACAACGCCATCGAGAACTTTCTGCACACCTTTGTTGCCAAGCGCGGAACCGCAAAAAACCGGATATATTTCGTCTGCAATTACCATTTTGCGAATACCGGCTTTTATTTCTTCTTCAGTCAATTCTACACCTCCAAGATACTTGTCCATCAACACTTCACTTGATTCAGCGACTTTTTCAATCAATGTCGCGCGGTATTTGACAGCTTCTTCTTTCATGTCTTCCGGAATTTCCATTTCGGTTATTTCTATACCCATGTTGCCGCCAAATGCGTAGGCTTTTTGTTTTATAAGATCGATCATCGCACTAAAGGTTGATTCGGCACCGATAGGCAATTGGACCGCAACCGCTTTTGGTGAAAGACGATCTTTGATGGAAGCCAAACTCATATAGAAATCAGCGCCCATCTTGTCCATTTTGTTTACAAAACAAATACGAGGCACACGATATTTGTCTGCCTGACGCCATACGGTTTCTGATTGCGGTTCCACTCCCTGTGAACCATCAAACAGACATACCGCTCCGTCGAGTACGCGAAGAGAACGTTCTACTTCAATCGTAAAGTCAACGTGTCCCGGAGTATCGATAATGTTGATGCGATGATTGTTCCAAAAACAAGTGGTAGCGGCACTCGTGATAGTGATACCGCGCTCTTTTTCTTGTTCCATCCAGTCCATTTCCGCGGCACCTTCGTGTACTTCGCCGATCTTGTGTTTTTTACCGGTATAAAAAAGTACGCGCTCGGTGGTGGTTGTTTTACCCGCGTCAATATGCGCCATGATACCGATATTGCGGGTACGTTCCAGTGGATATTCTCTAGCCATAGAGGTTTTAATTAGCGACTAAAACGAGCGAAGTGAGCA
>CAZKQL010000093.1:273-2787 GCA_964554925.1 uncultured Gammaproteobacteria bacterium | reverse complement strand
AACGCCATCGCCGTCAGGGTGAGGCCGAAGCCTCCCCATCGTCGATCGAAAACTCGCATCTTCATTCAGTCCTCCGAAACGCGTAGTCCGCTTCGTGCGGATCGTTAGTACATAAAAGTAATAATAACATTTTTTGGTAATATTAAAAAGTGTTTCACCTATTTATCCACAATTTGTATAGAGGAATGTACACTTTTATTTTTTAAAAATATCCAAAACCTAAAACATATAAAACAAAAAAAGACACCGGTTGCACCCCTACCCGCTGGCTGCATTTTGCAGCAGGCGAGCAGGGCGGCGTCTTTTTTCGCATGCCCTGTGTAGCTTAGCCATTGGCCAACCTCGTTTGTGAAGTCGCTCATGGACATCTGGATGTCCCAGCAATTGTCGCAAAGCCAGTTGAGAAGATTTATAATGCCGAATTCATGATCGACATAGACCGCACCGACAACGATGAGCAGGATGGCTGTAAAATAGCCGAGCACTACCTCCTTCATTTTCATTCCTCCTAATCCTTACTATCATCATACACTATACACAGAGTAATGCACAGCTAAAACAGTAAATTTGTATACAATAATCTACACATTGTGGATAACTATGTGGAAAACCATGTTTAATTGTGGGTAACTCGAACAGGTAATTGAAATTAAATTAATTTGTATACAATAATCTACACAAATTTTGTTATTTTTTTGCTACTTATACACATTTTTTTTGGCTAAAATTAGCCTAAAAATGCTGCGAAACTACCGGATATTGACAAAATCGTTAAAATGTGGTATAGTATATACGTTGATCCTTTAAAGATATGCGCAACCCTCGAGAACTCCGTTCTCGAGTGTAGGTTGTGCTACTCCCTCAACTGCACCTTTTGTGAGCCGCTTAGATGTTCGCATTTTAGACGACACTCATCGTTTCGTCTTCAACACAAACAGCAAAAGTAACATCAACACATATAAGCGGAACACAATTTCGTGAGGTTCCAATAAGCGCTTGTACCCTTTTCAGGGCGGCGTAGGAACCACCCACGATGGCGCGGTGAGAGAGAGGCAACAAGAGTTTCCATGACTCTTGGTCGTTTCCGACAGTTTGTTCGCCTTTAGTCGTCAAAAAGGTGTATAGACTGTCGGGAATGCCCAGACCTGGAAGCTGCAGAGGTATTTCAGCTTTCTATTTATTTTAGGGCCTCGAGATACCTCTTTTTGTTTTAATCTTGTCAAAATCCACAAAATACTCTATACTACTCTTTACTAACGACATATCCTATGGCAAAAGATACCCAAAAACAACAAAAAACGAAAAGCCCCTTTTCAAAAGAATTCGTAGAAGAAATGAAGCAATTGCTTCTAGTTGAAAAAGACCAAGTTGAAAAAGAATTAGCTAAATTCGCGCACCAAAATCCACAGGCAAAAGATGATTTTGACGCGGATTTTCCTGAATTTGGCGACGAAGAAGACGACAATGTGCAGGAAGTGCAGCAGTATACGGTCAACAAAGCTTTGGAAGAAACGCTCGAGAAAAAATTACGCGATGTAAATTCAGCTCTCAAGCGAATCGCGGACGGAACCTACGGTATTTGTAAATACACGGGAGAGCCTATAGACGAACGGCGTCTACGCGCTCGTCCGACCTCAAGTTCGTCGGTAGCCGCAAAAAAAGTCCTCACCAACGAAGCATAAATTATGAATCGAAAAGCCCTCACGATGCTTGCTGCAAGCTCTGTCGGAGGGCTTTTTTTATTGCTCGACCAATTTTTGAAATATGTTGCTCGCATGAATGAGTACACGGAATTATATTTGGTAGACCCTTGGCTAGGTTGGGAATACTTTCGAAATTTTGGCATTGCGTTCAGCGTTCCGGTTTCACAGTTTATTGTTATTCCTTTGAGTTTTATTATTATTGGAGGGTTGGTTATTTATGTGGATCATAGTAAGAGTCGAAGCCCGTCACTTTTGTTTGGGGCTTCACTTGTGGTGTTTGGCGCGTTTTCGAATATCATCGACCGCATGTTTTTTGGCTATACGATAGATTATTTTAGAGTATTCACTTCTATTATCAATCTCGCGGATATTTCCATTGTCGCGGGGGCTGTTTTGCTTGTGGTCGCGGGGTATAAGAAGCGAAATAGCGAGGATAGTGGATAACATTTTCGGTTTTCTTCAGTAGAATTTTAAAAAAAATTTGACGCGGTGCGGTATACTGTAATTATATAATTTTTTTTAAGGAGAAATATGAAAAATATAAGGGGGGCGTTTAGGGAAATTTTGAGTATTGCCAGTATTTTATTTTTTTTAATTTTTCTTTCGCTGTTTTTTTCAGATCAACATTCCGTTATACACGCGGAGGCCGGGTCTTCCGTGGTAATTTCAGAAATCGCCGCGTACGAATCGGATAATCACGAATGGGTGGAGATATACAATGCGGGAGACGTATCTGTTGATATAAGTGGTTGGACATTTTTAGAGGGTGGAACAAATCACAAACTGCAACTTGCTCATGGCGCGACGAGCA
>CAZKQL010000093.1:0-211 GCA_964554925.1 uncultured Gammaproteobacteria bacterium | reverse complement strand
CGCCTATGCCATAATTGCAGAGGATGCAAATCAATTTTTGTTCGATTATCCAAACGTAACCGCCGCTATTTTTGATAGTTCGTGGGGAAGCCTTAATGAATCGGGCGAGGAGATAGGACTAAAAAATACCGGTGGAGAAATTGTTGAATTGTTTGCGTATATTCCGGCAACGGAATATTCTTTGGAACGCATTGATGTATATGCGGTGGAT
>CAZKQL010000092.1:0-2791 GCA_964554925.1 uncultured Gammaproteobacteria bacterium | reverse complement strand
TGCCGAAGGCGAAGGTTTCAAATCACTCACCGGTCTCATTTCCGGAAAAACAAAAACACCGGCACAGCTTATAAAAGAAGAAAGCGAAACTTTGACCGCAAAACAACAAGGCCAATTGACCGCAGGGCAAACCGCGGGAATTTACGGTTCCGGAATGTTGCAGGTTATTCCTTCGGCGATTTCCACATTCTTAAATACGTTGGTCGGAACCCTGCTCGAAAGTCTATTGTCCGGCGGTTTGTTTCCCGATACGCCGGATGACGGTTCCGGAGCGATCGCCGATGTAGTCGCGAATCCGTTTGCGGCGGTACTCAATGTAAACCGCGAAGCCGCGGAAAAAGCATTTTCGTATCTTATCACTTCTGTCCCCACGCAATTATCTGAATTTGATATTGTAAACACCTATGTCTCGTGTCCGGAAAATGGCAAAAACGCGGGATTCAATAATTGTGTCATGGACGACGGACTTCGAAAAGCTATCCAAAGATCATCAAACGGCCAGCCGCTTACCATTGCCGAAGCTCTCAAAGAAGGACTCCTCGACAAAAACAGAGAATTGATTTCGCCTCTTCGCGAAGCGGACAATACAAATGAAGCAAAATGCTGGACGCAAGCATATTGTTATTCAAACATACAAAAACTTCGCCGTGTTCGTATTTTGCCGGTTGGTTTTGAAATAGCCGCGCTCAAGAGCGATCCGGACAAGCCCTGGCATCTAGGCGATGTGGTGGCCGGATTTGAAGACTGTGAATTCAACAAAAACGGTGTCGCGATTCCGAGCGCGAAAAAGCCGTTTTGTCACTTGATAGATCCGAATTGGGTGATAAAGGCTCCGCTCGCGCAGTGCGAGGCAAACGTGGTAGGGCCGGAGTTGGTAAACACAGATGGCGCGCAGCGCCGCACGGAATGTGTAGACATTTCCACCTGTCTTGCCACGGACGAAAACGGCAAGTGTTTGCCAAAGGCTTTTGGCTATTGTACAAAAGAAGAAAACGTGTGGAGAATCGGCGGCAAGAGCTGTCCCGCGGAATTTGCGACGTGCAGCACATATGTAAATACAAAGACAAACAAAACAACTTCGTATCTTTCGCGCACGGTTGATTTTGGAGAATGTAATCAAGAGTCTGTGGGCTGCCGCACATATAGCACCGGCCGGTCGACTGATTTTAGCAGCCCTACCACAAGCCAATGGATTTCTTCCGCGGTGTTCAGTGAGGAGTCGGTCAAAACCGGTACCAAAGCTTCCATATATTTTAATGACAACATCGTGGGCGACACATGTCCCGCAAATCAAACCGGCTGTAGCGCGTTTTATCCGGAATTGGAAAACGGCGACAAAGCAAGTAAGCCGATTTATATTAAAAAAGCTCCCTCGTACTACCAATGTTATGATGTTGACGCGGGGGCACAGGGCGTCCAATGGCCTACAAAAGACGCGGATTTTGCCGAACTCGCAAAACGTCCCGAACAGTGCAAAAATTTTGCCGCAGCCTGTACACAAGAAGAAGTCGGTTGTCGCGCGTATGATCCTGTAGACGACGGAGTTCCCTCGCTTACCGGACTCATTGGCGCGAACGCGTGTCTCGAAGCTTGCGTTGGGTATGATACGTTCAAACAAGAAGATAGTTCTTTTGAACCGGATAAATTCCCCGTGTACTTCATCCCCGCCCAAGCGGGCGCTTGTAACGCGCAGTACGAAGGGTGTAGCGAATTCACGAATATAGATACCGCGGCGGCCGGAGGAGAAAACAAAGAGTACTACAGCAGCCTGCGTTATTGCGAAAAGCCGACCGATAACAACGAGCGTGTATTTTATTCTTGGAAAGGATCGGCAAATCAAGGATATTTGCTTGAAGTGCATAATTTGTTGCAAGTAAGCAAGGAAGCGGCGGCGTATGTGGCGCAAATCGCTCCAAATATAGACGGAACCGTGGCCGCTTTTTATGGCATTGGCGCTCCGGCGTATGTAGAGGACACTACGGAAAAATTGGAAGAAAATTTTGAAAAATGTAATGAGGCCAATTACAACATTTTCCTAAGCAATCCGCTTGATCCCGAAGCGGCCGACGCGGATTGCAGGGCGCTTTACGACGAGAACGGAGTTATTTATTATCGTCTATTAAAAGAAACGGTAAAAGTCGACTCGAGCTGCCATCCCATACGCGCCACCGAGTCATTCCTAAAAGAAGATGTTGAGCTTACCAAATTGATGTTTACCGGAGCGAACATGGTGGGAACGCAAAGTGTGTGTGAATACAAAGGCGGTTTGTGGGGTGATGATCCGACTGACGCAAAAGGAGATAGCTCGGTATGTCGCAGATGTGTAGGCGGTGGAAAATATCAAAATGGTGCATGCGTCTACCAAACAACCTCAAAATCAGGTGAAGGAGAATCGGAATCTTGTCCATCGAGCGCGAATTTATGTCGCGCGTACACGGGCAACGCGGGCAACAATGTGCAAGAAGTCATTTCCAAGAGTTTTGAGCCGGTTGGTGATGGGGAAGACGCACTCAGTCTCGCGACAGAGGGCTGGTCTGCCGGTGAAATTTCCGCGGACGCAACGCATGTCAGCCAACATTCTTTGCAAGTCGAATCGCAAGCATTGTGGTATCAATTCGCCACAAACACCATAAAAGATAACGGTTGGTATGAACTCACGTTCTGGGCGCGAGGCACGCCGCAGAGTTTGGCGATTGATTTCTTGCAAGATATAAATGGCGGCAAAAATTATAGCTGGAGCATGGGCAGCTTTACCAAAGACGCGACCGGCGCGGGCGCGGATGTGTATGTG
>CAZKQL010000091.1:589-2812 GCA_964554925.1 uncultured Gammaproteobacteria bacterium | reverse complement strand
TACTACATGTCTGCGTGTACGAAAAGCATTTTTTATGGAATTAAATAACACCCACACCACGATCGCAAAAAAAGTGGAACTTACCGACACAAAACCGTAGACTCTCGCGTCGTTCATGAGCGCGTCAAATCCATACAAAAAAACAAAAGCGGACGCGCTTATTAGCAACGGCAAAAAAACTTTTAATATTTCAGCGGCTTTTTTGGGAAATGTTTTTTTTAATTTGAAAAAAGAAAAAATCAAAAAAAGTCCAAGAACGGCCCCTGTTGTGTCTTTGTTTGGACATTCAAATCCGCATACATCAGGATTCAAAAAAGGAAGAATGAGAAACACCGGAAACAAATACTGAAGAATAAAATAAAACCAGAATAACATATCTTGCCACGTTATTTTTTTTACTGAAGCTACGGCTTTCATACTGTTTGCGCGGAAAGATAGCGCGCCAACGCGTCTTGCCACGTCGGTTGCGCCGCCATTTTTGTATTTAAAAGCACGGAATTCATGGGCGCTCGCGCCGCTCTTTTGAAATGCGACGCGGGGACCGGAGAAATATCGATTGAGATATTTTTGAGTCGAAAAATTTCATCGGCCCATTCGTACCAGCTGCATGCGCCGCTGTTTGCCGCATGATATATTCCGTATGGTTTTTTTTCTTCTATCAATTGTTGTATGTATGCAGCGACATCCGGAGCATAACTTGGTGAACTGAATTGATCGGACACAATATCCAAGTGTGTTTTTGTTTTGGAAAGTTCGAGCATGGTGTCCACAAAACTTTTTTTGGATGCGTCGCTTTCCCCTTTCTTTCCAAACAACCTCGAAATTCTTACCAAATAATATTTGTCTGTATTTTTTTGAACCCCTTGTTCGCCCAATAATTTTGTCTCCGCGTATCTGCTGATGGGATTTGGTTCTGCCATTTCTATATAGCCATCTGTATTTTCTCCATCAAATACATAGTCAGTTGAAATATGTATAAAAGAAATCCCGAGCTCTTTGGTTATATTTCCAATAACTCCGACTGCATGCCCGTTTACTTTTTTTGCCAATTCAAAAAAATCATCATTTTTTTCTATCTCGTCGACCGCGTTTATGGCGACCGCGTTTATGACTGTGTCTGGTTTTAGCATTGTTAGCTTCTGTCTGACGGCCGTTTCATCGGAAATATCCAATTCAGCCTTATCCAAGGCTGTCATCGTGTGTTTTTTTGAGAATTCTTCTGCCAAGGCCTGTCCAAGAGTTCCTTTTGCGCCTAATATGAGTATATGCATATAGTGCTTATATTAGCGTAAAAAGTTCGGTGGTACAAGGAAATTGGTCCCAGTAAAACCAAAAACACAAAAGCACCACGATGATGATGCTTTTATGTGCCTGCCCCGGTGTACTGACCGAGGCGCCGTCCGGTTCTCCAGTCCGGAGGCAGAATGAGTTGTGCAGACGCCAGCACGCGTCTGTGTATGATGCCGTTGACGAGCCAGACTACGCGCCCGTGCCTCGGAGCTCGGCGAGGTAGCCCAGCGCCGCCGAGATCTGGTTCGGCGCGCTCACGTATCCCTCGGCCTCGACCGGCTCGAGCGCCTTGATGGCGTCGTACTGCCGGCCCTGCGACATGAGCCATTTCGCGAGGAAGAGTCGGCGTCCGGCCGTGTCCTTGGACTGGACGACCTCCATCATGTCGGTGACGGCCATGTAGGACATCTCGTGCATGTCCATGTGACCCGCCTCGTAGAGGCCCGCCGAGACCTTCGCCCAGACGATGGTCCAGTTGACTTCTCCGTGCTCGTACCCCGGGCCGCGGGCGACGGAGTCGAGGATCGACAGCGCGCTGTTGTTCAGCCCACGCTGAGCGCGCGGCATGCACCCGTTCGAGATCGACATGCAGCTGGCGGCATTGTGCACGATGAGCGCCTTGACGACGCTGTTCCCGACTCTGCTCACCATGTCCATCAGGAGTCGACTGCAGAACTGGAACCGGTGGACCGACGCCACGCTCGTGTTCATGCCCTGCTCGTCGAGCTGGCGCAGAGCGGCCGCGGGCTTGTAGTGCCGCACCACGGCCACCATGGCGGCGGAGCATCCGCAGTCGATGGAATATTCGTCGAGCCCGGCCTGCTTGAGCCGGACATTGAGGTCGCCTTCATCCGTCGCCTGCCCCTCGATCACGAGGAGCGAGGCCAAATTCTTGTCCATGTTTATCCTTTCGGCCTTCGGCCGATGTGTCTC
>CAZKQL010000091.1:0-579 GCA_964554925.1 uncultured Gammaproteobacteria bacterium | reverse complement strand
AACAAAAAAGAGGTGCTAAAACGCTACCTCTTTTTTTACTTTTTGTCAATTGCTTGGTCTATTTCCCGTCGCTCTGCAGGGCAATGCGGTCACAGGTGCGGGGTGTCGCCCATTATTCACTCGCGGTAAATCCTCCCTCTTTCAAAATCTGCCGGTACTTTTCATAATCTTCGCAATAATCGCTGCGATCCGGATTATAATTGGTCGATGAAAGCGCAATCAGTATCGCGTCTTCGCTGAAATCCTTAAATCCATGCCACACATGATGACCCGCGATTATCCCCTCGTCCGGTCCTTGCAAGATAATTTCTTCGCGGCCGTTTCCCCTGTCAATTACCGCCGTACAGCTTCCCCGTGCCATAAGAAAAAATTCGTTCTCGATAAAATGACAATGCTGGCCGGTTGCTTCTTTACAATTTTGTATAAAATACACGCGCTTTATTTCCCAATCAATATATTCTTTCAATTCGCAAAAACTATACGTCGCCTTTTCATTGGCGAGCGATTTTAATGTTATTTTTTTAAAATTCAATTGTGGCATATTATGACATCATTTTAAATTCATCGACAATATGAATA
>CAZKQL010000090.1:0-2842 GCA_964554925.1 uncultured Gammaproteobacteria bacterium | reverse complement strand
CTCCAAGAATAATCGCTCCGACGGTTTCTTCTTCGAGGTTTAGAGCCACTCCATATGTTTTATTGGGGAATTCAAGCATCTCCTGTGCTTGGCAGCGTTCAAGTCCGCTCATGCGCGCGATTCCGTCTCCCACGTCCAATACGGCGCCGACTTCCTCCACCTGTGTTTCACTTACAAAAGAATTAAGATTCTTTTTTATCGATGCTATTACTTGATCTGTATATGACATATGAAAAAAAGTAAATTCGAGTTTATGGGATTAATTTGATAACGCTTCTTTCAATTTCATTAGTTGCAGCTTTATGCTTGCGTCGTAAACCGTATTTTTTTTCTGAATTTTAACTCCGCCTATCAGCGACTCGTCGACATGCTGTTCGAGTTCAAAATTTTTGCTGAACGCGCGCGCGATTTCCTCTGCCGTTGTTTTCGGTAATGTTCTTGCTGTGGAAATGGCCACCGTATCAATACCCTCTTGCGCATGCGCGTATTTTACAAAATCGTCCAATATGACATTAACTTTTTTGAGTGTCTGCCGCCCCCTCAAAAATGTTATGAAAAGAACCACCGCCGCATCGAGATCCTTGCCGGTGAGTCCTTGAGTGGCATGGTACAAAATTTTTGCGTACTGTCGTATGAATAGTTTTGCCATAGCAAATTTCGGTTCTCGTAGAGCTTATCGAATTTTCAGCCTATTTTTCAACTAAAAGGCGCCCGTTAAAGCGCCGATAGTATATAAGAAGCTCCCTACCCTGTCAATTTATTTTTTGGCTATTTTTGTGGGCAAATTTAGACAAATCCCAAAAAACTCACCATTTAACCTTATCAAACAGCCTCAACGAATTTTTAAATACGAGTTTCTCTACCTCCTCGATACTCATATTCCTCAATTGAGCAATCTTCTTGATCTGCTCCTCGCACATCCAGGGTTCACTACGAGTTCCTCTATACGCCTGTGGAGCCAAAAATGGCGCGTCGGTTTCCACAAGTATTTTATCGAGCGGCATCTTTTGCACCACCTCGAGTAGCCCCAATTGCTGCTCCGGATTGGTTTTCTTTGGGGGGAAGGTAATCACTCCGGTAAAGCCGAGGTAACAGCCAAGCGCAAGATATTCCTGCGCGAATTCCCAGTTCCCGGTGTAGCAATGTATGGTTGCCCTTACTTGTCTGTTGAGCGATTTTAAAACACGTATCATGTGCTCGTGCGCTTCGCGTACATGAATCACGAGTGGAATGTTGTGGCGGTGCGCGAAATCAGCGTGCGCCAAAAATACTTTTTTTTGTTTTTCCAGAATTTGCTCGGTAGGCATTTCCGCTGGATCGGGAATGTGATACAGGTCGAGCCCGGTTTCGCCCACCGCAATAATTTTTTCTGGTGCTTGATTGTACAGATCCTCGTAATACGCATCATCAAAATCCTCTTCGCGAGATATAAATGTCGACTCTTCTTCGTCGACATAGGTAGGATATAGATGGTTGGGGTGCGTGCCAAGACTGGCATACATGTCATCGTTCTGCTTTGCCAGCTCAACTGCGCGCTTACTCGTGTCCTTTTGTGTGCCTACCAAATTTAAAACCATTTTTTTCTCGCGACAGCGAGCAATTATCGCGTCACGATCAGCATCCATCCCTTTGAATTGTATATGGCAGTGGGTGTCCAAAATCATAATTACTTAAACACACCTTCTACAAAATCAACAGTAGACTTGAGCAATTTCAAACCTTCCGGAAATAAAGGGATAAACAAGTTCGCGATTTTACGAATCTGTTCTGCCATATTTGATGAAGCGATCATTTCCATGAGCTTCTTTGATATGGGAAAACGCTCGACAAAATAAATGATCACGCCAATGGTAATGATACCCTCGAGCACACCGAGCAAAAGCCCGATTAATTTGTCTATCGAAGATATGAAAGGAAGCCGAGTAACGAGCTTAGAGGCTCGGCTTATAATCCAGAAAACAAAACCGACCAAACGATTTATGACAACAAACGCAATTATGAACATGATGACGTTCGGAAGATTGCCGCGAGATACACTCCGAGAATAGTGCCGATTACGGATCCGAGCGTGTGAATTGCTCCCAGTCTAAAACCCGCAAGCGCAAATAAGGCGATAACGCCTATAAGGGATATATCAAACCAAGACATATTTTTTATGAATCAAGTCTTTTAAAAAGAATGTCACTTTTTGTGATTATAGCACGCGCAGGCAATTTTCCCCAGATCTGTTCCTGCTCCAGTGACTCCAATTGATTAACATCAATACTTAACTGCGAGAGAATTTTTTCGGCCGACTCCGGAATTATAGGCAAAAGCGCAAGCGATATGTGACGCAAACATTCTATAAGCCGGTATAGAAGTGGCGAAATATCCTGGCCTTGTTTCGCTTTTTCCCACGGTTTTTCGCGTGATATGGTTTCATCGCATCGAGCGATCAATTCGGTTGTCAATTTTACTATTTCGTCAAACCGATATTCTCCCATGAGCCGGTGATACGAGGACCAAAATTTGTCTACACCAAAAATATCATCCCCAGCGGCGGGAGCAGTAGAGTCGGCGTATTTTTCTATCATTGTAGTAATGCGCATGGTAAGATTTCCCAGTCCGTTTGCCAGATGCGCATGGTAGAGCTGCTCAAATCGTTCTATCGAAAAATCTCCGTCATCATACGCGGGCAATGCGCCAAGCAAATAAAAACGCAACGCGTCGACGCCGTATTTTGCAACCATAACCACGGGATCCACCACATTGCCCACGCTTTTACTCATTTTTTGGCCTTCGCTGGTTATAAATCCATGTATGAATATTTGTTTTGAGCCGACAATTCCCGCCGACATAAGCA
>CAZKQL010000089.1:0-2875 GCA_964554925.1 uncultured Gammaproteobacteria bacterium | reverse complement strand
AACCAGTCCTGATTGGCATATCCGATCGGCTCGGTTTTGTAGATGTTCGATTCTTTTTCCAGAATTCCAATTTTACTGAGCTCTTCTTTTGCTTTTTTTAAATGCGAAATTCTGTCTCCGATATTTGAACCGAGAGCGAGAATTACGGTGTGGTTTTGCGCGTGCATGGTTATTCTGCTAATTTATTTCATCCTGGTAATCTCCACCGCCGTGTATGCTACATTCCTATCATGCAGCGCTGAAGGTTTTTTTACCGTAACGTGAACTCCTTGGATGGGAAATTGATCTAGAATGGTAGTGCAGATGGATTCCGCCACCGCTTCCACCAAATTCCATATTTTGCCGTTCAAACATTTACCAACCGCGGTGTGCACATCAGTATAGGAAACGGTTGATTCAATTTTGTCCGCTTTCGCCGCCTCCCTAATATCGGTCAGCAGCTCGATATCAATGTATAGCGCGCGTGGCAGTACGCGTTCCGCATCATTTATACCAATCGTTACGAGGAACAGACAATCTTTGAGAATAATTTTGTCGTGCATATTATGTTGCATTTTTTATGGCGTCAGTAACCTGCGCCGCGGCTTTTAATTCTTTTATATCGTGCACGCGGATAATGCGCGCGCCATATAAAATCGCGGCAGTGCCGGAAGCGATCGTGCCCTCAATTCGATTATCTACATTTTGTCCGGTGATTTTTCCGATGAATGATTTTCTGGATGTGCCCACCAACAAGGGATAACCAAACTCCAAAAACTGAGAAAGATTTTTTAGAATCAAAAGATTATGTTCCAATGTTTTCCCAAAACCGATTCCCGGATCGAGTATTATTTCTTTTATGCCAAACGCGCGCGCTTTTTCAATTCGTTCTGAAAAAAATTGTTTGATTTCTTCGACTACATTTTTGTATACCGGCTGCTCTTGCATGGTTTTTGGCATACCCCGCATGTGCATAATTATGACAGGTACATCATACTCTGCAACCACCGCAGCCACCTCATCATCCGCAAGTCCGGAAATGTCATTTACCATGTTTACTCCCGCTTCCAAACACGCGCGAGCAACTTCGGGTTTGTAGGTATCAATGGAAATAAAAATATCGCTTGCCGCCCTTAATTGTTTAATTACCGGCAATACACGCTGCAATTCTTCTTCCGCAGAAACAGGATCAGATCCGGGCCGTGAACTCTCCCCGCCAATATCAATAATATCCGCGCCGTCCAATATCATCTGTTTTGCATGGGCTACGGCTTTTTCCGCATCAAAAAAATCTCCGCCATCTGAAAATGAATCAGGCGTAACATTCAAAACTCCCATTATATAGGTTTTTTGTTCGGAAAAATGCATGTTATATATTCACGCCGACCTCGGCATACATGCGGTCAATTTCGGCTTTGTATTCAGGCATGTAGACGCGGCAGATGCCATCCAAAAATCCCCATAACGCATCACGACCTTTTGTAACTCCATCTCGTACCATTTTCTGTAATTCTTCTGTTGTCGCGTGTTGTTCAATTATTTTCCACCAAGAATCCGCGTGCTCGATATCGAGCACGCCGTGGACTTCAAAAAATTTCAGTCCTCGCTCGTCGTGTACATTGTAATGTTTTTTCAATCCTTGAATTTTGCTGTTTGAAACCGGAGGCATCTGTGATTCATACGCCGAAAGGGCGCCTGCGCCGGCCAAAAAATGCTGTGATGATAATTGTCTGAATGTTTCGACGGCATTTGCTGTTTCCTCAGTCGGATAGCTATTCATTACATCCTCGCGGTTCGCGTTGATCGCGTCAGCATAGCGCAGCCAGAGTTCTCGGTGGTTTTCGCTTCCGTATTCTTCATCATGCAAATTTTCCGTGATTTCTTGTCGCACATGAAACGCGTCGCCGCATACCGCGTGCATCGCACTCAAAAAAATAGGGAAATTACTTTCCAAATGGTAATACTGTTCCGCGTACTTTCGCATCACTTCTATTGGTAATGTGCCTTTTTCCCACATTCTATAAAACGGATGTTTCAAAAGATGCCGTTCATCAATTATCGCTTTCAATTCTGAAATAAATTTTTCTTGCATAGAGGTATAAGTTATAATATGCCCATTCTACGCAATTTTTTTGACTCTGGCAAGCTAGATTTTTCTATGCTATACTGGCTCAACTTTTACCATAATCAAACGCTTTATGAAGGATCTACAAGAGGTTTTCTCCCGGCTACAAACATCAAAAAAACGCCAAAAAGAAATTCGCCAAATATATGGCGACGCGCTCAAAAATACCACGGGCTACGAACAGATGGTGGAAGATCTCAAGGCGATGCGCGAGAAAAAAAAGCAGATTGAAATTTCGGTCAGACAACAATTTTCACAAGAAATCACCGAACTGGAAGATTTAAAAGTGGATATAGAATCAGACGAGCAATTGATGACCGATATTGCGCTAACACAGTATCTGAAAGGCGATACGGTAGAGGTTACCGATGAATACGAAAATCAATACGAGCCGGTGTTTTCGGTAAAGTTTAAGAAAACATAGGTATGAAAGAAATTGTATTTGATATAGAAACATACGGAGACATAAAAAATCGAGACCAGCTCAAAGTTACTATGGTATCGCTCTATGATTATGGAGTCGGCGAATTCAGATCATTTGTGGCCGATTTTGGAAAAAGCGGAACGGCTTATCGGTTACAATAGCAAATTTTTTGATATACCGATTTTAAATAAATATTATGCGGGCAATTTGACTATTATCCCGCATCTCGATATTTTGGAAAAAATAAAAGAATCAAGCGGAAAGCGTTTCAAGCTCGATGACATAGCAAAAGCGACGCTGCAAAATATACAAAAAAGTGGAGATGGCCTACAGGCGCTGCGCTGGTA
>CAZKQL010000088.1:259-2917 GCA_964554925.1 uncultured Gammaproteobacteria bacterium | reverse complement strand
CTCTTGTTGATTCTCGTACGATTTTGGATTCGTCCGGCGCGGAAAAATTGCTTGGCCGCGGAGATATGTTGTTCCAGACCGCGGAACTTTCGAAACCCGTACGTATTCAAGGCGCGTTTATTTCTGAACTTGAAATGAAACGTGTAGTGGAATATTTAAAAGGCGACGAGGAACCGGAATATGACGAATCGATTGTCGGCAAACCGCAGGGCGGCACGGCAAGTATGTTTGGCGGGCCAAGTGATGACCGAGACCCTATGTTCATGGAAGCGCAAAATTTGATTATTGAAAGCAAAAAAGCGAGCGCGTCATTTTTGCAGCGCCGCATGAAATTGGGGTATGCTCGCGCAGCCAGAATTCTTGATGAACTCGAAGAAGCCGGTATTATCGGCCCAGCCCAAGGGGCGAAACCTCGCGAGATACTAGTGACCGGTCCTCGCGGTTCTGCTACAATGGGTGCGGGAGGTGAACATACGGTATTCAAAAAACCAACGCAAATGGATGACGTAGATGATTATGATGAACCCACAGAAGAAGAAATTGAGGAAGAATTGGAAGAAGAATTGCCTGAAGGGGAAGAAGCAAATGACAAGATTGAGGAGGAACTCATAGAAGATGCTCCGGAAAAAACAGCAGACGATCAATACGGAGAAGATATTTTGGATGAAGTTGAGGAGGAAATCGAGGAGGATGAGGAGGAGGAAGAAATAAGATAGGTATGACGAAATTCAAGAAAAAACAACTCGAACCCGCGAAACGAATTTGCCTTGCATTAAAGCAAGCTCGTTTGGCGCAGAATGTTTCTCTTGAAGAACTCTCCACTCGCACAAAAATAAATAAAGATTATTTACGCGCGCTCGAGGAATGCAGATTTTCTGATTTGGATTGCGCGAGCATTTATCAAAAAAATTTCATTAAAAAATATATAGAAGCACTGGGGCTCGAAAGTGAAGTATACATACAACAATTTAAGGAAGAAGAATTGGAATTTCTCGCGGGACATGCAAAACATCCGGGAAAAACATACCATAAACGATATTTCAGCAATATCCCGCAATTATTGCGATATGGCATGGTGGCCGCAATTATACTTATGGTATCCATATACCTGGGCGGACAAATAAAAAATACGGTCGAGCCCCCGACGCTCGTTCTCTTGTCTCCTGAAGAAGGACATATTACCCACGAGCATACCATTGTTATAAAAGGCTACACCGAGCCGGAAGTCGGAATTTATTTAAACGGAACAACGATTGTGAGCGATGAAAAAGGAAATTTCAGCGAAACCGTTACCCTGAACCCGGGCATAAACGCTATTATGATACGCGCCGAAAAAAAGCATGGTAAGGCGATAGAAGAGACGCGACACATAATATACAAGCAAACAAAGGCATTGAGTTCCGGATCTCCTATCGAGAGTTAAGAAAAAGTTAATAATCGAGGATTGACACCGCAGTTGCGAGCAGATATGATTGATAAACAAGAGAGTCGATACTCTCTTTTTTGTACCAAAATATATAAATTTTAATAACAAACATATGGCATCAAAAACCAAGGCGATAATGAACGAACGCATGCAGGCGGCACAAAGCGCGATTGACCAAATCCGCGAACGATACGGCGAAACCGCCATCATGAAATTCGGCGAGGCAAAATCCATGGAAGTGGATGCCGTATCTACCGGATCAATTTCACTCGACATCGCGCTTGGAGTAAAAGGCGTGCCTCGAGGGAGAGTCATAGAAGTTTTTGGACCTGAAGCAAGTGGAAAAACCACGCTCGCCCAACATGTAATCAGCGAAGTGCAAAAAGAAGGCGGCATCGCGGCGTTTATCGACGCCGAGCATGCGCTCGACCCGGATTATGCTCGTAAAATCGGAGTTGATGTTGATGCATTATTGATTTCGCAGCCGGATACCGGCGAACAAGCTCTGGAAATTCTCGAAACACTGGTTCGTTCAAACGCGGTAGATGTGGTTGTGCTCGATTCTGTGGCAGCACTCGTGCCAAAAGCGGAAATCGAAGGCGAAATGGGAGATTCTCACATGGGACTCCAGGCTCGCCTCATGAGTCAAGCGCTTCGCAAACTTACCGGTATTGTAAGCAAGACAAAAACCGTGGTG
Source organism: uncultured Gammaproteobacteria bacterium (assembly GCA_964554925.1). Classification (GTDB taxonomy): domain Bacteria; phylum Patescibacteriota; class Patescibacteriia; order Magasanikbacterales; family UBA922; genus CAZKQL01. The sequence goes on along the minus strand of CAZKQL010000088.1, from coordinate 794 downwards.
ATTTTCATAAACCAAACTCGACAAAAAATTGGTGTATTCTTTGGAAATCCGGAAACAACCACCGGCGGAACCGCGCTCAAATTTTATTCTTCTGTTCGCATAGAAGTGCGACGTTCCGCGCAAATAAAGCAAGGCGACAAAGTAATCGGCAATCGCGTAAAAGTAAAAATCGTAAAAAATAAAGTTTCCGCGCCGTTCCGTACCACGGAATTCGACATTATGTATAACGAAGGAATTTCGGTTTCCGGTGATTTGCTCGACACCGGTGTTATGCATAAGATTATTCAAAAAATGGGAAACAGTTACGCGTTTGAAGATGAAAAATTGGGTGTGGGCAGAGAAAAGGTAAAACAATTTATGCGAGAGAACCCAACGCTCATGGCAAAAATACGAGAAAAAGTTTGGGAAGCGGTAGAACGTGGGGAGGCTCCGGAAGAAGAAAAAGGTGTGCCGGGAGTGGAGTCGGAAATGGAAGGTGTACCGACGGAAAATTAATTGGAACCTTTATTAAAAAGCAGATGCAGGGAATATACCC
>CAZKQL010000088.1:0-249 GCA_964554925.1 uncultured Gammaproteobacteria bacterium | reverse complement strand
ATCTGCTTTTTAATTGACAAGGGAAAACTAATCTGGAAGACTGTTTGTATCTATGGCGCAATCTCGCGTCAAGATTTACTGAAAGGAGCCCAGTCATGGCTCGAGGAAAAAAGAAAGGACCCGGAGGCGGAAAGTCCGGAGGCAAGAGCCCCGGCGACCGTCACCTTCGTGTCGCTGAACCGCCGCCTCGGATGGTCTCGCAGATCGGTTCGGATGGAATGAGGGTGGACAAGCCTGCAGCTGCTGCAC
>CAZKQL010000087.1:0-2989 GCA_964554925.1 uncultured Gammaproteobacteria bacterium | reverse complement strand
GCCCGAAATTGTCGGAGACTATAGCGAATGAAGTCGGCGCGCAAATATTGGTGTTAAATCCGCTTGAGGGCTTGAGCGAAGATGAAATCGCGGAAGGAAAAAATTATTTTACGGAAATGAGAAGCAATTTAGCAAATCTTAAAATCGCTCTCGAATGCCGGTAGATCACAGCAAAAATATCATTGAAGTAAAAAACGTTTCATTTTTTTACGATCATGATCAGGTGCTCAAAAATATCAGCCTCATCGTGCATGAAGGTGATTATCTTGGCATTATAGGACCAAACGGCAGCGGTAAAACAACGCTTCTCAAAATTATTTTGGGTTTGCTCAAACCAAGTAAAGGAGAAATAAAGTTATTTGGCAGTTCTTGTCTTTGTGCCAATGAATGGAGCAAAATCGGCTATGTACCGCAAAAAGCGATCAATTTTGATCCGTTGTTTCCGGCAACGGTTTTTGAAGTGGTGGCCATGGGCAGATATGGCAGAAAAGGTTTGTTCAAACAATTGAACAAAGAAGACCGGGAAATTATACAAACATCGCTAGAGCAGGTGGAGATGGGCGCTTTTAGAGACAGACTGATTGGGGATCTTTCGAGCGGGCAACAGCAGCGCGTGTTTATCGCGCGGGCGCTCGCGGGAGAGCCGCAAGTAATCATTCTCGACGAGCCGACGGTGGGGGTGGATGTAAAAACACAAGAACAATTTTATACGTTGTTAAAACGGCTCAATCAAGAATTCGGACTTACCCTCGTTATTGTGTCGCATGACATAAACGCGATAGCTGCAGAGGTGACTGAGCTTGCTTGCATCAATCAGACTCTGATATATCATGGCGATCCGGAAGAGTTTCTCAAAGGCGATTATGCCGAGAAATTATACGGAAAAAACGTGCGTTTTATTCATCTTCATCACGACCACTAGGATATGTTCGAGATTTTTCAATATGGATTTATCATTCGCGGACTGGAAGCAGGACTCCTCATTAGTATTATCGCGCCTTTGATTGGGATTTTTTTGGTATTGCGTCGATATTCTCTTATCGCGGATACGCTTTCACATGTTTCGCTTGCCGGTGTGGCTATCGGGCTTTTGCTCAATATGAATCCGCTCATTACCGCGCTTGCTGCTTCCGCTATTTCTTCGGTCGCGATTGATAAATTACGCACGAGCAAAAAAATTTATGGAGAAAGCGCGTTGTCGATATTTCTTTCCGGAAGTTTGGCGCTTGCGATTGTACTGATTGGTTTGGCGCATGGATTCAACGCGAATTTATTTGCGTATCTTTTTGGCAGCATCGTAACTGTGAAACAGACTGATGTTTATCTTATATTGGTTTCGAGTTTAATAATCGGTACGACGTTGATTATTTTTTATAAAGAGCTCGTCTATATTTCGTTTGATGAAGAAGCCGCGCGCGTAAGCGGGATTCCGGTGCGGTTGTTTAATATTGTTTTTATTTTGCTCGCCGCGGTTCTTATTTCCGCACTGCTGGTTTTGCCTGTTGTTACCGCGCTCCAATTCAAAAAAAGTTTTAAAGAAACATTGCTGTACGCGGAAATCATTTCAATATGTTCTGTTTTGATTGGTATGATTGCTTCTTTTTATCTCAATCTTTCTTCCGGAGGTACCATCGTTCTTATTATGCTTGGTATTTTTGGCGTTGTACTGATTGGAAAAAGTCATTTTGCGCGCGGTCTGGGGAAATAATTTTTTGAAATTTTTTGTATGGCAGGCGAGTTTCTACAATAAAAAAAAAGGCTGAACGTACTACACCGATTCGCACGGCGTTAATTGAGATACTTTCAAAAAGCAAAGCTCCGCGCACTCCGCAAGAATTATTGGCCGGGCTCAATAAAAAGGGATTTAAAGCAAACAAAACGACGGTGTACCGACAGCTAGAGTCATTACAACAATTTGCGATAGTACACGAAGTGCAGCTTGCCGATCGAAGCAAACGGTATGAACTCGTGAGTGAGAACGGACATCATCATCACTTGGTGTGTCTCAAATGCAAGCGCATAGAAGACGTGGAATTTCCGACTGATTTGGAAACGCAGGAAAAAACAATTTGGAAGAAAAATAAATTTAAAGTATTGCAGCATTCGTTGGAGTTTTTTGGGATTTGCAGGAAATGCGGGGGGAAGCGTTAGTTTATTAGATACAACGCAGCTATTGCCCAACCAACCACTTCCACGCCGGCACAATAAAAATCTCGATCCCTTGGTGTTTAATTTTCTTCTCCTGATTCAGTGTTATCACTGTCCCCTTTGTGAGCCCACTCGCCACCACTGCCTCGACAAGACCGAAAAGTTCACGCGCCTCATTGTCTTGCGAAAGCGTTGTGGTCACCTGCACCGCTGTCACGATTTTATTTTTTTCCTTTACCAAAAAATCACATTCTTTTTTTCCTCTGAAATAAAAAACTTCTTGTCCGCGGCGTTTGAGTTCAATAAATATTACATTTTCAAGCAGACGCCCTTTATCTGAAAAAGAAAAGGCGACTTCGTTGCGCAGGCCCGTGTCTATGGCGTAAATTTTTTTGTTGGAACCAAATTGTTTCTTGAGTGAATAATCATACTTGTACAATTCAAACAATAAAAAGGCTTCAGCCAAAAAGCCAATATGCTTCTTGACCGAAACGACGCTTTTGTAGCCCAGAATAGTTTTGAGGCTGTTATAGCTTATTTCTTTCCCGATGTTCGTGCATAAATACACTGCCAATTGCTGGAATGTCGCGCCCGCCCGAATTTTGAAACGCGCGATGATATCTTTATACAACACGTCTTCGTATGCGCGTTTGATAAATTCCTTATCCCGGTATTTTACATATTCGGGGAATCCGCCATGTTCAATGTAATCATCGAAATGGTTAAGAATAGCGGCATGGCCGGACGTGGTTTTGTCAGCAATATCAACGCCGTTGAAAGTCAAAAATTCTCGAAATGAAAACGGGTATAATTCAATTTTAAAATAGCGGCCGGTCAGATG
>CAZKQL010000086.1:0-3128 GCA_964554925.1 uncultured Gammaproteobacteria bacterium | reverse complement strand
GGTGGGTCCATGTTCGCTCAAATCGTAATTTCTTGGTGAATAAGGTTTGCCGCCAATAGAAAAATTGGTCACCACATCGTATAAAATGGTATTTGGCGTGTATCCTTTTTCAAACGCCGCCGCGTAAATAATCGGTTTGATGGATGATCCGGGCTGGCGTCGGCCAAGTGTCGCCACATTGAATTGTCCATTTATTGATTTGTCGAAAAAATCGCGAGATCCCACCATTGCCAAGATCTGATCTGTTTTTGGATCGAGCGCGACAAGCGCCGCGTTGTTTCCACCGGCGTCTTTCAATACCGTATCTCCGATTTTTTTAATCGTCGCTTCGGCAATTTGTTGTTTCTCCCAATCGAGTGTTGTAATAACTTTCAATCCACCGGTGTCTACCAATGTTTCACCGAATTGCTTTACCAATTGTTCGCGGGTGTGCAGTACAAAATGCGGCGCTTTTATATCCGTATAGCGCTGTTTGATGTCGAGAGACTTTTCTTGAGCGGAATTTTTTTCTTCTTCCGTTATGTATCCCTCTTCAAACATACGTCGCAATACAAAATCGCGGCGGGTTTTTAGTTTTTCCAAATCATTCAGATAGGTGGTTGGAGCTTTTGGAATTCCGGCAAGTGTCGCGGATTCCGCGAGATCGAGTTCAGAAGCTTTTTTTCCAAAATAACTCTGGGCGGCCGCTTCCGCGCCATAGTTCGTGGAGCCGTAGGGAATTTCGTTGAAATAAATTTTTAGAATTTGCTCCTTGGTATATTTTTGTTCAAGCCGTACAGACAAAATCGCTTCTTTTACTTTTCGTGTCAGGCTTCTCTCGTCTGTCAGAATAGCGTTTTTGACCAATTGTTGGGTGAGTGTAGAGGTACCGGCAATGCGTTGTTTGGTAAAGACGCCATATACAAAGGCGCGCAAAATGCTCAGGGGACGAATTCCCATGTGTTCGTAGAATTTTTTGTCTTCGGTCGCGATCACTCCATTTATAAGGTGTTTGGGGATCTGGTCGAGTTCTATAATGGTGCGACGTTCGTCCGCGTATATCTCATATAATAGGTGCCCTCCGGTGCGGTCGTAGATTTTGGTGCTTTGGGCCACGGTTCGGTCGGTAAGTTTGTCCGGATCCGGCAGATCTCGGCTTATAACCGCGGTAAAAATGATCAAAGAAATGCCGCCAACCACAAAAAGTCCCAGACACCACCGGAATAGGCGCCTTATGGAGAATAAAGACTTTTTTTCGGCTTTCAGCTTTTGGAGCTTGCCTCGTTGTTTTGCGATATAGCCGTAGGTGCGTTTTTTGAGCTGCTTGATGGGCATAATATTTTTAGCTAATTTTAGCCAAAAAATAGCTTTTTTCTTGACAAATTTTATGAAATATTAGTTTGAATTTAGTCTAGCACATTGACTAAAGCCTGTATACATGATATACTCTCGCGTCGATGGCGACGTCGACAACTCTAGATTTATACTAGGGTTTTGTCTTTAAAAGGCGTATGAAACTATACAATCTACAAAAGAAACACCTTGTACTGCCCGTTACAGCGGCACTTGTGGGGCTTATTGTTCTCACGAGTGTATTCCCTCAGGCCGTACAGGCTCGAGCGGCAAGCGTAATCGAGGATTTTGCGTCTCGACTTGTCGAGGAAGAGGTCAAGCCCCAATTCCCCGAGACGGAAGACGTGGCTCCTTCTTACGAAATTTGGGTGCTCGCGACTGCCTATTCGAGCGATGTGGGCCAAACCGACTCCACACCTTGTATTCCGGCCATGTGGACCTTTAACCTTTGTACCTATTACAAAGATTATGGCCATGCGGACACCATTGCGGCAAACTTTTTGCCTCTTGGTAAAAAAGTTCGTTTTGAACTTAAAGGAAACGAGGGAATTGGCGACCATCGTTATACGGTCCGAGATCGTATGAATTCCAAATACAATGGTACGAGGCGTATCGACATCTGGATGCCTACGCGCGCGCAAGCCGTAGCGTTTGGAGTAAGACGGATGAAGATGAAGGTGTATCCGTATAGATAAAATTGAAATTAAATATAAAAGCTCCCGAGATGGGGGCTTTTATTTTTTTATTTGACATCAACTGTGGGGGGGGGTTATCATAGTATTGCGTATTATTTAATTTTCTAATGTTTATATACTATGTCGGGAATAGGAAATCGCAGCGAAGCTGAAAGACAAGCTATCGCTGAGAGTATGGAGCTTGGTGAGGAAGGCGAGGGAAAAGAGGCGAAATTATCGAGCCGTTTTATTTATGCAGCCGAGGGGCTGCCCGACGATCCGGCTCTTGTGGCTGCTATAAATGAATGGGCTGATGTGTGGGGAGAAGAAGTAGTTACTTTGGTGAATCATGAAGGACTGCTGGATGACGAAATTTCTGAACAAGCAGAGGCACGAAAAAAATTAACCGAGGCAGCAGACAAGATAGCAGAATTGTTGCCGAGTTCTAAATTTGGTACAGGCGAAGTATTTTTTGATGGTGGATATGTTCAGTTGAGTGCTCCCTAAGTATCGGCAGCAAGATCAATTATAAAAATCCGCCTCATCAGCGGTTTTTTATTTAGGCATGTTCAGACGTTTCACGGGAGCTTTATGCGCCTCGCAGTTACAGACCCTAATGGGAGGTACCGGTGAGATTCGAACTCACGGTGGAGGTTTTGCAGACCTCTGCCTTACCACTTGGCTACGGTACCATTGTGCATATCTTGCACGCCCAGTTTAGCACGAAGTTGAGCCGTTTTCAAGGGTTATTGCCCTCAAAAATATGTTATACTATGAGGCAATTAGGTTGACAGCTGGAGCAATTTCAGAGATACTACGTATTCCTTTTTATGTCAAAACGCTACATCGCATACAAAATACTGCTGCATCTGTTGCAAGGACTCGTGTTCGTAAAGCGTTTTGCATTTTGGACAGGCAAATTCTTGTGGAAAGGGTTTTTGTCCATCAATTCAGTATATAAACGAACCGTGGGCTTTTATTTGTATAAAGCCTTTTTTAATATAAGCACTTTTGTTCGAAAGCATATCCTCGTCCATCGCTATAGTAAATTTGAAGTTTTGGGTCAGCGTGGCGCGCTGCAGCTTGCCGTATTATTGATTGCTTTTTTTGTCATGTTTCCAC
>CAZKQL010000085.1:833-3201 GCA_964554925.1 uncultured Gammaproteobacteria bacterium | reverse complement strand
GCCAAAACCCATTTTTTATCGTATGCTTAGGCAAAACCTTGCTATGGAAGAACACTCCCACATAAATTTCGTACAACCTGTCGAACAAGCGCCGGCGCAGCCACCAAAAAAGAAGACACGCAAAGCGCTTATTTTTTTCATACTGTTGCTATTGGTGTTTGTGGGATATCGAACGCTTTTTACCAGAGATGATATAAGCGAAAATCCGCTTGATTATGACCCTGTTACGCTTGAGCCGAAAAAACCAAAGAGCTTGCTCAAAAAAATCAGCTACTTTGTATTCAACAAAGGCGATGCACCGCTCGAGGGGCAAAAAGACGATCGCATCAACATACTGCTCCTCGGTATGGGCGGCCCCGGTCATGACGGCCCGTATCTCACCGATACCATTATTATAGCCAGCGTCAAACCAAGTACAAATCAAGTTGCGCTCATCTCTATTCCCCGAGACCTGGGAGTGTCCATTCCCGGCTATGGCATACGAAAAATAAATCACGCGAATTCATTCGGAGAAACAGAAAAATCAGGATGGGGAGCCGCGTTCGCGACCGAAGTGATGGAAAAAACATTTGATACGGAAATTCCTTATTATATCCGCCTCGATTTCAAGGCATTCGAAGACATAATCGATGATATAGGCGGCGTGAAAGTAAAAGTTGAGCGCGGCTTTACCGATCCCTTGTACCCGGCGTTCAACGAAGAATATCAAACCGTCAGTTTCAAGGCGGGAGAACAAACCATGGATGGCAAGACTGCTCTTAAATTCGCCCGATCACGACACGGCAACAATGGCGAAGGATCTGATTTTGCTCGCGCGCACCGTCAGCAGATGATTTTGCTCGCGCTCAAACAAAAATTGCTATCATTTGGAACCCTCGCGAATCCGGTACGGATCAACAATGTCATGAATTCACTCGAAAAACATTTAACCACCAATTTGGAATTTTCGGAAATCGTATCTTTTGTAAAATTGGCCCGAGAATTGGATAACGCTGAAATAAAAACATTGGTGCTCGACAATAGTGTCGGCGGATATTTACGAAACGCTTTCAGCTATGATGGAGCGTTCATTCTCGAACCGACAGGCGGCAGCTTTGCCACCATAAACAACGCCATAGAGCATATATTTGACTCTGATTTCAAACCCTCTGCGGTTGCCACACCGGCGCAAGATAAACCCGACCTTCCGGAAGCTACCATAGAAATACAAAATGCCACCTGGCAGGCGGGGCTTGCGGCGCGAGTTAAGAAAAAATTAATCGACAAAGAATTTATAGTTGGTACAATAGGTAATGCGGAACAAAAACCCATGCCGAACAGCGGTATATATAAGGTATCCGATAATGCCGCTCGCGAAGTCCTCGATGCTTTGCAAAGTGAATTGCATATTCCGGTCAAATCAACGCCTCCGCAAGGTATAATCCCGACCTCAACCACCGATATTTTAATAATTCTAGGAGACGATTTAAGCGAATAACTATGGCTACACCGGCTTTGATACAAAATGACAACTTTCCGAACGTGGTACTTGTGGGTCGCGCAAATGTGGGCAAATCCACACTCTTTAACAAACTTATAGAAGAAAAAAAGGCTTTGGTTTCCACTATCGCCGGCACCACCCGCACCAATAATGAGGGCGACGTATTATGGCGCGGAAATTATTTTCATGTCATAGACACGGGCGGACAAGACGCCGAAGAAAACGAAAAATTCGCGGACGAGATATTGGCGCAAGCGGAGTCGGCAATTCGACGCGCGGATGTTATTGTTTTGGTAGCTGATGCCAAAACAGGACCACTCCCGCAAGAACGAGAGCTTGCCAGAAAACTCCAAAAGCAGGCAAGAAAGCAAGGTGCAATGTTGCTCTTGGTCGCCAATAAAGCGGACAACAGCAAAACCAGAAAAAAATTGACTGATCCTGATTGGCTCAAGCTCGCTTTGGGCGCGCCCATGGGGCTATCCGCCGCAAATGGCGCCGGAGTGGGAGATTTTCTCGATACCATTCACGAGATCATCGACGCGATGCCGGAAAAATCCCGCGAAAAAGCGGATGTAGACAGAAGAGAAGTAATCCGCGTCAGTTTGGTCGGCAAGCCAAATGTGGGAAAATCATCGCTGTTCAACAAATTAATAGGAGAAGACAAAGTAATTGTAAGCGAAATTCCCCACACCACACGCGAATCATTTGACACCACGGTACAATACCAACCGACAGAGGAAAAAGCATATACCATCACTTTTGTCGACACCGCGGGTATGCGACGAAAATCAAAAGTCTCCGGCTATTTGGAGCGGGCGGGCATCGGTAAATCCATCGAATCGATCGAAAATTCCGACATGGTGTTATTGGTTTTGGACGGATCAGAAC
>CAZKQL010000085.1:256-822 GCA_964554925.1 uncultured Gammaproteobacteria bacterium | reverse complement strand
TCCCAAGACTTGCAGCTTGGAGGTCTGATAGAAAAAAGAAGCAAAAGCGTCATTATCGTTCTTAACAAATGGGATCTCGCGGAAGACACCAGCGACAAAAAACGCAACGAAATAATGGAAGCGATACGCCATACCCTGCCGCATTTGGATTTCGCGCCGATTATTTTTACCAGCGGCAAAACCGGATACAGAACGCACGACATTTTCCCGCTCATCGTGCGCGTCATAAACGCGAGAAAAACCGAAGTTTCAAATCATGTGCTGGAAAAATTCATCAGAGATATCCAAAAAATGCACCGGCCGTCTCGTGGCAAAGGAACCCGCCATCCGGAAATCATGGGAATGAAACAGCTCCGCGGCAATCCCCCGATTTTTGAGATATTCATAAAACACAGAACCTCCATACACCGGTCATATGTGCACTTTATCGAAAACAAACTTCGCGAATTTTTTGACTTTACCGGAGCGCCGATTATAATAAAAATGACTAAATTGAAAAAATAATCCCCGCCGGAAATCTCTCACAAATACCACTTTATGAAACTCATTGTAGGGCTCGGTAATCC
>CAZKQL010000085.1:0-246 GCA_964554925.1 uncultured Gammaproteobacteria bacterium | reverse complement strand
AGACACAATGTGGGTTTTATGACGCTCGATTTTTTACGCGCCCGCCTCGCCGAAGAATACACCGTATCAGACTGGGAATTGAGCAAAAAATTCAATGCCGAAACCTGCGGCACCACCATCGGTTCGCAAAAAATCATTCTCCTCAAACCAATGACCTTTATGAACGCGTCAGGACAATCCGTGCAGCTTGCAGCGGCATTTTATAAAATGCTTCCAAAAGACATTATTGTGGTACACGATGACAAA
>CAZKQL010000084.1:0-3272 GCA_964554925.1 uncultured Gammaproteobacteria bacterium | reverse complement strand
AATATCAACTTCATTCGTATCTATTTTCATGTACGGATGCGTGTTTGAAACCGAATGTTCATCAATCAAAAGCGCGTCACATTCTACAGACACGACGGAATTGACCGCGGCTTTGGTAACTTTTACCATTCCTCTATAACTGCTAATTCCACCGCCCGCGGAAATTGATTTTGCGCGTATGGTTGATTTTGTATCCGGCGCTGCATGAATCGCTTTTGCTCCGGTATCTTGATTTTGTCCGGATCCGGCAAACGCAACACCGAGCGAATCGGATCGCGCTCCGCGACCGCGCAAGATAGACGAGGGGTAGAGCATCGTAATTTGTGAGCCCATATTTCCATTTATCCATTCTATAACTCCGTCTTCATCAACCAGCGCGCGTTTGGTATTCAGGTTATAGGTATTTTTTGACCAATTTTCTATCGAATAATAACGGGCGCGCGCGCCTTTGTGCACAAAAATTTCTACACAGCCAGCATGCAGTGAATTTGTAGTATAACGCGGCGCGGAACAGCCTTCTATATATTGCACTTCCGCGCCTTCATCCACAATAATTAAGGTATGTTCAAACTGTCCGCCGCTTTTTGCATTCATGCGAAAATACGCCTGCAAAGGCAAATCAATTTTTACGCCTTTTGGCACATAAATAAATGTTCCTCCGGACCATACCGCTCCATGCAGCATGACAAATTTATGATCATTGATGGGTACGCATTGTGTCATGAAATATTTTTGCACCATCTCCGGATATTTTTGCACCGCGACATCCATGTTTTCAAAAATCACGCCTTGCTTTGACAGATTTTCCTGAATATTGTGATACACCACGTCAGAATCGTACTGCGCTCCCACACCCGCCAAGTGTTTTTTTTCCGCTTCAGGAATGCCGAGCTTATCAAATGTTTTTTTGATCTCTTCGGGCACCGTGTCCCAGCTTCCCGATTCTTCCGTATTGGGCCGAACAAAATAAATAATCTCGTCCAAATTAAGCGCTGATAAATCCGGACCCCATGTCGGGATGGAAGTCTCTTTGAATAATTCATACGCCTTGAGCCGTTTCTGAAGTATCCAATCCGGTTCATTTTTTTGCGCCGAAATTTCGCGCACCACATCTTCGGTTAACCCGGGTTTTGCTTTGTATTTGGAATGATCCTCATTTGAATCATCGTACAGGCTGCGATCCAAAATAAAAGATGTGTTTGGTTTTGTATTATGTTCCGATTCCATATTATGACGGATTATCCCGCAGAGCCTCAACCAATGCCGGCAAATATTTCATTACATATTCTATATCTTTTTTTGTAGTGTCTTTGCCGAGCGTAAAACGAATTGTTCCCTGCATTTCATGTTCTGTTAATCCAAGCGCTTCGAGGACATGCGATCCTGTTTTATCCGTTTCACACGCCGATCCACGTGAACACATAATTCCGTACTCGTCCAAATATAAAACCAACGTTTCAGCATCAACTCCCAAAAATGATACATTCAAATTCTGGGAAGACCGATCCGGGTCTTCCACATCATGACCATTCAGTTTTACATTTTCGATATTCAATTTGATTGATTCCCAAAAATAATTTCTCAACGCGGCAACGTTTACATATAGCTCTTTGCAATGCTCGGCCAATACCAGTGCTTTTGTTATCCCCACAATACCTGCAACATTTTCTGTCCCGCCTCGCATGCCAAATTCTTGGCCGCCGCCATAGAGCAAAGGTGCCATATCAATTCCACGTCGTTTGTATAATATGCCGACGCCCTTTGGACCATACATTTTGCTTCCGTTCAAACTCAGGAGATCCACATGCAATTTTTCTACATGCAAATCCTGTGTTGTCGCGGCTTGGCATGCGTCGGTATGAAAATATGGATACACGGTATTATTATTTTTTCTCCATTTCAAAATTTCTTTTCCGATTTCAGAAATCGGATATATGGTACCGATTTCGTTATTAACATACATTATGGAAACCAAAATCGTGTCCTTGCGGAGCGCTCTCTTAAATTCATCAAGACTGATTTTTCCCTCTGCGTTAACGTTTAGATACGTAATTTCAAAACCTTTTTCTTCGAGCTCTTTGATAGGCTCAAGAACCGAAGCATGTTCTATTTTTGTCGTGATGATATGTTTTCCGTATTTTTCATGGGCGTTCGCCACTCCAAACAAAGCGGTGTTATTTGATTCCGTGCCCCCGCTCGTAAAAATAATAGTGTCTTTTTGCGTGGAGAACGCGTTTGCGATGCCAGCCCTGCAAACTTCAATATGTTTTTTTGCTTCTACGCCAAAGCCATACAACGCTGACGGATTTCCAAACCTAGTAGTCAACCACGGCTTCATTTCAAAAAAAACTTCAGGATCAACCGGAGTTGCCGCGGCATGATCCAAATACACATAGCGTTTTCTGAATGGTTTTTTTGGTAAAATCATACATTATGTTCGCCGAAAAGCGGCAATGGGTGTTTTTTCGAGCTGCGTAACTATATCTTTGTTTATGGCTTGCCACAGATATTTGGTCTGACAACTGCCGCTCTTGCTGCATGCGTGCTCACCTTTCGCGCAATCAACAATCCCGTATGGTCCTTCCACCGCTTCGATTACGGATTTTATGGAAATGTTCTCTATGGAAATGGTAAGCGAATAGCCTCCATGGATACCTTTATGCGCTTCAATAAAACCGGCTTTTTTAAGAAGTCGGGCAATTTTTTGCAGAAACAAAAAAGAAATGCTACTCTCTTTAGAGAAAGATTTGAGACTCAATGTTTCCCTGTTTTGAAGCGCGGCAAGTCTTGTCAAAAACTGAACCGCGTAATCCACTTGTCGTGATATTTGAATCATAGCTTGACTATATCATACCGAGTCAGTATGATATAGCAATTATTGCCTCTTGTCAACCGTACTATGCAGCAATTTTCCATTCGTCTCGAGCAAAAAAAAATCATCGCGGACAATGTTTTGGAACTTACATTTTCAAAACCCGAAAACCTTATTTTTAAAGCGGGACAGTTTGTACAATTTTTGATTCCCGGAGCCGAGAAGTTCACTCCCCGATCATATTCTCTGTCCACCGCCGCGCAAGAACCAAAACTTGGATTTTGCGTAAAAATTCTGGAAAACGGTGTAGCTTCAAGTTTTTTTTCAAAAATGACGCCGGGCGACGAGGTGGAAGTAAAAGGCCCGCTCGGACGATTTGTGGCAAGAGACAATTTTGTAAAACTACACCTGGTGGCAACGGGTGTTGGGCTTGCGCCCATTATGGCAATCATAAAAGATG
>CAZKQL010000083.1:2628-3277 GCA_964554925.1 uncultured Gammaproteobacteria bacterium | reverse complement strand
TCTCGAGGTTATCCCTACCGGCAAACTCCTGGCCATGATCATAGACAATCTGCACAATGGCGCTTCGGTTACCGAACTTTGGCATAATGCCGTTTAGACCAAAAATTTAATCTAAATGAAAAAATGCATTGCTTTGATAATTTTGGACGGCTGGGGCTATCGCGAGGAGAAGGAAAACAACGCTATTGCTTGCGCGCGGAAGCCCTTTTTTGACTACTTGTGGGATAATTTTCCTCACACTCTTTTAGAGGCGAGCGGCGAACATGTCGGTCTTTTGCCCGGGGTGATAGGCGGGAGCGAGGTGGGCCATATGACCATAGGCGCGGGCCGAGTCATCGAAACGGACTTGGCGCGCATCGGCCAATCCATTGCAAGCGGGGAGTATAAAAAAATACCCGCCTTCCACAAATTGTTCGAACATATCAAAAACAATAATTCCACTTTGCATATCATGGGTCTTTTGAGTGTTTCTGGAGTGCACAGCCATCAGGAACATTTGTATGAATTTCTAAAACTGGCGAAAGAAGAAGGCGTGGGAAAAATTGCGATCCATGTTTTTACGGATGGGCGCGACAGTTCGCCGCAGTCCGGCGCGGCACATTTGAAAAATCTGGAAAAATTGCTTTCGGAGTTGGGCGCCGGCCATATC
>CAZKQL010000083.1:301-2618 GCA_964554925.1 uncultured Gammaproteobacteria bacterium | reverse complement strand
TTATTATGCTATGGATAGGGATAAAAATTGGGAGCGCACGGAAACGATGCTCGCCGCGGTCTTTGAAAGCAAGGGCGAAAAATATGAAAACAAAAAACCCTCCGAAGCGCTTCTGGAGAAGTATGAGCGCGGGGTGCATGACGAGCATTTGGAACCACTTATATTTCCGGATTCTTCCGGCAAGATTTATCAACTTGAAAAAAACGACGGAGTATTTTTTTTCAACTTCAGGAATGATCGTGCCCGACAGCTGGCCCACAAAATAGCTGAAAAAACTGCGGGGCAAAACGTCATGCTGGCCACCATGACCGAATACGCGCCGGACCTCGAGAGCGCGGTGGCGTTCCTGCGACTTAAAATCGAAAATACTCTCGCGAAAACCGTAGCTCGCGCGGGTTTGCGCCAAGTGCATATAGCCGAGACGGAAAAATACGCACACGTCACTTATTTTTTCAATGGCGAATGCAAAGAGCCCTATCCCAACGAAGAAAATATTCTGATCGACAGTCGCAAAGGTATCAAAACACACAACGAAGCGCCGGAGATGCGCGCGCGGGAGATTGCGGACGCCGCGATCAAAAGTATTGAGAGCGGCGCGAATCTCTTGGTAGTAAATTTTGCCAATGCGGACATGGTCGGCCACACCGCGGATTTCGAGGCGACCAAGAAAGCTGTGGAAGCTGTAGATCACGAACTGAAAAGATTCGTGGAAGTTTTGGATAAACATGATGGTGTCGCTTTCATTACGGCGGACCACGGCAATGCGGAGATCAATGTGGAGCACTCCACCGGCAATCTACATACCGCACACACACTTTCTCCAGTTCCCGCAATCGTGACCATGAAAGGTCTCGTGCTTAGGAACGGTACCCTCGCCGACGTGGCACCGACCGTTCTCGCGCTCATGGGCCTGCCTGTACCCAAAGAAATGACAGGGAAGCAATTATTCTAATTTTGTGATAGACTAGCGGAATGAATCCCGTACGAAATCGCGGGCGCGTAGAAATTTATAAAATTATGCAATTGATTATAAATATTATTAATCGTAAAAAGAACAAATACGCTTAAGCGTACGCGTCCTATTTCGTACGGGATGAAAAACCGCCTTTACATAAAAGACCTAAAAGATAATATCGGACAAGAAGTGATCATCGGGGGTTGGGTGGATGTCCGGCGCGACCAGGGCAAAATGGTATTTTTTAACATGCGCGATATGACCGGCAAAGTGCAATGTGTGGCATTACCTTCCAGAACAGAAGCGACAGAAAAGGCTAAGGAGATTCGGCCGGAATGGGTTTTGAGAATAAATGGCATGGTCAATAGGCGCCCGGAGAAAAATGTTAATGCTGGAGTTTTGAATGGAGACCTGGAGCTTGAAGTGCTGAATATTGAAATTTTAAACAAAGCCGAAACTACACTATGGGGGTGAACGAGGACATCCGCATGAAATACAGATATTTGGATTTACGCACCGAACGAATGCAAAAAAATATTCGCATGCGCGACAAAATAATCTATTTCTTCCGCGAATATATGCACAAGAATGATTTTATAGAAATTGAAACTCCAATTATGATGAAGGGCACGCCAGAGGGGTCACGAGAATACGTGATTCCGTCGCGCCTTTTCCACGGCAAATTTTATGTTCTGCCCCAGTCTCCGCAGCAGTTCAAGCAACTTTGCATGGTGGCAAGTTTTGAAAAATATTTCCAAATTGCCCGTTGTATGCGAGACGAAGATACGCGAGGAGACAGGCAGCCGGAATTTACCCAGCTTGATTTCGAAATGTCTTTTGTCACTCAGGAAGAGGTGCTGGAATACACGGAAGGCATGTTTATCGAGCTCGTGAAAAGTGTTTACCCGAATAAAAAAATTTCACAAATTC
Organism: uncultured Gammaproteobacteria bacterium; assembly: GCA_964554925.1. Taxonomy (GTDB): domain Bacteria; phylum Patescibacteriota; class Patescibacteriia; order Magasanikbacterales; family UBA922; genus CAZKQL01. The sequence goes on along the minus strand of CAZKQL010000083.1, from coordinate 733 downwards.
CTTTTCCGCGCATGTCTTATGCGGAATCCATAGAGAAATATGGTTCTGACAAACCGGATTTACGCAAAGATAAAAACGACCCCGACGAACTGGCTTTTTGCTGGATACTGGATTTTCCTATGTTTGAAAAGACCGAGGAAGGAGAACTGCAGGCGGTGCATCATCCGTTCTGCTCCATCAAAGAAGAAGACAAAGAAAAATTCATGAAAGGCGAAGATATGTTTTCTATCCGAGCCAATGCGTATGATTTGGTATTAAATGGTTACGAGCTTTCCTCCGGCAGTATCCGTATCCATGAGCGCGAAATCCAGAAAAAAGTTTTTGAACTACTTAAAATAAGCGAAGAGGAACAGCAGAAAAAATTCGGCCATATGCTGGAGGCTTTTACGTATGGCGCGCCGCCGCACGGGGGCTTTGCGCCCGGCATCGACC
>CAZKQL010000083.1:0-291 GCA_964554925.1 uncultured Gammaproteobacteria bacterium | reverse complement strand
AGTCATGATACTCCAAAATGAGCCCAATATTCGGGAGGTCATCGCCTTTCCGAAGACCGGTGAAGGTCGCGACCTTATGATGGGTGCACCGACAGAAATTACGGACAAACAGCTCAAAGAACTCGGCATAAAATTAAGTAAGTAATTGGTAAGTAATGAATTACGTAATTTCCGGAATAGTAGTGCGGGGGGCAGGCTATGGCAGGAAAATTGGTTTCCCGACGGTGAACTTGGCGAGCTTGGCGGTTAAACCGCCAAGTGAAGTAAAAGAGGGTGTATATGCGGGCACGG
>CAZKQL010000082.1:0-3395 GCA_964554925.1 uncultured Gammaproteobacteria bacterium | reverse complement strand
ATTTTCCTATCGGACTCATCAGTCATTCATTTGCGATTGCCGCCTTCCCCACACTCGCCGCGCTTGTCGCGGAAAACAAAATACAAAGCATGGCCGAACATCTTTCGCTCACTATACGACAGGTTTTATTTTTAATAGTTCCCGCGACGATTGCATTTTTATTGCTTCGCGCTCAAATTGTACGCGTGGTTTTGGGTGCCGGAGCTTTTGACTGGGCAGACACTATTTTAACGGCAGACACGCTCGCCTTCTTTGTGCTTTCGCTCTTTGCCCAATCAATCGTGCTCATCCTTGCCCGCGCGTATTACGCGCTAAGAGATACATGGACACCGTTTATTCTTGCAATCATAACCGTTATGGTAAATATAGTGGCAGCGCTCTACCTAAAAGAAATACTGGGCGTGCGAGGATTGGCGCTCGCGTTCTCATTATCCGTATCTGTAGAATTAGCTCTTATGTGGATATTGCTGCGCAGAAAACTAGAAACACTGCATGAGGCACGACTACTTGTAACCGTATACAAACTCTCCATTGCCGGACTTCTCATGGGGTTGGTCGTGCAATTTTCCAAACGGCCGCTCGCGGCCATTGTTGATATGACCAAATTCTGGGGAATTTTGACACAAGGTTTGGTGGCGGGAGCTCTAGGTATACTTGTATACCTACTTGTGTGTTATCTATTGAAATTGGAAGAATTTGAATTGTTCAAAAACAGTTTGAAGCGCAGATGGCTGAATTTTAGAAATAGACCCCAACTGATTGACACGAACGAAATGTAACTATAGAATTGCTGTACTATGCTAGAAAAAATCCGCAATTTCTGCATCATTGCCCATATTGATCATGGAAAATCTACCCTTGCCGATAGATTTCTTGAGGTTACGGGTACGGTAGAAAAACGAAAAATGAAAGCACAGCTGCTAGACCAGATGGAGCTGGAGCAAGAACGCGGCATCACCATCAAACTCCAGCCCGTGCGCATGAACTACAAGGGCTGCATTCTTAATTTGATAGATACACCCGGACATGTGGATTTCACCTACGAAGTATCTCGTTCGCTTGCAGCGGTAGAAGGCGCCATTCTTCTTGTTGATGCCAGTCAAGGCGTGCAAGCGCAGACCATTGGAAACCTGTATTTGGCGATGGAACAAAATCTCACGATTATTCCGGTTCTCAACAAAATCGATTTGCCGAATGCAAACGTGGAAAAAGCATCAAGAGAACTGATTCACTTGCTTGGCTGTAAGCCGGAAGACATTCTCGCATGTTCGGGAAAAACAGGAGAAGGCGTGCCCGAACTTCTCGACGCGGTAATAGCTCACGTGCCGGCGCCAAAACATGCCGAGACTTCTGAAACGCGCGCGCTTATTTTTGATTCATTTTATGATGATTATCGCGGTGTAATCGCGTCTGCGCGCATGGTAGACGGCCGCATAAAAAAAGGAGATAAAATTCGATTCATGAAAAGCAAGGGCACGGCAGAAGTGCTCGAAACCGGACATTATGCGCCGCAGCTTGTGGCAGAACCTATACTCGAAACCGGTCAAATCGGGTACGTGGTGACCGGGCTCAAAGAACTGGGTGATGTGCGCGTGGGAGACACCATAACTCACGCGGCAGCTCCGGCAACAGAAGCACTTCCCGGATACAAAGAAGTAAAGCCCATGGTATTTGCCGGCATTTTTCCGCAAGAGGGCGATGACCACAATGCTCTGCGCGAGGCCATGGATAAATTGAAATTAAGCGATTCTGCGCTGAATTATGAACCCGAACATTCGCAGGCGCTGGGATTTGGGTTTCGCTGCGGATTCCTCGGCATGCTTCATTTGGAAATATTTCAAGAACGCATACGAAGAGAATTCGGCATTCATATTATTGCCACTATCCCCAGTGTTGCGTATCATGTCAAAAAAACAAATGGCGAGGAGCCGATTGTAAAGAGCCCCCAGGATTTGCCCGACCAACAACTGGTAGCGCTGGTGCAAGAACCTTGGATGAATGTTGATATCATCACCCCGCAATCATACATTGGAAACGTGATGGGGCTCATTGCCGACCGCAAAGGAATATACAAAAATACCGAATACTTAAGCGCTGGAAGTGGTGAGCGCGCTATGCTACACTATGAAATGCCTTTGGCATCGCTCATCACTGATTTTTACGACAAATTGAAATCAATTAGCAGCGGTTACGCGTCTTTGAACTATGAATTCCTCGACTACCGAAACGCTGACGTAGTACGAATGGATATTTTGATTGCCGAAGAAATGGTAGAAGCTTTTGCAACGCTCGTATGGCGAGATGACGCGCACGCGATTGGCAAAAAAATCGTGGAATCTTTGCGAGACACCATCCCCCGCCAGCAATTTGTGGTCAAAATTCAGGCAACGATTGGAGGAAAAATAATCGCGGGAGAACGTCTTACCGCGCTTCGCAAAGATGTAACCGCAAAATTGTATGGTGGAGATGTAACCCGAAAACGAAAATTGCTTGAGAAACAGAAAAAAGGTAAAAAGAAAATGATGGCAATGGGTAAAGGAAAAGTGGAAATACCGAGCGAAGCATATTTGGCCGTTTTGAAAAGATAATTTTTTTATATGTATAACAGCAAAAAAATGAAAGGCTTGTGGATCGTGATTTCCATTGTCGCGATTTTGAGCATGGTCTTCTTTACGATAGCGCCGGCTTTCTACTAACGTGCGCAAATCCACAGCCAACTATATGATAAAGCGTTGGAATGTTCTCCCGGAGCCGCCGGCTTCTTTTGCTGAAGAACATCCTGAATTACCCCGCATTGTGCTGACCCTCTTGTATCATAGAGGTCTCACTACCCCGGAATTGATCGATGAATTTTTGCATCCTGACTATACCGATGATATTCACGATCCATACCTGTTCAAAGACATGCAAAGAGCGGTTGCGCGTATATTTCTTGCAATCGAAAAAAATGAACAAATCACCGTACATGGAGACTATGACGCGGACGGGGTTTCGGGCTCCGTTATTTTGAAAACTTTTTTTAACGCGCTCAATTACAAAAATGTTGATATATTTCTCCCTCATCGCGATACCGACGGCTACGGGCTGAATATAAAAAATGTAGATAAGCTTGCCGAGCAAGGAACCAAATTGATTATCAGCTGCGATTGCGGTATCAGTAATGCTCCTGAAGTCGACCGAGCAAACAGTTTGGGCGTCGACGTCATCATTACCGACCACCATTCGATTCCCGAAATTCGGCCAAAAGCGTACGCCATAATCCATCCAAAAATTCCCGAAGAAACATACCCGGACAAAAATCTCGCGGGCGGGGCGGTCGCGTTCAAATTGGTGCAAGCGCTTTTGTTGGAACATAAAAAAAATGATGCGAATGGACAAAAAATTATGATGCTAGG
>CAZKQL010000081.1:0-3430 GCA_964554925.1 uncultured Gammaproteobacteria bacterium | reverse complement strand
GACTAACATAATCAGAAATACTCGTTTTGTCAATCACACGCAACATGTTATACTTTTGCAATATGGAAAAATTAAAACTATACGCTATAACGCTTGGCAAGGCTCTCGTAGCGCAAATCATCGGCGTGCTCGGTATTTTTTTTGCATTCGGATTTGTATTGTCAAAAATTCAGGACGCGACCGCGCGGGTATATATGCGCAGCGTTGGCTGGAAAGGAATACTCTGGACCGCATGGATCGGCACGCCGGTACACGAACTCGGCCATGCTTTTTTTGCAAAAATCTTCAGACACAAAATTCATTCTCTGAATTTATTCCAGCCAAATGAAAGAACAGGAGCTCTGGGGCATGTGGATCATAGTATCGGTAATTTTTTTATCGGCGCAGCGCCCATGATTTGGGGATCGGTGATTCTTGTTTTGATTTTATATTTTTTTGTGCCAAACGGGCGCGCGATATTCTCTCCGCTCATGAATGATTTTTCGAGTTTCACTTCCCTGTTTAAAAATATCAAAGAAACATTGGCAAATTTATTGAATCCCGAAAATTTCAATTCATGGAAATTCTGGGTATTTGTATACATTTCATTTTGCATCAGTTCGCATTTGGCGCCAAGTCCGGCGGATCAAAAAGGAATGTGGCGCGGATTTTTTTGGCTTGTTTTTATTTTGACATTGATAAATGCCTTTGCGCTGCTGCTCAAAGTTAATATTACAGAATATATCTTGAAAGTAAATCAATACCTGGGCATATTCACCGCGGTATTTGTATACGCGCTGATTATTTCTATCGCGCATTTTATTATCGCAAGTGTTTTGTTGTTTCCTTTTAGACGAAGGTAAATATGCTAAAAGAAAAAATACAAAATTTGCAAAAAATATTGCGCGAACAAAAAATTGATGGCCTTGTCATCGGCAATTTTGGTCATCAAATACACGATGATATTTTGTATTATCTTTTACTGGAACATTTGGAACTTGAGATGATGTACATGCCGTCAAAAGGCAAACCAACATTATGGGGAATTTCTTTTGAAGTACCCGAACTTGCAGCGAAACGGCCGGAATTGATGGTGAAACCATTTGATAAACCGGTGGATGTTCTTCTTACGGCCAAATTAAAAAACAAAAAAAAGATCGCTGTTCGTGAGTCGGCACTCCCCTATCAGATATATAAGTCACTGCAAAAAATTAAACAACTAAAATTTGTTAATCTCAAAAATGAGGATCATGTTATGGCAATAAAATTGCCAGAGGAAATAGAACTGCTCGCCAAAGCCGCGGAATTAACGAATATTTTATTCAATGGGCTGATTGATAACTGGAGTTCATTTAAAACAGAAGCCGATGCGGCTCAATTCTTGCTTACCAACATGGCGGTTCTTGGAATAGAGCCATCATTTACACCCATTGTTGCGAGCGGAAAGAACGCCGCAAATCCGCATCATAATTTTGAAAACAAAAAAATTCAAAAAGGATTTTGCGTGATTGATATGGGAGTGCGCTACAAAGGATATTGTTCTGATATGACACGAACGATATATGTGGGCAATCCAAACGCCGCGGAGAAAAAATTATACCAAAAAATTCTAACCATCCAGGAACAAACCATTTCTCTTATAAAACCCGGACTACCCATAAAAAAACTGGACGAATTTTGCAGACGGGAGCTTGGCGCAAAACTAAACAAAGAATTCATACATTCACTTGGCCACGGGCTAGGAACACAGGTACATGAGTTGCCTCGTGTAAGCGCAAATGTGGACACAAAACTGGAACCCGGTATGTGCATTACGATTGAACCCGGTATATACAGAAGAAATGCGTATGGAATTCGTATTGAAGACGATATCGTGGTTACAAAAAATAGCTACGATTGTATAACTCCGACAAAAAAAGAATTAATCAGTGTATAATTTACAAATTCCAAGATAAGAAGCTCCTGATACAAATAAAAATACTCCGACCTTCGGAGTATTTTTTTGTATATATTTTTAGAACTTCAGTGTCTCAAGTATAGACACAATTTCTTGCTGTACAGTATCCGCCTGATCCATATACACTGCACTTATTCTGATAATAAAATTATCTTTTCTCATGAAGTATTCGTCCCCCGTCAAAAGTCCGGTCCACTGATAAGTAAAATATTCAAAATCACCAATCTTTTTTGTTTCTGCTTTGAGTGTACCGTCTTCATTCTTTTGTACGTATTGCTCGGAATAATTTGTTGAATAGGGAGCTCCAACATTTTCGGAAACCCATGTAACTAAATCTTTATCCGCCGGTACTTCATACACATCAAATATAATTCTGGTCGGCCCGCCATCTTCTACTCCCGCATATTTGGGGATGTCGGATTCGCGGACAATAGCGTAAGATTCTTTGTAGGTCTTGTCCAATTTTACCGGATTTTTTTCCGGAATAAATGAAATGGGATAATTTACACTAAATCCTGTTAAAGAACTTTTATATACTTTTGCGAGCTTCACTTTTGCTTCAATTTTTTCATCAACTTTCGCCTGTTCTTCTTTTTGTTCATCGAGCTTTGCCGTTATATCAGTCAGTTTGCCTTCAATTTTATCTTTCAAAGAAATTACTTCGTTTTCCAATCCGCGAGTCTTTTTGTTTTGTGCGGCAAAAAATATGGCCACAATCACCATTATTGCAATCAAAATAACTACGACCACGGCAAGACCGCCGGTTTTTTGTTCTTTGTGTTGAGATTCTTTATGTTGAGCCGGAGAAGCTGATTCGGCGCTCTTCTTTGTGCGCTTCCGTCCCGGTTTTGGCTGCTCATCCATAGATATATGCTAAATGATTAACGGCACAAGTATATCACGATTCGAAAGTTATGAAAAATATTACAGCAAAACTATGAACTCCTTAAAGAGGCAAACCATAATTTGATTCTCTTTCCTTCTTCTTCCACCACATCTCCGTCATATTCTCCGCTATGCGCGGTGCCTTCGCCATACGTCGGCTTTTTTTGATCGAGGTGCAGATTTACGGTGAATCCGGAATCAGCCGGTTCTATATAACAATGAAACCGTGGGTATCCGCCACGGCCAAACACACGCACATAACTGGTTTCTCTTTTTGCATTGCTTGTTTCCGCGTATCCGCATTTTTGCATGAGCACTCGTATATTGTACTTATAAGTATCTGTAAACTGCATCTTCATAATTTTCTAATTCGTTATTTCTTTTTAGCTTCAGCTTTCTCGTATTTCAAAATTTTCTTGGTGACTACATACACAATAAACGCGAGAATAATAAAATGCAGCGCGTCTCCCAAAAACGCTCCCCATTTTAACGCAACAGGGCCGAGATATAACGTCGCGTCTCTCCATGAACCCTTGGTGAGCGGCACGACAATTGGCATGATAATATTATCAACCAATGATTTGATTACCGAATTGCTGGCAGCGCCCA
>CAZKQL010000080.1:982-3549 GCA_964554925.1 uncultured Gammaproteobacteria bacterium | reverse complement strand
ACCGAATACGGTTTTCTGCGGACAATTTCCGTCAGCCGCCCGCCTTCGTCAAAACCAATATAACCGGGAGGTGAACCGATCATTTTGCTGACCGAATGTTTTTCCATGTATTCGGTCATGTCTATACGGACCAAAGAATCTTCATTATTAAACATGAATTCCGCCAATGTCTTGGCTAGTTCAGTTTTACCGACTCCCGTCGGACCCATAAAGATAAATGAGCCAATAGGTCTGTTTTCTTCGGAAATTCCCGCGCGGTTTCTGCGTATCGCATTTGCCACAGCACGTATTGCCTCTGCTTGCCCGACGACACGCTTTGACAGCTCTTCTTCCATCCGCGCGAGTTTTTTGGTTTCATCTTCGAGCATTTTGGTAACCGGAATACCGGTCCAGCGAGCAACCACCGCGGCAATGTCTTGCTCGGTTACTTCTTCTTTCAGAATTCCTTTTTTTTGCTGAATATCCGCAAGCTTGCGTTCAAATTTGGAGATCGCCTCTTCGGTCGTCGGAATTTTTCCATATCTAATTTCCGCGACTTTTTGGAGATCTCCCTTGCGCTCCATGATTTCGGCTTCCTGTTTCAATTTATCGATGTCTTTTTTGTACTGGCGAATTTTTGTAATAATGTCTTTTTCATTTTGCCACTGCAGCTCGAGAGCTCCGGTTTTTTCTTTCAAATTCGCGAGTTCTTCTTTTAATTTGTGTTCACGCTCTTTTGATTCAAAATCACTTTCTTTTTTGAGCGCGCGCAGCTCGATCTCGATTTTCATTATTTGACGTTTCATCTTGTCGAGCTCGTCCGGCATTGAGTCTATCTGCATTTTGAGTGCAGACGCCGCTTCGTCTATCAAATCAATTGCTTTGTCCGGTAAAAATCGATCAGAAATATAGCGGACAGACAATTCGACCGCAGACACAATCGCAGGGTCCGTGATGCGTACACCATGATGCACTTCGTATTTTTCTTTTATTCCCCTCAAAATCGCGATCGCATCTTCTTCGTCCGGTTCATCAACCAAAACAGGCTGGAAGCGACGTTCAAACGCCGCGTCTTTTTCTATATGCTTTTGATATTCTTTGAGTGTTGTCGCACCGATAATATGCAGCTCTCCGCGGGCAAGGCCGGGCTTTAACATATTTGACGCGTCTACCGCGCCCTCTGAACTTCCGGCTCCCACAATGGTGTGCAATTCGTCGATGAATAACACGATTTTTCCATGCGAATCCATGATTTCTTTTATAACCGCTTTAAAACGCTCTTCAAATTCACCTCTGAATTTGGTGCCCGCGATAAGCGAACCAATATCAAGAGAAATAATTTCTTTGTCTTTTAAATTTTCCGGAACATCGCCATTTATAATACGCTGCGCGAGACCCTCTGCAATCGCGGTTTTACCAACACCCGGTTCACCGATCAAGACCGGATTATTTTTTGTTCTGCGCGTGAGCACCTGCATAACACGGCGAATTTCGTCATCACGCCCAATCACCGGATCAAGTTTTTCTTTGCGCGCTCGTTCGGTGAGATTTATGCCGTATTTTTCCAAAGCCTGGTATTTTGATTCCGGAGCAGGGGAGTCTACTCGCTGTGTCCCGCGGATTGAGGCGAGAGCTTTCAGTACATCGTCGTACTGCGCGCCTTGCAAAGATAACGCGTCGCTGATCGGATTTTTTGTTATAAGATACGCAAGCAAAATATGCTCTACACTAATGTAGTCGTCCTTCATTTTTTTTGTTTCCTGTTCCGCGCTCTGCAGTATGTACATGGTGGCCTGGCTCAACAGCACCTGACCCATGCCACCCATGCCGATTCCGTTTTGCTTGGGGAGTTGATTTATAAGTCGGGCCGTTTCATCTCCGATCTGAACCACATTTACGCTTAATTTTTTGAGTACCGATACCACGACACCACCATCTTGTTCCAAAAGTGCCGCAAAAAGATGCGGCGGTTCCACTTGCGCCTGTCCGTTTTCGTGCGCGATTTGCTGGGCTTGTTGTATTGCTTCTTGGGATTTGTTGGTAAAATTTTGCGGTATCATATTTTTTTAAATTAGCACTCACTATGCTTGAGTGCTAATATACCGTAGCCCCACTGTACTGTCAAGAATATACCTATTTTTGGGCTTCGGTAACGGCATTTATGATAAAATTCACAATGCTGTAGGCACCGAGCATTATAACGAGTCCAATGATCAAATTTATAAGGGTTCTACGAGCATCGGCAACTTTTTCTTCTTTTCCTCCGGAGACCATCCATTTGTACCCTCCCCACATAACAATTACCACAACTACAATTCCAAGCAGGCTAAATCCGGACTGGATAAGTCGGCCGACAATAATTCTGGGGTCAAGAGCTGATAAATCACCGGGATTCATATAATTTAGTGTATCGCTTTAAGCTAGTTTTAGCAATTATATAGGTTGACGCAAGCGAGATTAATGAGTACATTAGTAGTCGTATATGAACATTTTAGGTGTTAGAATTGATGAAATGGATAAAGAGGAAGCAAAACAGCGGATATTGTTTTTTTTATCTGAACAAAAATCGCATGTAGTATTTAATCCAA
>CAZKQL010000080.1:0-972 GCA_964554925.1 uncultured Gammaproteobacteria bacterium | reverse complement strand
GGGCAAAGATTCCACACTATTTTTACACCAAATCCGGAAATGCTGGTTGACGCGCAGCGAGACGTTGCGTTCAAAGAAGTGCTCAACAGCGGATCGCTCAATATCTGTGACGGACGTGGAGTGGAATTGCTTTCTCGCGGTAGACTGAAGCGGCTGCCCGGTGTGGATTTTATGCTCGATATATGCGAAATAGCAGCGCAAACAAATGCGCGCGTATATCTGCTCGGTTCCGGAAGTTCTGAAACATTGCACGCTGCAAAACAAGCACTTCAGAAACGTTTTCCATCTTTGCTGATTGTGGGCGTGCACCCGGGTCCGCGCATATCTTTGAAAAAAGAAGACAGAATAGCCAAATTAGATATCAATGAGCACGAAAATAATGATATACTGGGTGGTATTGTTATGGCAGCACCGGATATTTTGTTTGTAGCATTCGGCCATATAAAACAAGAAAAATGGATCGACAGGTATGCGCACGCATTGCCAAGTGTAAAAATCGCGATGGGTGTGGGTGGTGCATTTGATTATATATCCCTGCGTATTTCGAGAGCTCCAAAATGGATGCGCATAATCGGACTTGAATGGCTGTACAGATTGGTGAAAGAACCGCAGCGAATAAGAAGAATTTTGAAAGCAGTCATCATATTTCCTTTTTTATATATAATAAACACTGTAAAGCGCAGAGCCGCATAAAAATCAGATATGTTATCAAAAAAAACAATTGATCATATACACAAATTGGAACAGAAAAAAAATCGCAAAGAATTCGCTGAATTTACGGTCGAAGGTGTTAAGGGAGTTCTCGAGGCTCTCCAAAATGACGCGGATGTGCTCTTGGTATTGTTGCAAGACAATAAGCGCGATGATGATTGGTTTATACAAATAACCAAATTGTGCGAAGCGCAAAAAATTCCGGTAGAAATGGTAGGGAGAAAGGATATAGGGGAGATAAAAACCACCGAAACATTTCCG
>CAZKQL010000079.1:3392-3668 GCA_964554925.1 uncultured Gammaproteobacteria bacterium | reverse complement strand
TCGCTGGAGCAAACAGTGAAAACGATTTATGAACTTGCGGATTATCTTGGTGAGCGGCCGGTCTATGTAAACGGTGAAAACGCACTGGCGCGAAAAAATGCCCGCCCCGGTCATATTGTGTACGATAAAACGCGCATGGAGAATTGGACTATCGAGGATGCGACAAGCGATCTCACGGGAACAACGTGTGTGCTGGTGAGGGGAGACACAAAACTTGAATTGAAGTCCTCGCTTTTGGGTTTACACCAGATCGGTCCGCTTGCCACCGCCCTACAC
>CAZKQL010000079.1:0-3378 GCA_964554925.1 uncultured Gammaproteobacteria bacterium | reverse complement strand
AGTGATGAGTGGCATAGGGAAGACCAAGCCATTTGCGCATCGGCTGGAACCCAAGATCGATCAAAGCGGCGTGGTGACCCTGGACGATAGTTACAACGGCAACCCTGACGGCGTGAAAGCCGTGATTGATTTCCTTGCATCTTTGCATGGCCACCGGAGATGGTATGTGACACCCGGATTGGTAGAAATGGGAGCAAAAATAGAAGAAGTGCACAAAGAAATAGGCAAAAGTTTGGCAAAAGCGAAAATTGAGAAAGTTATTCTCATTAGAAATTCCGTAACTTCTTATATTGCACAGGGGTTACAAGAAGAAGGATATGCGGGCGAGGTTGTATGGTTCGATGACGCGCTTGTCGCTTTTGCCGCCTTGCCGCATCTCACCGTCAAGGGAGACGTGGTGTTGTTACAGAACGATTGGCCGGATCAATATCAATAATTGAGTGCACATATTATGATAGAATTTACGCAAATAGATGAAATTCGAGTCGCAGAGGCTCCGCCAGAAACGAGAGTTTTGAAGCAGTATCTTCTAAGGGGATGATTGAGGCACAAAAATATTTTAATAAAAAGTGGTGGGAAAAAACTTGGGTGCAGTTGATCATGTTATTAGGAGCAGTAGCGGGAATTGTCGGTTTATTTTTTGTATTTTAATTAAAAAAGTGAAAAAATAATATGAAAAAAGAAATCGTACAAAAACTTCATAAGAATTTTAATGATTATGCTCAAAAAACAGAGGGCGGTTTAGAATTTTGGTTTGCCCGAGATTTACAAGTCCTGCTTGGGTATGATCAGTGGAAAAATTTCCAAAAAGTTATTGAAAAAGCAAAAACAACCTGTCTCATCGCGGGATTAAACGTTGCCGACCAATTTGCCGACGTCGGCAAATTGGTCTTGACAGGATCAAATGCAAAACGTGAAATAGACGATATTGCCCTTACGCGCCATGCCTGTTATTTGATAGCCCAGAACGGTGATCCTGGTCCAAAGTTCCGGGTATCGTCTCTGTAACAAAGAAGTTCACTATTTACATGTATCCTAAAAAAGCATGAAAAAAACCATCGCAGTCATCTTCGGGGGTCGTAGTGTGGAGCATGAGGTCTCTATCATTACCGCGCACACGCCGATCATTCAATCTCTTCTTGCCGTGGGGCAATTCAACGTGTGGCCGATCTATATTGCGAAAGACGGATCATGGTACGCCGACCAAGCCATGAACGACCTTGCCTATTTTCAGCACGATGATGTTGAAGCCCACCTGGCAAAACAGAAAAAAGTACAACTACTCTTCGATAAAGGGCTCACCATCATCTCCCCGGGTATCAGGCCAAAGACGGTCCGGGTCGACATCGCATTTCCTGCCATGCATGGGACGTTTGGCGAAGACGGAAGCCTCTCGGGGCTCTTGCGTATGGCGGGCATACCATTTGTCGGCTGTGATCTCTTCGACTCGGCAATAGCGATGGACAAGGTTTTAACGAAACAAATTTTGGCAACCGAGAACATTTCCACGATTCCGCACGTCTGGTTTACCAAACATGATTGGGAGATAAATACACATGCATGGAAGGAAAAAATTCTTCAGCTCCAGTGGCCCGTTTTTGTGAAGCCGGCGCATCTGGGGTCGAGCATTGCCATTACAAAGGTGAAACAAAAAAACGAACTGGAGAATGCGATCGAGGTCGCGTTTCATTATGACGACAAACTTCTTGTGGAAGAAAGCATCGAACATCCGATTGAACTCACGCTTCCGATCATGGGCAACGACGAACTCCGTTTGGCGGCGATAGAGCGGCCGCTCAATAAAACCGAATTTTTTGATTTTAACGATAAATATCTGTCGGGCGGCAAAAAGACCGGAGGCGTCAATAGTGAGTACAGCGAGATTCCCGCAAATATTGATAAAAAATTGGCGGAGCAGGTGGAAGATATGGGAAGAAAAACTTATCGCGCACTCGGTTGTTCGGGAATAGCGAGGGTTGACTTTCTCATCGATCCTGCGATAAAACAAATATACGTCATTGAAGTAAACACGCTTCCCGGCAGTCTCTACGCGCATAACTGGAAAAAAGTCGGGGTATCAGGCGTTGAGCTCGTGACAAAGCTCGTTGCGTTGGCGGAAGAACGTTTCGCGTCACATCAACATGTGACTTATACATTCAATTCTGACGTCTTGAAAAAAGCAGGAGGTCAAAAAATTGGATAGTCACTCATGGCCTCGCCCAAAACAAAAACCCCTTCAGGGGCTTTTGTTTTGGGCCGGAATGTCTGACGCAACTATGAAAGATGCTTCGAAACGAGTTTGGTCATTTCAAACATATTCACGGTCTTCTTGCCGCCGAATACTTTCTGCAAGTTTGCGTCAGCGTTGATGTTGCGTTTGTTGGTCGGATCCTGAAGATTCTTTCCTTTAATATACACCCAGAGTTTTTTCACCACCTCTGATCGTGGCAGGGGGCCTGCTCCCACAACGGCTGCAAGTTCGGGGGAAACATTAAGAGGCTTCATAAATGCGGAATTCGCTTTTGCTGGCATATCTTTAATGATTATATATTAAATAAACACTACGCTAATACATCCATTGTACCCCATGCTTCCCATTGAGCAAGCCCCGTAGCAATCGCAAGCGAAATAGCAGAATCCGCTTGTTTTTAGGTGTGATTTTGGTATATTAGCCAAGGTCATCGTAGCAAAATGAAGGGCCCTTAGCTCATTTGGTAGAGCGCCACATTTGCAATGTGGAGGTAACCGGTTCGATCCCGGTAGGGTCCACCAACACAAATATCTGCCGCAGGGCAGATATTTGTGTTGGTGGTGAAGGCCATAGCTACGTCACCTTGCAACGGCGAGGAAAATTAGCTCTGACCGCAAGCTTATGATATTATTTTCATGCGGAGTGAGATACCCCACTCCATAAATGGCGATGAAAGAATTTTATGGAACTCTCAATAATATTTTTTCTTTTATACATAGTAATTGTTGTCGTTATCGGCATCATTTCTTCCCGGAAAGAGACCGAGGATGATTTCATGATCGCCGAGCGTAAGGTTGAGGGTATTCAGGTGGCGGCCACTATGAGTGCCGGTTATTTCGACGGCGCAACTATCGCGATCTACATCGCCTACATCTACCAATACGGATTCTCGGCGATCTGGCTTTTCATCGGTTTCGCGCTCGGTTTTCTGTTCATAAGGAAATACGCCTATAAAATCAAGCAGAAAGCCGACGAGTTGCGAGTGTATTCCATGCCCGAATACTTTTTTCGGCTTCTGGGGAAGAAGAATGGCCTCATGTTTTCGTTCTACCTCGTTTTGCAATTTTTCTTTTTGCTTATCGTCAATTTAATCATCAGCGCGAAAATACTTTCGGCCATTTTTCCGA
>CAZKQL010000078.1:2287-3750 GCA_964554925.1 uncultured Gammaproteobacteria bacterium | reverse complement strand
GCGATCAGCAGATCCTTCTGGAATTTGTCGTAGACCGGCCGCCATCCGGGACGCTTCGACAGATCGGCGATCACGCGAAGCGCGTCGCCCATGCTGCCGTCGTGGTTGACGAGCAGGAGCTCGTGTTCCACGCCGACATGGCGCTGCTCGCCGTAGCGAAGGAATGGCCTCTTGGTATAGAGACCCAGAAAATCCCCAAACGTAGCCATCGTACCTATCCTCCCTTCAACGCAAAACCCGCCTCGCCGGCGGATTGTCATTTGTATGTTTTACACAAAACAAATCAGCCAGCTAAAGCGGAGTTTACGACCACCACAACTTGATTTGTGTTTGTGTATGTCATATCTGAATATAGAATATCAAAGGCGTCTAAAATGTCAACCCTCTATACACCTCAATTAAGATTCGGTTATATCCTCCCCGTTATCCGCAAGCACGCGGATAATCCCCATAGGACATGCTTGCGCCGCGCATCTATTTTGATCAACTTCAAAATCATATATCTCACACATCGAGACGTCTTTCTTTTGCACCGCTCGTTTTAATTTTGACTTGCCGTCTGCCGAGTCGATCCACGCAAGAATTACAGCCGATACAATTTTCTCTGAAATGAATTATCTTTGGCATACTACCGATTTTTGACCACAAACAATTTGTCGCTCTTTCTGATTCTATTTGGCACTGCCACAGTCATGACGTCACCTTTGCCGGCTTCCTGCGCCGGTTTTTCATTTACAAACATGGAAGAAATGCTGAACTTTATGGATCCAGTGGTCGGTCCCACCACCAATACTTCATCTCCTACCGCAACACTTCCTGTTTCAATAATAAATTCGCCGATATTTGTTTTTCTAAAAAATGTTCTGCCGCTGCCGACAAATATATTTTCTTTGGTGGCTTGCGATCCGTATGCTCCACTCCAGCCATCAATTTGTTTTCCCAAATAATATCCTCCATGCCAAAATCCGCGATTGTATACTGATTCCAATTCTTTTATCCACGCGTCTATTTTTTCTTTTGTGTATGTCCCCGCGTGATAACTCTCGACCGCTTCTTTATAACATCTCGTAACAGTTGATACATAATCCGGCGATCTGCCTCTGCCTTCGAGTTTTAATACATACACTCCCGCGTCAACAATTTGGTCTATAAATCCTATCGTGCACAAATCTTTTGGAGACATTACATATTTGTTATCGAGAACCAACTCAACGCCGGTCTCTTCATCCGTTACTTTGTAACTGCGGCGGCAATTTTGCAAGCATGCTCCTCTGTTTGCGGATGCGTTGTATGTGGCAAGACTCATGTGGCATTTGCCGGAAATCGCGACACACAACGCGCCGTGCGCGAACAATTCTATTTTCACGAGTTCGCCTTTGGGGCCGCGAATATTTTCTTTTTGTATACTTTCGTAAATATGTTTTATTTGTTGCAAAGTGAGTTCGCGCGCCAGTACCACCACG
>CAZKQL010000078.1:0-2245 GCA_964554925.1 uncultured Gammaproteobacteria bacterium | reverse complement strand
TATTATCGCGGTTACGCCGGCTTCTTTTGCCGCGTCGACAATACGTTTCATAAGGGCAATGTCGTGATCGTACAAAATCGTATTTACGGTCAAATATGCTCTAACTCCGACTTGTCTGCATTGCTCTACGATTTTCGAAAGATCGGTAATAACAAAATTGTTCGCCGCTCGCGCGCGCATGTTAAGCTGTTCAACACCAAAATACACGGAATCCGCTCCCGCCTGTATGGCGGCGGTAAGGGCGGCAAACGAGCCGGCCGGCGCCATGATTTCTATTTGTTTTTCTTTCATACAATTAGTATTTCGGCGAAAGTTGTCGCATTTTTATAAAGTTGTCCTTATTCTAGAGCAAAAAAAGGTAAATAGTCAATCCTGCAACTCCGTTTCACCATACCGCGCGCCTCCATCCACAGCCCGTGGATAACTCTTTGACAAAAACCGTTTATTTTTTTATACTGTTACCTACAGTTAAGTAATTTACTTACTGTATGGCTCGAGACCCCGTGGTGAAAACTGCGGGGTTTCGTTTTATACGAAAAAACACCCCACTTGGGGCGTTTTTAAATTGCCTAATTTTGGCTAGGCTCCAATCGTTTTATTCCAATCATCCGCAAAGCGTTTCAGTCCGTCATCAGTCTTTGGATGCGAAATATCGTACTCTTGCCAATTCTTTTCCAAATTTATTTCTTTGTATTCGATTTTCGTACCCGGCCGCGACGCTATCTGCTCGGCCGTCGATACCAGCATTCCCGTATTTGCCCACGCTTTTATCGAATCAAAATAACCCGTCAAAATATCCGAGCCAACCCCAATAGAATCCGAAATCGCTTCCACCGTGCGAATACTTGCGGCTAAAACTTCCACATGCCCGTCCCCTTTCTTGTACATTTCAACGATATTTTGAATCAAATCAATGCCGCGAAGCGCGTCGTCATCGAGCCGACCGATAAACGGCGAAACAAACACATCACCTTTTTTTGCAGACCGCGTCGCGGCGTACACTGCGGCAGCTTGCTCTTGCGAAAAACATAACGTCATATTGACACGCTTTCCTTCGGATACCAACATTTCCGCTGCCCGCAAACCCTCGTGCATGGTAGGCAATTTAATATGAGCATTTGGAATCCATTTGTACATTTTGTGCGCTTGCATGAGCATTTCCTCGGCGGTTGTTTTTTGATCCGCATACACTTCTATTGATACGCTTCCATGTGGAATGAGCGCGGAAATTTCTTGGACTTTCTTTTTGTATAACTCAATCAATACGTCTTTGGAAAATTGTTCTCCCTTTTTGACGCGCTCCTGCATCTGCGCGCTCTTTACAAAATTGGTAGGGTTGGTAGTTTGTCCATCGAGAAATCCCATCAATTCCAAAAGTTCTTTGGTCTGATCGGTATCACTGCAATCCAGAAAAATGCGAGTTTTTAGATTTGATGGGCGGGGCATACTTTATTGTTGCACGTTTCTACCCGTTGCCGCTTCAACTTCCTGGTGTTCATCGAATAATCTGCCTAGGGTGATGACATCTTGCGTCATGTCTCTCTTGTCCAAATCATCCGTGTGTTCCAGCAAAAATCTCCTTTTACTAAACTGTTTTGAACCCATAACCGGCAAAATATTGACTAGAATTGCGTGCCGCAACGATGGGGTAAACTGATCATACAGCGCCGCTAATCTCTCAAATGTTTTGTCATCTCCATGGTGGGCAACCCAACCAACGGCTGGTCCTAAATTTCTGCCTTCAAATGAATCACTCTTCTCTAATTCATCCAAAACATAATCAAACTCGTTCAAAGGAGGCATGGCCAATGTATCAAGAGCGATATCAATAACAATGTTTCGTAATCCTTCCGACCAACCCGGACCAAGTTCACTGATATCCATAGATTTCCATGCTTCCACCATCGCTTTGAGCTCATTTGGATCCTTGGTTTCCTGAATCATGGGGTATAAATTCTCGATAAGTTGCGCGCTGTTAACCGACGGCTCCCTTTCTCCGGAGTCAATGGCAATTTCATTCGCTGTACGACCATCATCCGGTCGTCCATCGAAATAAGACCCCGCTTCTGTTTCCATAAAAGTATTTTACGTGGAATAAAGCTTCCACAAAAGATAAAGCTATTCTATAGCAAAGTGAATACAGTGACAAGCCAACCAACGCATATCTACCGGACAAACATGAATCACGAATTTTATAAATAATCCAGTATCCTACCGTAATTTATAAAATCAAACAATTCATACA
>CAZKQL010000077.1:2906-3823 GCA_964554925.1 uncultured Gammaproteobacteria bacterium | reverse complement strand
CACCACACCGAGCGGCTGCTTTGTCCCCGCGTCTATATATAATTCGACATGCTGCGCTTGCGACCACTCGCGCCAGATATTTTTTATATGCTCGCGTGTCGCCGCAAGTCCATTTTCGAGCTGAATTGCCAAGAATTCCAGCTCCAATCCTATAGTTCTTTCCGCCATATCAGTGTTGGTTATATTTTTTTTGTAACGCTTTTATTTTTTTGTTCGCTTCTTCGTTCAAAATAAACTGTAAATTTTTTTCCAATTTCAATACCAATAAAATATAATCGAAATCCTGCTGCGGAATGGTTTCTTCCCTTATGCCCACTTCAAAAACCTTCTTCCCGGCTTCACCAAACATTTGCGTTTCGCTCAAGAGTTGCAGAAATAATTGTTTATCTTTTGGTATATACATATTATTTCCCTTTATTGCGC
The DNA here is from genome assembly GCA_964554925.1 of uncultured Gammaproteobacteria bacterium. GTDB lineage: Bacteria > Patescibacteriota > Patescibacteriia > Magasanikbacterales > UBA922 > CAZKQL01. The sequence goes on along the minus strand of CAZKQL010000077.1, from coordinate 3,400 downwards.
TTTTGAGCGCGGCGCGCGACCATTTCAATAAAATTTTTCCAAATGGTGCGTGCCTTTGGTGTATCTCTAAAAATCATTTCTTCCGGTCTCATTCCCTCGGAGCGCATCGCGTCCGCGCGAAGATTGCGGAGTACCGAGAGCAGCATGGCGGTAATTTCCGGATGATTTTGCAAGGACACCACCAATTCGTCTTCTTTGTCCGCCTCTTCTACCGTTTGTCCTTTGCGCAGTGGGCGCGCAAATCCCTGAAACTCACTATAATCATTACAGGCAATAACATGCATGTCAGAATTTTTTGATGATTTTATGACACCTTCGCTATGGCTCGCGCTTACGTCAACTTTCCCTGCGTCATCCCAAAATCCATATAACAGCTGTAAGTCTTTCCCCGCTGCTGTCGCCTCCATTTCAACCGTACCGAATTCTCTTGTTTTTCCTTGAGGCCTTCCTACCACGGCTCCTTCTGAATGATTAGACAGCTGATGCCCAAGACA
>CAZKQL010000077.1:584-2833 GCA_964554925.1 uncultured Gammaproteobacteria bacterium | reverse complement strand
CGTATTTTCCGTTTCATTCCCCGGATCCATTTCTGATGGCATCGCCGGACCGCCGGTTACGAGCCACGCGTCAGGAAAAGGCACATTTTTCGGCTTTTTCCTTTCGAACGCGCGCCACACCGTGCATCGTGGGTCATCTTCCGAAAGCCCGATCATGTGCTTGTACGCGGACGAATAAGTCTTACTTTCATCTCCTCCAAATTGTACCTCGGCGAGTTCTTTGCCTACGGCGTCAGGTATGTCCGCGTCTTTTAACCCATCTTGTCCCACATCAATAATCAAAATGCGCGCGTCTCTTGGTAATTGGTCGGCAATAAATTTTTGCGCTTCTGATTTTTCTCGTTTTATATTCTCACTTTCGCGCTCAAATTCCTCTACCTGCCGATCCAGAAGCTCCGAAGGCACATAGCCTCGAAATGCGTCTCGCATATCATTATGTTAAAAATTCACCCCAAATCCTCCCCAATTCGGCTATTACATCTTCTGCATTATAAAACGTCCCAGCCCGTTCGTACAGCCTATCCCCCGCAAGGCCATTCAGATACGTTCCGGCAAGAGCGGCGGTTAGGAGATCGTTTGTGGCCGCAAGAGCTCCCACGACGCCTACCAACACATCACCGGTTCCGCCTTTGGTCATGCCGACATTCCCTGTATTATTTTCAAATAATTGATCGCCATCGCTTATATAATCCGTTGAACCTTTTAGGATGATGGTACAGTTATACTTTTTGGCCATCGGCTGCACGTTTTCTCGTATGGCAGCACATTTGAAGGTATTTTCAAATTCCCGAGAATGCGGCGTAACTATACAATTTTTGTGAAGCCACTGAGGATCGAGATGCCAAAAAGAAGTCGCGTCGACAATTGTTTTTTTGTGTGTATATTTTGTAAGAACATGCTTGGTAAGCGCAACGGTTTCCTCGGATTCTTCGAGTCCGGGACCGATCATAATGCAGTCAACAAGTTCCAAAATATGTTCGAGTTCGCTTTTGCCGATAGCGATAAAAGTGGCAATTTCTGACCGTAATTCTTGTATCAATTCCATGTTCGACGTAACCGAATGCACATACACCATATCCACGATTCGGGAAGCCGCCTGCACCGTAAGCAAAAGCGAACCATGAAATTTGTTTGAACCTGCAATAACCAAAACTCTGCCGTTTTGACCTTTGTGTGTTTCTGGTTCGGGTCGGTTGACGCGTTCGAGAATTGTTTTGTCCACGGTATACTCCATATATAAACATACTAACATAGGATTTTAAAAAATACAGCTCGCCGCCGTATTTTTTAATCCGCCATAATTGAAGCGGCGTAATCTTTTTTTGGACTATGAAGCTTTTTTTGTATAGGTCGCGTCAAATTCAAAGCCTGCAAATGTGGTAAGCGCGAGGATTTCAAAGGCCGCAAGATAAAATTTCCAATCGGTATAAAATACCTTATACAATTCGGAAAAAGTCGTCTCGAGACGAGGCGCCAGAATACTAAGCACAACTACATCGAGTATCGCTCCAATGACAAGCGCAATTACGCCGAGCATAAAACCTTTTTTGGTCGTTGGCGCTTCCATCTTGAAATACCATTTTGCAAGGACAAGCACAATCGGAACTGATACTATCCACATTCCGATATATTCTTTGAGACCCATGACAGATGATCCGGTTATCCCTTGCGCCGCAACGAACAATACAAAAAATATAATGTATAGGATCAGTGAGAATGACACGGCTCGTTTGTAATTCATACGATGATTAATCAAAAGTTATTATTTCGTCTTCATCAATGGATTGAGACGGTGGTTTTGGTTGAGGGGCTTGCTGTAATGGCGCAGTCGACGGTTTTGGTGGAGAAGGAATTTGCGGTGCTGGAGCGGAAACCTGCCGTGCGGGAGCGGAAAAATTTTCTCTGGGTGCGGCTGACGGAGCTTGCTGCGGTCTATTATCGCGTCGATCAAATTGCTGCTGCCTTTCTGCCTGTTGATTATTTTGTGGGGGTATCCCTTCTGCGCCGCCATCTCTACTTTTTCGTTTTCTTTTTCGTTTGCGCTTTTTTTGTTCGTCTTGTTCTCCCATCGGCATATTTTGGGAAGGACTGAACTGGATATTCTGCATTTCGACAGGACGCGGTTCCTGTTGAGGCCTTGGCGTCACTGGTTGAGACGTTTGTGGCTTTGGTATTACCGGTTGAGGCGTTTCCATCACTTGGGGTTTTGACTCGGGTAATTCGGTTTTTTGAACTGCCGGTGACCGCTC
>CAZKQL010000077.1:0-574 GCA_964554925.1 uncultured Gammaproteobacteria bacterium | reverse complement strand
TTCTCTATCTTCTTTTGACATCAATTCTTTTAATGAAACCGTTTGCTGTTTTTTCGGTTCACTTTGTCGTGGAGGTCTGTCAACCTGACGCTGAGGTCTGTCATCGCGGCGCTGCGGCGGCCAATCGTCTTGTCGAGGCGGCCTGTCATCCTGACGTGGTGATCTATCTTGCGGTTTCGAAGACCGATCATCGCGAGCAGACATAGAATCTCCAAAAGTCGCACCACCATCTCCGCCAATATCTTTTCCTCCATCGCCAAAATCTTCATCTTCGTCATCGTGCAGTTCTCCCATACCGCTCCAACGCAAAATCTTGTCTTCAATGACATCGCGGCTGCGGCCATACCGTTCGCGGGAAACTCGAATGACCTTTTCCGCCGATCCGGTCGGCGAACCTATGGGCGGCATGGTCTGCGCGGTAAACGGCTGCGATGCAACGCCATCAATCATGAGTTTTAAAATAACGCTGAACTTTGAAAGATTGACGATATTTTCTTCTATAAATTGCGGTGCAAATTCTTTTGCCAGCATTTCCGCGTCGCCGCCGCCAACACGAAATGACACAATGGTTCCC
>CAZKQL010000076.1:248-3918 GCA_964554925.1 uncultured Gammaproteobacteria bacterium | reverse complement strand
GCGTTATATAAAATACGCCATCCGCAAGCGCCCATTCGATGTCGCAGGGAAATCCATAGTGTTTCTCGATTTTTTTACCGATCTCGGCAAGCTCAATAATTTGATCATTCGTTAATTTTTGATCCATGCCATGGGCGCAAGAATCCACCCATATATTTTCCACAGCTTTACCCCCGGCGGTTTTGTCCATTACCAATTTCAACGTTTGCGGACTGATGTTGGTATCGAGAATCATCATGTCCTTTTTATCTACCACATAACTATCCGGGGTAATCTCTCCGCTTACGATGGCCTCGCCAAGTCCGAGTCCCGCCTCTATGATCATTTGGTTCCAATCTTCGGTAACCGGATGCACGGTAAACATAACACCCGATACTTCCGATTGAATCATTTTTTGTATCACGACCGCGACAGATACCGTGTCATTATGAAATTGTTTTTCGATACGATAAAATATGGCGCGCGGCGTAAATAGAGATGACCAGCATTCCTTTACTTTTTCAAGCAATGCATCCGCCGTTACATTCAAAAATGTTTCGAGCTCTCCCGCCCAGCTGGCGTTTGATCCGTCTTCGGCTGTGGCGCTCGACCGAACCGCGACATACGCGGCATCCAAATTATTGTATGCTTCCAAAATTTCGAGCGCTATACTATCCGGAATTTTTGTATCACGAATGACATCACGAATGACATTGCTTGCCTTATCAATGGAATTGACATCTTCGACTCGCACTTCAGCAAGACGAGCTTCTATTTCTTCCGAAAGATTCGTTTCATCGATAAAGCGATCAAACGCCGCAGAAATTATTACACAACCGTCCGGCACGGGAATTCCCGCGTTAGTCATCTCGCCGAGTGATGCTCCTTTGCCGCCGGCGATATATACGTCTACTTTTCCGATTTCGTTAAATTGTTTTATGTAGTTCATATTTTTAATGAAAGTATTGTTTTTTCCAATTGCGTGCATAGATTTCCCACTTCCTCGCGCGAGTGCCCGACTATTGTGCAGCCAAATTTGCCAAAATCCGGAAGCGTGCTTAACAGATGGATGATAACGCCGGTTTTCTTTTCATGATCAAAATCCAAACCGGCAGTTTTTATTGAAGACAAAAAAACAGAAAACTCAATGCGCTTCAACCAATCGTGTTTCATAAACAATTCCGATCCTTGATAATACACGTCTCCCTTATCGCATTCAAAAATTCCTCTTGTTTCATTGTATACCGCACTTGTAAGATATTTCGCCCACATGTATGTGTGATTAGTACCCCCTTTTCGGGCATTGATTTCAATCGCATATATATCATAGGGAACATCACGGATATCGCGCGTTAATAAAAAATCAATAGCAAAAATTCCGTGCGCGCCTTTTTGTGCCGCGACTTTTGCGATGGTATATCCCTGTTCAATAATCCGGCTTCGATAGGATTCATGTGCAGGAAAATTAACACCTACATACTCGACCCCATTCAATATCTGATCGTGTGTTGCTAAATTCACCACAACACCATCGGGCTTTATTTCGAATTGCGCGCTTGGAGAAATAACTTCGTTTGCTTGTATAAATTCTTCTGCAATCGCGCCCATCGTCTCTATGGCATCAATTACCAAATCATAAGTATCTTGCAGCTGCTCGTGCACATGAATAACAAAAGCATCAAAGTCTGTCGGCATCTCTTCGCGATCGGTAAAAATAAAACCCAAACCGGAACCGGCGTCATTTACTTTTGCGACAACTTTTTTTACTTTCCCGTTCGCAAATAGCAGACCTTGTGCGTCGAAAATTTCTTTCAAGGAATATAAATCTTCATACCCTGTCGGGGTCGCCACGCCAGTCTCTCTGAATAATTTCTTCGAACCGCTTTTTGAATTTACATAAAATGCATTTGGGGAAAGTCCGTAATAGGGAACATCAAGGAGATTTGATAACTGAACTTCCTCATCGGAGACTCGAAAAAAATCTATGTACGTATTGTCGGGGTCGTCGATAAGACTTTTAATTTTGCCGATATATTCCGGATGCCTCAAAATACTGTGCGTTAGGGATTTTTGGTGCATTCCCGGAACCTGAACATGTATAATGCGCTCTGAAATTTTTTGAGCATCAGCACCTGTCGCCTTAATAACATGATGCAAAAAGTACGCGTACACAGAATCTTCCATTCCGGCAGACAACACCACTATCATGCGAGTTTTGGGCTGCTTTAAAAAATGCAAAAAATACAAATAGCGCTCTTCAAAAAATTGAGCGCCTTGATATTGCTTCAAAGCAAAATCACCAAATGAGATGCTTGGAATAAGGAGTAATGTCCTCTCCCCCTCATAATCCGGCTCTACAATTTTTGGATTTTGCGTTAAATTAAACATACGACAGATAATTCATGAATTCATCTTTGTCGTGCTCTTTGAAAAAATCATTTACATCGTCCGATGGCGCGCGACCCGCGAATATTCTGTTTTCCAAATTATCCAAATATGTTTCTTCGCTGAAATTTCTTTTTTTGAGGCCAGCGCGTGAGATTTCGATAAGCTCGGGCAATAATTCTTTGCAGGTCGTGTTGCCGATTGACGCATCCATGCCGAGAATTGCCGCTCTGTCCGTAAGCTGAACCCAGTCACTCCACTCATGGCGCGCGACAAATTGTTCAAGCCCGGAAAGATTTTCGACGAGACCAAGAATCAACGCCGGACAATTGAATTCTTCATTTTTTAGTTGCGCGGATGCGATGCGATATTCGATATACAAATTATCCAGTTTATCCTCCAAATATTGCTCGATGGTATTTTGCTCTAGCGCCGCGACAAAATCAGAGACCGTAGCCTTTTGTTCATTGCACGTCATATGTAAAACAGTCGGATACCATTGGTTATTCATTGCCATGTTTATATCGCATACTTCGGGGCGCAATATAATTTTCTTGTCCCTTAAATCCACTCCGGTCCACTCATTGCCTTTCAAATATTCGAGCCAGGTAATTTTTTTATCCAACACCACAAACTGTCCGTCGCGCATGGGTGTTATAATCATGAATGGCATAGCATCAAGAAAAGAATGAAGGTACTCGGAAATTGACGCAAACGGTTTTTCCGGAGGATTGCAAACAACCCGCTCAAACGATGGATAATCGGTAACCGAAAATAATTTTGAAAATAATGGCTGCCTGAATTCTTTCCACGGTAAAATACGCCAGTCCGCGATGGAAGAATTTGACGTAAGCGAAGTTATGAGACCGCTGATTGCCGTAAGTGCGTTTATAGACGATATGACTTCATCCGGCCGAACACTTATATTTGTCTGATTCGCGGCCGTGCCAAATCCAAGATTAAATAAATGCCAAAATCGCTTTACGGTTTTATAAAATGATTTGCCGGTGAGGTGCGCGTCGTCAACCGAAGTGTGGCCGGGATTAAGTCCGATACCGAGCAATCGTAAATTATGCTTTTGAAAAATCGGTAAAATTTCCCGGTGCAATTTTCCGAGCAATTTTTCTTCGTCTTGTAATGATTCCAATGGCGGCAGAGCAAGTTCAAAAGTGGAAAGAGAGCCATCGGTGCTCGCAACTACTGTTTGACCATCGTAATCTTTGACGGCAGCCAAAATATTTCCGCTGATACTGTCACGTTTTTCTTTCCAGCCGAGTTTAACAAAATCTTGCCACAGATCTTGCAC
>CAZKQL010000076.1:0-238 GCA_964554925.1 uncultured Gammaproteobacteria bacterium | reverse complement strand
TAGCGAGGCGTCGGAGTTGAGCAATAGGTTTTCCAGTTCAAGCCCGACGCGGCGATTTCTTAAGTCAGTGCGTGCGGGCATAGTTGTCACATGTCTTTAATAATTCAATTTCTTTGTTGACGTGCGTATGCAAACTATCGACAAAAGAATCCGCATACTGCTGCCTCGCCAATACGTCCGCAATCGCGACAGACACAAATTCCGGAAAACCTCCGTCTTTTAAAAGAGCATACAATTC
>CAZKQL010000075.1:1422-3995 GCA_964554925.1 uncultured Gammaproteobacteria bacterium | reverse complement strand
GTCTCAGTCCCAGTGAGCCGGGTCACGCTCTCACGCCCGGTATCCGTCATAGCCTTGGTGAGCCATTACCTCACCAACTAGCTGATAGAACATAGGCCTCTTCCAGAGCCAAAAAGATTTACATGGGAATGTCTTATGACCCCCCATGACTATCGGGTATTAATCCACCTTTCGGTGGGCTATCCCCGTCTCTGGAGTGAGTTACCAATGTGTTACGCTCCCGTTTGCCAGTCCGTGCCCCTTGCGGGGCCGATCCTTCGACTTGCATGCCTTAAACACGCCGCCAGCGTTCATCCTGAGCCAGGATCAAACTCTCAATAAAATCTGTCCGAAGACAGACATTGAGTGTAATCCTTTCTCCACAAACTGCGGAAAAAAGATAATGGATTCTATAAGGAATAAACGATCTCTCACGTACCTATACTCAATAGGCACGTTTTAAGTTTTTGTCACATTTCTAATGTGAATTGGCTTTTATATTTGGTTGCTAAATTGTAAGGATCAGACAGTAAAGAAAAAAGAGAAACCATTTGTGTCTTTTGCCTCGCGGCTTCGGACTGGTCCTCTTTTTCGTCTCAGTATCCTTGCGGACTTAAGAGAAATTTGTGTTTTCTTCAAAGTGCTGCGCTATTGTATAGGTATTCAAAAAGGTTGTCAAGTGCGTAAACTGTGTGGATTTTGGGGATAAATAAATGAGAAAGCTTGACTTGAACCGGTTTATTGAGATATATTGTTTTGTCCATTTGGAGGAGGACAAAAAAATGAAGAAAGCACCGAAGGTGTATGTAGAGTCCGGATTCCATATTCCGCGCATCCGGCTGGAAGACGAGGAGTACGGTCGCTCGATCCAGGCGCACGTCGTGTACTGCGTCGACGCGGCGATAGTCAACCGAGCACGCCGTACCATGTACCTCGGCAAGCGGGTCGCCAAGCCGCTACAGGGTTGGTGGATCATTGGCGGTCGGGTGTTGCCGGGCGAGCTCGAAGCGGATGCGATCTCGCGCAAGTTCAAGCAGGAGGCTGGCATCTACATCGCACCGGAGCGCTTCTGCTACATAGACACAATCCGTTACATGCGGGCAGGCCGAGCGCAGCCGCCCCAAGAGTACGGTTCGGACGCGATCGGCTACACGTTCGCGGTCGAGCTCACTGACGATGAGCTCGCTACGGCCTCGGACAACCTCGACGCTGCGGAATACGACACAGAGCTCGGTCTCGTGGAATTCACCCGCGAGCGACTTGTCACCGAAGGCGTTGACGCGGCGGCCATCGACATCTACGACTCAATCTTCAAGGACAACTAGGAGGACCAATGCGGAACAAAGATCCGCCATACCCCGATGCGAACACCGCCTCGGGGTTCGCTATTTTTATAGGACGTATGATTATATTTTGCTGCAAAAAAATTAAGGACGAGTCTGTCCGTTTCCTCGAATTACCCATTTGTAGCTGGTAAGTTCGCGCAGCCCCATAGGCCCGCGAGCGTGAAGTTTTTGTGTACTGATACCGATTTCCGCGCCCAGTCCAAACTGCGCGCCATCGGTAAAAGCAGTAGAAGTATTTGCATACACTGCCGCGGCATCAACATAGTGCAAAAAATATTCTTGTGTTTGCTGGTCCTCGGCGATTATCGCTTCGCTGTGCTTTGAACCATACAAAGTAATATGTTCAATCGCTTCTGTGACATTTGCGACTGTTTTTATGGACATCTTGAGTGACAAAAATTCAGTTCCAAAATCTTCCGGCTTTGCCTTATGTAAAAATTCAGTTGGATAATTATCTTTCAGAGCCGCGAATGATTTTTCATCAGCAAAAATTTCCACCTTCATATCTGCAAGTTTCAAAACCAATTGTTTTACATCCGCCAATCGGCCTTCATGAACAAGCAATGTATCGAGCGCATTACATACACTTGGCCTGCGTGTTTTTGCGTTATAAATAATGCTTTTGCCTTTGTAAAGATCGCCCGTTTCGTCAAAATATGTGTGTACGATACCTGCACCCGTCTCTATAACAGGAATTGTGGCGTTATCGCGGACATATTCAATCAATGCTTTTCCTCCACGAGGAATCACCACATCTATATATTCACGCGCATGCAAAATTTCGGTAACTGTTTCACGTTCAGGCGAAGCGAGATACACGCAATTGGTATCGATTTCGTGCTCCCTCAAAACGCTATCGATAAGATTGACAATCGCAACATTAGTAAACTGCGCATCGCTACCGCCTTTTAATACACACGCGTTTCCGGATTTGAAACAGAGTGAAAAAACGTCAAACGTTACATTTGGACGCGCTTCGTAGATAACCGCAATGACTCCGAGCGGAACCGTAACTTTTGAAAGATTCAATCCGTTATCCAGTACATTCAATTCAAGCACACGTCCGATGGGATATTCCAGACGCGCAACATTTCGTATATCTTCTGCAATTGCGGTCAGCCGCTCTTCAGTTAATTGCAACCTGTCATACATCGTATTCGTTGCATCAAAATTTTCTAAATCTTTTTTATTCGCGTCTAAAATTTCTCCTTTTGATTTCAAAACCGCGTCTGCCACCGCAAATAATAC
>CAZKQL010000075.1:0-1412 GCA_964554925.1 uncultured Gammaproteobacteria bacterium | reverse complement strand
AGATAACAATACTTCATTTATTTTTTCTTCGGAAAGCGAAGCAATCATTCGACTGGCTATTTTCACTTTTTGTAATTCTTGTTGGATTGGATTCATACTAATTTAATTCTTCTGATCTTTTTTTCGCTTCTTCGACTGCGTTTTTGAAAATTTGATCGAATTTTTGTTCTTTCATATGGGCGAGCGCTCGCTCGGTGATACCGCCTTTTGATGCGACCGCGGTCACTAAATCCGCTGCGCTTTTGTCAGATTGTTCCATGACTTTTGCCGCACTCAAAAAAGTATACTTTGCGAGACGCACGGCTTGCTCCTTATTAAATCCAAATTCAATCGCTTTTTCTTCGAGCAATTGTGTGAGATAAAAAAAATATGCCGGTCCGGATCCGCTGATGGCGGCGATTCGATCGAGTAAATATTCTTGTTCGAATTCAAACTGATGACCTAACGCCGCAAATATATTTTGTGCGATCCCTTTATCTTCTTGTGTGCATTCCGGATTCGCCATCCAACCGGTAACTCCTTCGCCGATTGCCGCGCCGAGATTGGGCATGGACCGGATTATTTTTTGTGCGGATAATTTTTGTGCGATTTTCTCTATGGTAACTCCGGCCATTATAGAAATAACCAGTTTGCCTGAAATAGGAAACGTAATACTTTTTGCGAGCTCGTCAAAACTTTGAGGTTTAACCGCAATAATGAGTATACCCGCATCTTTTATTTTTTCATTGATACCATCATTTTTTTCGCAGGTAATAATTTCAAATTCTCCCGATTTCAAAAGCCGATCATAAATTGCAGATCCCATTTTACCCATTCCGATGATCGTTATTTTTTTCATATACATTTAAATCTTGCCGCGGCTATCAGAACAAAACCAAATAATCATAATGCACAAGCGCCCGCTCTCCTTTTTTCCCGGCTCGCGCACGCGCAAGTTCAAAATTATATTCAGCTTTCCCGATGCCTATATCTTTTCCTTTATGATTTTTAATTTTAATAATATCTCCTTTTTCAAATTCACCTTCAACGCGGGTTATTCCTACGGGCAAAAGACTGATTGCTTTGTCTTTTGCGCGAAGGGCCGGTTCGCCGCATTCATTTAAATATGCAATTCCTTTTTCATGCCCCAATGAGTGAGCGATCCATTTTTTGACGGCAGGCATTTTTTTCTTTTTTGCCACAATAGTGGTGCCAATACACTCACGCGAAAATACTTTGAGGATTGAATCAGGCTTTGTTCCATTTAAAATATGTGTGGTTATGCCTGCCTGCGCGCATTTTTTTGCGATGGAAAGTTTGGTAGACATTCCTCCGCGACCAAATTTTGATTTTGCCGCTCCGGCAAATTTGGCAACGTCAATTTCTTCCGGATCAATTTGCGAAAACACACGCGCATTTTTTTCACGCGGATC
>CAZKQL010000074.1:3734-4053 GCA_964554925.1 uncultured Gammaproteobacteria bacterium | reverse complement strand
GGTGGTATTTAGGGATTTAGTCGATTTATATATGACACTGACACAAACCCAACAATTCAAAAAACTGCTTGAGGGCAAAAAACACGTCCTCATAGCATTTGATAAAAATAGTAAGGGCGACGGCATCGGGAGCGCGGCCGCCTTGTCTTTGTTTTTGAAACAATTGGGCATACGATCCGAAATTATTTCCCCCGAATTCTCCCTGCCCGAACAATACCGATTTGTGCAGCACGCAAAAAAAATCCGTCCATCGAGCGGCCATTTGCAAAAATTCATTTTGTCCATTGATGTTACAAAAAATGGTGTCAAAGAATTGAGC
>CAZKQL010000074.1:2858-3724 GCA_964554925.1 uncultured Gammaproteobacteria bacterium | reverse complement strand
TATGATGTGTTCGAAAATCATTTGCGTATTTTTGTAACGCCAAAAGAAGGAATGATAGAAGCTTCTCAAATTAAAACTTCACAGAGCGGATACCTCTACGATCTCATTATCGTGATTGATACACCGGATCTAAAATCTTTAGGAAGTCTATATCTTGATAATATAGACTTTTTTACAAATACTCCTATCGTGAACATAGACCATAAACCAAACAATGAACAGTTTGGACATTTGAACATGGTGGATATAACGGCAAGTACGACGGCCGAAATTATTTTTGCTCTGTGCAAAGATATTCGATCGGATTTGATTGAAAAAGATATTGCGGAAGCATTGCTCACGGGCATGATTGCGGGAACCAATAGTTTCCGTTCCATAAATGTGCGCCACAAGACGCTTGCCGCGGCAAGTGAACTGGTGCAGCGTGGGGCCGATAGAAATAAAATAATCAAACATTTGTACCAGACAAAATCCATCGCGACATTTAAATTGTGGGGTGTGGCTCTCACGAATTTACAATTCGATAAAAATTTGTCACTCGCGTGGACTACGATTACGCGAGATGAATTGATACACTCCGGCGCGTCAGAATTGGATTTGTCCGGTGTAATTGATGAGCTGATTTCAAATACGCCGGATGCAAACATTATTATGTTGCTGCACGAGCATACCGATATTACGCAAGGACATCGAATTCACGGCATTATCCAGACGCAGCCGCCACACGATCCGCATGTACTGAATAAAAAAATAAAAGGCACGGTGCACGCACAAAATATTTCGTTTATTGTTTCCGGGGATAAATCGCTCAAAGAAGTCGAAAAAGAAGTGACCGCGCATATTAGCGATTTTGTGAGGTTGTAAGG
>CAZKQL010000074.1:1981-2848 GCA_964554925.1 uncultured Gammaproteobacteria bacterium | reverse complement strand
CGATAAAATTCCTTGTTTTCTTTTTGTTTTCATCTAATCCATAAAAGCAGAAAGAAGACCGGGAACGAGAAAACCCGGTCCTGCTCTTGGCCGATGGAAGGCTGGGGGTTTGTCCCAAACAGGAGGGAAAATAGGATGGCGAATTCGAGTCATCGGGCTTTGCTCCGCGAAGGAGTTGAGGCCTTCAACAGATATCGCGAAGAGCATCCGAAAGAAGACATCGACCTATCTAGAGCCGATCTCTCCGCACTGGACTTGCGCAGGGCCAACTTCGCACGGGTCGAATGGTCTGAGGGAGAACGTGGCGACCGCAAGTACGGTCACTCGGATGTCAGCTTGGGGAAAGCGACGTTCGAAGGTTCGCAGCTCGAAGGCGCCCAATTCCAGTACGCCGACTGCACGAAGGCGAACTTCAAGAAGACCAAGCTGAAGGGTGCCACATTCGACCATGCCCGGCTGGATGGCGCTCGATTCCGCGGTGCCACCGCGGTAGGCGTCAGCTTCAGTCGGGCTACACTGCAGAACGCCAACCTCAGCTTCGCTGAGTTTAACAACGCGAAGTTCCAGTATGCCAGTCTCGCAGGAGCCAAACTCACGGGTGGCAACTTCTCGCGTGCCGACTTCGGATCATGGTCCGGAGCGGGGCGGACGAAGCTCAACGGCGCCTGCATGCAACGTGGAGACTTCCATGGAGCAAACTTCACGGACGCGGATTTGACAGGGGTGTTGCTCGCCAAGGCCAACTTGGTCAATGCAAAGCTCGATCGCGCTCTGATGAAGCATGCGAAATTCGGAGAGCATTCCGAACTCACCGACCTCAGCGGCGCTCGGCTCGAGGGTACCGATCTGTCTGACACAGACCTGTCC
>CAZKQL010000074.1:494-1971 GCA_964554925.1 uncultured Gammaproteobacteria bacterium | reverse complement strand
GTTCCACACGAGGCTCTGCCGCACGCGATTGATTTCGACAAAGCTGAGCGGGACTCTGCTCGTCGGCTGCGACCTCGATGGCGCGACGGTCTGTGCGCGAACCTTGGCGAGCGCGCACGGCATCGAAGACGCATTCAACATCCCGAACGGCTGTGGTCTCGCGGATCTGCAAGTACTGGGATACCGGCCCAAGCTCGGGGGCTGGGACTACACTGAGGTGTACCACCGCTATCATCGGTTCCGGTAAACTCACACGCCACAATCCACATGTGCATTCACGCGCACGTCTACGACACACAACAAAAAACGACGCCCACTGATCAATTAATTTAAACCATTGAATTAATTGATGGGAGGATGGCGTCGTTTTTGTTTTAGAAAAAATTAATAAACGCAGTCTCTCAGTCTTGACGATTGAAACAAAAATGGTATACTAAATTTGGTTGACAATCCTGGCTCCAGATCTATCGCTGGGCGAATCTCGAAGCTCCCTCTGTGGGGAGCTTCTTTTTGTTAAAAAAGAAAAGCTTCTTTGAAATCCCTTTAATGTGCACAGAATTATTTCTTGTAACTTGAAAAGTTTAAAATTAATTTGACGCTCTACGATATAATACATTTGTGGTAACCACTTGGGTGCAGCCCGGCGATCCGGTAGTCAGGATTGTCAACCTGGCTTTCGGGGTTCGACTCCCCCTGCGTCCACCAGGTCCCGGCGCAAGCCGGGACCAGTTACCATTTTACACCAGCGGTCTCCCGGTCATATCATCCGGCAATTTCACTCCAAGAAGAGACAGCATAGTGGGCGCAACATCGGCCAACATGCCGACCGGATGGAGCAGACTCAAATCACCATTTGGAGGATCTCCCGCCGGACCGGTCTGTCCTTTGTATTGTTCACCAATTATATACAGCGGCACCGGATTTGTACTGTGCTCTTTATCGCGCTCTCCTGTTTGCAAATTCAAAACTTCTTCACCATTTCCATGATCCGCGGTTATGAGTAACACGCCGCCTTTTGCAAGCGTGTGTTCCGCGATTTGACCCAGTGCCTTGTCTACCGTTTCGCATCCTTCCATCGTCGCTTTCACATTTCCGGTGTGCGCAACCATGTCTGCATTCGCAAAATTGAGCAGAATCGCTTCGTACTCTTCAGAATCAATCGCTTTTATGACTTCTTTGGTAATCTTTTCCGCGGACATCTCCGGCTCTTTATCATACGATTCCACTTTTGGAGATGGAATTATTTTCCGGTCTTCGCCTTTGAATGGCTCCTCGACCGTGCCATTCAAAAAAAACGTGATGTGCGCGTATTTCTCTGTTTCCGCGATATGAAATTGTTTTAGCCCGGCCTTGCTGATTACTTCCGCGAGACAATTGGTTACGACCATTGGCCCATACGCAACTTCCACCGGCAATTCTTTTTCGTATTCAGTCATGGTTACAAAATGCAGGTGTTTGATATATTCGCGCTTGAATT
>CAZKQL010000074.1:0-484 GCA_964554925.1 uncultured Gammaproteobacteria bacterium | reverse complement strand
AAACGCCTGCGTGATTTGGCGGGCTCGGTCGGGACGAAAATTGAAAAAAATAACCGCGTCATTTTCTTTTATTGTTGCCGTCGGTTCGCCCTCTTTGCCAATAACGGTTGGCACAAATTCTTCATCGTATACTTTTTTGTCATACGATGCTTTTATGGCGTCGATCGGATCCTTGAAATATTCCGGCGATTCTCCATTTGCCATAGCCGCGTACGTTTTCTCAACTCTATCCCAGCGATTGTCACGATCGAGCGCGTAATAGCGGCCGGACAATGTCGCGATTTCGCCGACTTTGGCCGCTTTCATTTGTTTTTGCAGTTCCCTAATAAAATCAATCCCGCTGTCGAACTTAGCGTCGCGGCCATCAAGCATGGCATGGATAAAAACATTTTTAATTTTTTGTTTTTTGCAAAATTCCAATAACGAAAATAAATGATCCTGCGCCGCGTGCACGTTTCCATTGCTCACGAGGCCGACCAAATGC
>CAZKQL010000073.1:3334-4062 GCA_964554925.1 uncultured Gammaproteobacteria bacterium | reverse complement strand
AACCACCGACGATGTAGCCATGTCCACCGCAGAACTCGCCCATGATCTTGACCCGATGTCCCTTGAAGTGGACGACACCGGATCGGGCGGGCGGCAGATCGCTCTCGTGGACGGTGATGTCCGTGGGCGACATGACGCCGCAGGCTTCGCCGTCACGCAACGAGAAAATGAGCCGGCCGGCGACGCTGGACTCCACGCTCACGACCACGAACTCTTTCCGCTTCTCTGAACTCATCGAATTCCTCCTAGTCAGGAACAATGACAACACGCGAACTCCGCGCGTCGCCCAAACATCGGTCATCTTGTGGATAACCGCTTATAGCGTAGCATACCTTGCACCCACGTTTCTAGAATATGCGAAGAATCAAAACTATCACCCCCGAGCGCAATGTCAGTTACTACAAAATTCGCATACTGCCCCACTTTAATCTCACCGCGATCAAGAATACCCAGAAGCCGCGGCGCTGTTTTTGAATATAATGAAATTGATTGTTCAATAGAAAGTTGTTGCTCTTTGAATGGAGCCTTTTTGGTTGTCCATTCTATGCCGTCAAGCGGTCCGCTCGGCATATCGTCAGACCCAAACATAATCTGTACCTCGGTATCAAGTAATTTTTGAAATTGATTCAAATTTTGTATGTCTTTGCCCAATCTATTTTCATAATTGCAAGAATCCCACAGAAAATTCGGCTGCATGGATGCGATGATGCCGTGTTCCGCCATATATT
>CAZKQL010000073.1:0-3324 GCA_964554925.1 uncultured Gammaproteobacteria bacterium | reverse complement strand
GCATCTCACAATGTTCAAAACGCCATATGTTAATCCCCAGTTTTGCCGCAGACGCGGCTTTGTGAATTTCAATTGCAGTATCAATACCGCGCGCGCCGATACAGTGCATGGCCACATGTGTTAGACCCAATTTTTCTGCTTGTTGTATTTTTTGTAAACATGCCGCTACATCCATACGAACACATCCATTTTGCGTGTCGTCTTTATATGCATCATACAGGGCAGCGGTGCGCGTTCCAAACGTACCATCGATAAATAATTTTATGCCCGCGACAACAAAATTTTTATGCTCCCCAAAAAATGGCACGAGTTTGTTTCTTTGTTCAAGAAGTCGGCTGTCGAGATAAGCGATAACAGGAATAGGTAGCTCGTTGGCTTTTGCTAAATAGGTATATGCTTCAAGCTGATTGATATTGGCTACATACATATCGTGCACCGCGGTAATTCCCAGAGACGCAAACTTTTCCAAATATTCTTTTATGGTTTGAAAATATATGGCGGTACCCGGAGCAGTCGCGTTCTCCGCGATTTCAAAATCATCTTCGTGCACCACACCCGCTTCATGCTTTATTTTTATTCCTTTATTTTTGAGAAGAGTCAAACCGAAACTATTTATCAATCCCGCATGATACGAACTATGTATCAAAAAAATGCCACGGCTTGTGGAAAGTTCATTCAAATCCTTTTGTGTAACATGTCCCCATGAATCGGACCAGCCATGGCATACCGACCATTCACCCGTATCTTTTTCCTTCAATTCTTCAAGTATGATTTCTTTTGCCTCATTCCATGTAACTTTTTTGTTTCGAAGATCAATTTCATGCAAAGTTCTGGAACGGCGGGCCGGATGATTGTGCGCGTCTTCAAAACCCGGGTATACAAAAGCGCCTTGCAAATCATGTAATACGGTTTCAGGTGGTGTTTGCTGATTTTTTTTTGGAGGTTCAATGGATGCAATGTATCCTTTTTCATCGACACCAATATCAACATGCTGCAATTGGTTGTCTATAAAAAATGATGCATTGGTAAAAATTGTTTTTATTTTTTCCATAGAATGAAGTCTGTCGGACAAATTTTGATGGCGATAACCGCCGTATAGTTGTGACGTGCCCCGGCGGCGCGCTGCTCGAGTTCTCGAGACTTACGCGCGCCGCCGAAGCGACCCTCTCTCACTCCACGACAGGGAGGTGCATGACGAGGAGCGTGTTGTACACACCCTCCTGGTCGACCTCGCTGGCCGTGGAGTCCATGTAGGTATGGTGGTCGAGACGACCGGCCATCACCATGCCGATGTTGTAGTTCGCCTTGATCACGGCGCCGTGGTTGGCGCGCGACTCGGCGTAGATCACGGTCTTGGAGCCACGAACGGCCTCGACCATCGCAATGCGGACGAGCTGCGAGAGACCGAAGCTTCGGTAGTCGGGCAGCGTGGCGTTCTCGGAGAGCTCGACGAGCTTCCAGGTGCCGCCGGTGACGGTGTCGATCGAGACCTGTTCGGCCTGACCCGCGCACACGATGACGGCGCGTTCGTCGCGGATGACGAAGAACACGTTCTGGTCGATCATCTCGCGGATGACGGTGGGGGTGAACTTCACCATGTAGGCGCTGTAGCAGACCGCGTAGAGCTCGACGAGATCCATGATGTCGCCGTCGGTGACGTTCGCGCTCGTGAGCCTCTCGATCGTGAAGCCCGCGGGGAGGGACTTCGGCGCACTGCGACCGCGACGGATGGCCTCGTCGTAGAGCGTCCACTCGGCGAGCCGAGTCTCCATCGTCGAAGCGCGCTTCGTGGTGTTCCCACCGAAGTACACCAGACTGCCGACCTTCCCGAGCGGGATCACGGCCTCGCACGAGACCTCGGTGCCGCCCCACGGGAGGCGCAGACGCCGGACGATGCTCATGTCCACGTCGGGGCCAATGAAGACCCTGAAGGTCAGGCGCATGTCCTGCGTGTCGCTCTGGGGGTTGTGATCCTCGACGACATCCCGGAGGAGCTCAAAGAGCTCACCGAGCGTGTCCTTCCTCTGAGGGATGATCCCCTTCCAGCGCTTGCCGGTGGAGTCCCACACGACCTCGCCGATCGAACCGATCGAAACCGTACCATTCGAATCCATTTCCATCCTCTCTTCTCCCGGCTCCAGCGACCGGGGTTGCCAAATGAGTTCCAGTTGAACAACTATTTCTGTGCTGGAGTAAAAACACCAATCGATGTACTTACTCCAGAGCAGAGGAAGATTTCTTAAATTTGAACTAGATCAAGGCGGCAGCGAGCACCGACGCGAGGCGTAGTTACTGCTACGTCGAGCTAGGAGCGCAGCGACAACGCAGATATAGTTCAAATTTAAAAAATCTTCCAATAAAAAATCTCGCCTTGCGAGATAATCCATATGTACTTCAAAATTTCAAACCACGTTCGAGCCCTTCCATAAGTTCGATTCCTTGGCTATTTATGGTATTAAAACGCCCTAGACCATAGCAGGATACCGCTAAAAAGTCAAGGCCTTGCCATTGTACCCCCCAACTGTCCGGCTCTTCGATTTGTTCCATAATAATTATATGTCCGAAAGATATTATACTACTCAACAACTTTTTTTGCATCCTCCAATTTTACACTCAACAATTTGCTGACTCCATCGTTGCCCATGGTTACGCCGTAAAGCACATCTGCCGCGTGCATGGTAGCGCGATTGTGCGTAATCAATATGAATTGAGATTGTTTGGAAAGTTCTTGCAGTATAGTAGTAAACCGCACGGTGTTCGCTTCGTCAAGAGCAGCCTCAACCTCATCAAGCAAAACAAAAGGCGGCGGGTTGGTATGGAGAATGGCACACACAAGCGCAATTGACGTGAGTGTTCTCTCGCCTCCGGACAATGCCGCGATATTGGGTATTTTCTTTCCGGGCGGGCACGCGACCACGTCAATTCCATGCAATATTTTTTTGCGACGTTTTGGCGCTGCCGCTTCGTCTTCCGCGTCCACCGCTTCCACGACCGCGTCTCCGGCATAATCTTCTGCTTCGTCTTTTTCTTGATCCCAGTACACTTCAATCAAATCCGCTTTTCCACCTTCAAATAAAATTGAAAAATAGCGCGCGAATTCTTTCTTTATTTTTTTGAAACTCTCCGCGTGCCGTTTTTTCATTACTTTATCAAGTTCCATAACCAATGTTTCCAAATCAGCGGAAGCTTTTTTAAGATCATTAAGTTCAGCCGTTAATGTATCATATTTTTGCTTTGTTTCTTGGTATTCCACAAGAACTTCTTGATCAATTCCGCCGATAAGACTCAACGTATATTTCAATTTTTCAATTTCAACTCGAAGCG
>CAZKQL010000072.1:0-4172 GCA_964554925.1 uncultured Gammaproteobacteria bacterium | reverse complement strand
TTAGATTAATAAAATGCAAAAGGCAAGGGTACTTAACACAAAGTATATGCAAGACGATATTACCAAAGATGAGTACTGGAAAGATAAATTGACCGATGAGGAATACGAAATTTTGCGTATGAAAGGAACGGAACAACCATTTAGCGGTGAGTTTGTGAGCAATCACGAGGAGGGCATGTACAGTTGCCATGCGTGCGGAGCCGAGTTGTTTTCATCAGATGCCAAATTTGATTCGGGCAGTGGCTGGCCGAGTTTTTCAGATGTGCTTACACAAGGCAATGTAGAAGTGAATAACGACAGCAGCCTAGGTATGCGCCGAATCGAAGTGACATGCAAAAAATGCAAGTCGCATTTGGGTCATGTGTTTGACGACGGCCCCACACAAACGGGCAAACGCTACTGCATCAATTCAATGTGTCTTAATTTTGAACCAAAGGAATAATATGAAAATGGATCAATGGTTGGCAGGAGTTATAGGAGGTGGGTTTGTAGTAATTATATTCGTCGGCGTTGCGGTGGGTATTGTCGCGGGAGATATGAAATACGATGTTCGCAAACCCGATATATCTCAAAACAAAGTTACCACTGATACGAATAATGCAAAATTTAATTCCGGTTTTATTACACTAAAAGAAATTCAACTCGACTACCCGACCAAAGGGCAATTATTGGAAAGCCCGATGCAAATAGTTGGGAGGGCTTCAAAGGATTGGTTTGTAAATAATTCGATAGGCGTAAGACTTGAAGACTCGACAGGCAAAGAAATCGCAAAAGGTTCTGTAACGACAAAAGGGGTTGTTGAGGAAAATTTGCTCCGCTTTGAAGGATCTTTGGTTTTTGTAAAACCGGCGACAAAATCCGCTACCCTTATATTGTATAAATTGAATGGAAAGACGGGGGCGCAGCAAACGGAGATGAAAATTGAATACGAATTAAAATAAATTCAGAGCTAACATTTTTCAGGGCCGGTTTTCCAACCGGCTTTATTTTGTTGACAATCATTCTTCGCTGGGTTAGTTTTACAGGTAAACAGGAGGGAAGAACCATGCATGTTCTGTTGTTGCAGTCCGGCGGGACGCGCGGCGCGGACACTGCCGGCTTCATTATCGGCGCAGGTCTAGCGGCGCGCATGTTCGGCGGCGGGATTGTCGCGAATTCGTCCGGTGCCGCGAACGGAGCGTTCTTGGCCACGGGTCAGTACGATCTGTTCGAGCCTTGCTGGACCAAGACTATGCCCTCGCCCCGTTTTGTCAGCAGGCGTAATCTGTTCTATGGCAGGCCCATGCTCGACATGCGTTATGTGCGGCGCGAGGTGTTTAGCCGCCTTGATTCCGAAAGGCTCGCGGCATCTTCGTCGTTAGTGCTCGTCGGTGTCATGCGTCTCAAAGATGGCAGCGAAGCTTATCTGCGGCTCGATGCTGGTAACGCCGTTGATTTGCTCTGTGCCAGTTGCTCGTTGCCCTTCGTGACCCCTGCGGTGTCCTTGCTCTACAACGGGAACCCGGAACCCATGAAAGATGGCGCCATAGCCGCCCCGCTTCCGATCCAAAAAGCGCTTGAACTCGCGACTATGACCGGCGGCAAAGTGCTCGTGGTTATGACGCGTCCTATGGGCGGTCGATTGAACGGATACTCGCGCGCCGAATTGCTCGCGGCACGTTGGCTGTACCCGCGCGCGTACCAAGCGTTTACAAATCGCGTTTCGCGCTACGATGCCGCACTTCGCCTCGCGGAGGCCTATGCAGGTCAAGTCATGATCTGCTACCCCGACGAAGAGCCGGAGGGTGGACGATTTCATACCGATCCCGTCATGGCAAAGCGCAACTTCGACCGCGGACTCGCGAGGGGGCGCGCCATGGCCGCGCGCGTCGCGGCGTTCCTCGGTTGCTGACGCGGACGCAAAGATCATGCATGCGGGCCGGGGCGTCCCATTTTGCGGGGCGCTCCGGCCGCAGACTCTATCAACACTTTTGGGTTATAAAAGCCTCTGGTATACTACCATTATAAACATATATATTTGTTATGGCAGATGTTACTATCTATACAACTCCAACTTGCCCCTATTGCGCCCGAGCAAAACAGCTGTTCAAAGATCTTGGTGTCACATATATAGAAAAAAATGTTTTTGAATATCAAGAAGAGCACGAAAAATTGGTGGAGAAATACGAGTGGCATACGGTTCCTATGATTTTTATTGGAGGTGAATTTATCGGCGGATATGATGATTTGGTAAAACTGCATGCCACCGGGGCTTTGCAAGAAAAATTAAACGCATAATTTTGTATGCTTCAAATTGATTTTTCCAATATTTTCAAAGTAGGGGATAGACACGGCATAACAAAACGAGAATTTACGCGCAACAAAACGTTGCTCAAAAAATATCTTAAGCAATTTTTGGGCAGAGGTCAGCATTTTCACGAAATTATAGATGACAAAAAAACCATTGATTCAATAAAACAATACGCAAAAGAAATGAAAGGTGAGTACGATGACATCGTCGTGCTTGGGATCGGCGGTTCAGCTCTTGGCACCATTTGCTTAAATCAAAGTTTGAAACATTTGTTCAAAAACGAAGTGACAGAGTCGGAGATTCCCAGATTACATGTCGTAGATAATATTGATCCGGTTTTGATAGAAGAAGTAAAGGATGTTATTGATTTGAAACGTACATTATTTTTGGTCATTTCAAAATCAGGCAGCACTCCGGAATCTATCAGCATTTTTTTGTATTTCAGAGAAGAAATCGCCAAGCAGGGTCTTGCCATCAATCGGCATTTTGTTTTTGTGACGGATCCCGGACAAAATCCTTTGCGCGTTATCGCAGAAGAAGAGGGGATTGAATTGTTCGACCATCCACCGGTTGGAGGGCGTTTTTCGGTGTTAAGTACAGTCGGGCTTTTGCCGGCAGCGCTTTGCGGAGTACATATTGATCGGCTTATCGCGGGTGCGAAAGAGATGCGAGATAATTTTGTATCGCAAAATTTCGCGCAAAATCTGTCATTTCAATTGGCGGCCGTACAATATATGCTCGCCCAAAAAGGCAAGACTATCAATGTGCTCATGCCTTATGCTCAAAAGCTTGTTCGCTTTTCTGACTGGTACGGGCAATTGTTGGCTGAAAGTATAGGGAAGAATGTTGATAGAAGCGGCAAAGAAGTGCACGCCGGCATTACTCCGGTAAAAGCGCTCGGCGTTACAGACCAACATTCCCAAACCCAGCTGTACAACGAAGGCCCAAACGACAAACTGATTATGTTTGTACAGGTGCTGCATCCCACCAAATCAGCAAAAATACCATTCGCGTACCATATTAAAGAATTGGAATATCTGAAAGGTGCGTCATTCAACCGTTTGATGGAGGCGGAACTTATGGCCACCGCCGACGCGTACACAAAATATCAACGTCCGAACATCATGATTACGATTGACAAAATAGATGAATATCATCTGGGTCAATTGTTTGTATTGTTTGAAGGAGCGACCGCATATTTAGGTGAATATTTCAATGTGGATGCGTTCAATCAACCGGGAGTTGAACTCGCAAAAGTTTTAACCAGAAAATATTTGAATTCTAAATGAGTATGATTATGTCTGACTATACATTTACGGAAGAACGACCATGGGGAGGATTTCTTGTTTTGCTCGATACGCTGACGCACAAAGTAAAACAAATGGTGATAAAACCGGGCGCTCGCGTCAGCTACCAGATGCATTTTAAAAGGAAGGAACATTGGTTTATCGTAGCGGGCTCGGGCACGCTTACTTTAAATGATGTGGAAACACCGGTAGGGGTGGGCGATACGATTGATGTCGGATTGGAAGTAAAACATAGAATTCACAATACCGGCACGAATGATTTGATTTTTATCGAAGTGCAGACTGGCACGTATTTTGGTGAAGATGACATCGTGCGCTTCAGTGATGATTATGGGAGGGAGGGTAAATAGTTATTGTAGAAAAATAAAAATCGACCTGCTTGGGTCGATTTTTATGTACCTTGAGTACTCATTATATACAATGAGTACTCAAGGGATTCGCTGCGATTCAGTCCTCGGCGAGGTGTTGTCGCAGGCGAGTCCTCCTTGTTTTGTCTGCGGCATGAGTGAACCGCGAAAGAACGAGGCGGGTGCTATTTCTTCCCGTGGGTGCCGGTGGGGGCTTTGATCCTGCTC
>CAZKQL010000071.1:2094-4222 GCA_964554925.1 uncultured Gammaproteobacteria bacterium | reverse complement strand
CCCCGGTCGCCACCAACAACATCGTCGTGACCCTGGCCACCAGCGCGCCGAGCGTGGGCGGCTCAACCGACGGCGGCTTCGCGACCCTCTCCACGGACACCTCGGACATGGCCACGAACCAGGCCCACCGAACGACCAAGGGGGCGTTTCGCGGGGCGGCGCCGCTCAACACGACCTGCGCCAACTTCGGCGCCAGCTCCCCGTGATCAACACCGCAGGCCCGTGACAACATAGCTCCTCCGGGGCTTGAACTTGGGTCCCTAGGACTCTCCCGACGCAACTTCTGGCATCGCATCGCGATGACATGAACAAGCGTCGAAGAATAGTCGACCACCCAAGAACACCCCCAGAGCGGCCCGACAGAGGCCACCCCTTCCCCTTATGCGTCGGCACGCGCAACGTGCCTCTACACGCGTTCGGGGAGGCGCATGTCTCTTCCCAACGTCACCAGCGGCAACGCTGTCGGGCTTCGGCCCACAACGTTTTGGTCCCAAGGCTACGCCGAGGGATCAAGGGTCGAGCTGTAGCTTGAGATCGTAGCAGTACATGACATACACCAGTACGACCCGCCTATACACGCAAAATTGATTTGTGTGGATAGGCGGGAGGATGTACTGGTGTTTTGTTTTATAAAAAATTTGACACGGTGCGCTATACTATATTCATAAAATTAGAATTTAATATTTGAAATAGCAAATATGGAAAAAAATATCATAACGAAATTGCACAAAAACTTTGAGCATTACGTACACCAGGAAAATGACGTTGAATATTGGCTGGCTCGCGAGCTTCAGGTGCTCCTTGGCTATAATAGATGGGAAAATTTTGAAAATGCCATACATAAAGCAAAAATTGCTTGTGCAAATGCTGAAAACAATACAGCAGACCATTTTCGTGACGTCACGAAAATGGTTGACGTTGGTTCTAACACCCAACGTGAGGTACATGACATTATGCTCACTCGCTACGCTTGTTATTTAATTGCGCAGAATGGAGATCCGCGAAAGAATGAAATTGCCTTTGCGATGACCTATTTTGCGGTTCAAACTCGTAAACAAGAGGTGGTGGAACAACGATTGGCCGAATGGGACCGCATAAATGCGAGGGAAAAGTTAACTTTTTCAGAAAAAGAATTATCGGGCGTGCTTTTTGAACGTGGCATAGATAATAAAGGATTTGCCAGAATTCGCAGTAGAGGTGACTCGGCCTTATTTGGCGGTAACACGACGGGCGATATGAAGAATCGTCTCGGTGTACAGAACAATCGAGCACTGGCGGATTTTCTTCCAACAGTCACCATTAAAGCAAAAGATTTAGCAAACGAAATCACAAACCACAATGTAAAAAAGAGCGCGTCGTTGCAAGACGAGCAAGTGATCACGGTCGAGCATATAAAAAATAACCAAAATATGCGTGATATGTTGATAAAAAATGATATTTATCCTGAACATCTTCCGCCGGACGAAGATACCAAAAAATTGAAACGCAAATTAAAATCATCGGATAAAAAATTATCAAAAAAAGTGAAGAGAGAGACGCACTGAATTAAACTAAGCTATAAATTTAAGGAGGGACTATGTTTTATACTACACATTCAGCGGCGATAATCGGACTAACCAGCGTACCGATTACCGTAGAAACCGATATTTCAAAAGGCTGGCCCGGATTTAATATTGTGGGACTTGGGGATACCGCGGTGCAGGAAGCAAAAGAACGCATCCGCGCCGCATGGAAAAATACCGATCTCTCATTTCCTTATAATTACAAAATTCTGATAAATCTGGCGCCCGGCAATGTACGAAAAATCGGTACCATGTACGATCTACCCATGGCAATCGGCATGTATGCCGCGTACATGCAATTCAAATACAATCTCGATGATTGCTTATTTGTAGGTGAACTGGCGCTCGACGGCAGCGTTCGTCCGGGCAACGGGGTCCTTTCTGTCGCGCAATTCGCAAAAGAGCGCAACTACAAGCAGGTATTTGTTCCGGCTATAAATGCGCGGGAAGCAAGTTTGGTGGATGGTGTGCGTATTTATCCGGTACATTCGCTAAAGCAAGCAATAGAACATATTTCAAACATCAAACCGATAGAACCATACATATCTAAAAATGAAAAAAATCTT
>CAZKQL010000071.1:0-2084 GCA_964554925.1 uncultured Gammaproteobacteria bacterium | reverse complement strand
CCGCCACTCACGAATATTTGGATATGCAATATATTCGCGGACAAAAATTTGTAAAACGCGCGCTTGAAATCGCGGCGAGCGGAGGCCACAATATTATTTTGAACGGCCCGCCGGGTTCAGGAAAAACATTGCTCGCAAAAACGCTTTCCACCATTTTGCCGTCCATGACCAAAGAAGAAATGATCGAAGTGACCAAATTATATTCCGTTGCAGGCTTGCTTTCAAAACAACGCGACCTCCTGTACACTCGCCCATTCAGGTCGCCGCATCACAGTGCGAGCGCCACCGCGCTTGTTGGCGGAGGAACCAGCCCTCATCCGGGAGAGATTTCCTTGGCACATAGGGGAGTACTATTCTTGGACGAATTTTTGGAATTTCCACGACAAGTATTGGAACACTTACGTCAGCCGCTCGAAGAAGGAATCGTTACCGTAGCCAGAGCTCACTCTGCCATTACTTTCCCCGCGCGTTTTATTTTGGTTGCAAGCAAAAATCCTTGTCCCTGCGGATACGCGAGCGATACGGAAAAAGAATGCATATGCAGTGCCGCGACTATAGAGCGCTACCGAAAAAAATTAAGCGGGCCATTGCTCGACAGAATTGATTTGCATGTCGAAGTACCGCGCGTTTCCATAGAAAAATTGACCAAACAAAAATTGGCCGAATCATCCGCGATCATCCAAAAACGGGTCGAACAAACCCGCAACATACAAGCGGATAGATTTAAAGGAACTTCGTGTATTACAAACAGCGAAATGAATCAAAAAGATATCGAACGCCACTGCGTGCTAAACCCGGCCTCATCAAAACTCATGGCACAGGCCAGCGAACAGTTAAAACTTTCCGCGCGCTCATATTTTAGAACGCTCAAAGTGGCGCGTACCATTGCTGACATGGAAAATTCCGATGAAATAAAAACAGAGCACGTTGCCGAGGCTCTGCAGTATAGACATAGGTCTACATAGTCTATCTCCTCACATACTGAAGCGGATTTACGCGTCGTCCATTTACACGAACTTCAAAATGCACATGGGGACCGGTAGATCTTCCGGTAGAACCCATAAGAGAGATCGTTTCGCCTTGCGACACGGTCTGTCCCGGACTTACATATAATTTTGAATTGTGGCCATAGAGCGTCTGCAAACCGTTTCCGTGATCAATGATAATGTAACAACCATAACCGCCGTTCCAGCCGCATTGGGATTTGACTACTGTTCCGCCGCGCATGGCATAAATCGGCGTGCCAATCGCACCGGCAATATCGAGCCCCGTATGACGGAGCCCAAAATATTGAGTAATGTAACGAACTCCGGCAGGCCACACATATCCTGAACCGGCAGGCACATTTATCGAAGGCGGTGGAGCAACAATTTTATTGAATGCTTTGTTTGGTTGTGTATTTCTTACAATTACCGTCTTTACCGGAACAGGACGATGACCACCCGGCAAAACCAATTCTTCGCCAATAACAATATCAGAACCATCGTCTTTAAGCTTATTAAACGCGATAATTTCTTCCGGCTTTGCGTCATATCGCTTGGCGATTTTTGAAATGGTATCTCCTTTTTCAATTTTATATGTAATACCATCGACCGGCAAAATTTTTAGCTTGTCTCCCGGACGAATATACGACCGCGCGGTCAAATTGTTTGCAAGTAAAATGGTTTCAACACTCACTTTGTACAGCTGCGCGATATTTCCCACCACATCACCGGGTTTTACTTCGTATTCAATTACTTTTTCTCTTTTTACGTCTGACGCGGACGCTTCGGCCGCAAGAGACTGAACATTTACAGTTGGCGCGATAATGGTTTTGCTGACCGCGCTTCCGCCCACGCTGATACCCGCCAATTCTTGTGACTCAAGCGGCGAATTATTGCCGAGTCCCTGACCCACGTCTGCTATAACAGCCCCCTCTTTCCACGATGCCGCGCCGTCATTAAGCGCCAGTGCGGAAGATTCAACACTCTTAACTTCTTCAAATTCAAAATCTTGATCTCCCGGGCCGATCAATTTGTATAAAAGTGTTTCGCGACCCGGCACATGAGTAAATTCTTTGGTGTATAATTTGCTCTGTGGAAACA
>CAZKQL010000070.1:0-4409 GCA_964554925.1 uncultured Gammaproteobacteria bacterium | reverse complement strand
TTACACAATCGCGCCGCCTCGAGCGTATTCACATTTATCATCAGATTGTTCCGAAAATATTCTCCCGAGTGAATGCTGTTGCCGCCAATGCCGCCAACTTGCGCCGCCAAATGAATAATATGAGTAGGATTAATTTCCGAAAAAATCTTTTTGGTTTGTTCAAAATCAGTAAGATCCGCATCTTTTCGACCAATAAAAACAATGTCAGAACGCCGCATCTGTTTGATTGCGTATCCTACAAGTCCATCTCCGCCGGTAACCAATATTTTCATATACTATGTTGATTGAATAGATTGCGCGTATAAAACTTTCTGCCATTCAATCGTGTTTTTCAGACCCTCATCGAGCGACACATATTCGCTTTTCCCAAATTCATTTTTTGCTTTTTCCATATTGAGGCATACGTCATCCGGCGCACCGGTCAATGTTTTTTTGGAATCCTCCGGGAACACCACAGGCACTCCTGTGTACTCCCCGATTTTATTCGCGAGTTCTGCGATGGTCGTTTTTGACATACCGCCTACATTATATATAGCGTCATTGCCTTTCAATAAAATATGCCACAAAATTTCCACCGCGTCAGCCACATAGCAATAGGTTCTTTTCGCGGTTCCCTGATCCATTAAATCTATGTTCCCTTGCAGCGCTTTATAAATAAACGTATTTATCACGCGCGCATCGTGCGGTTTTGTCCCGGGGCCATAGGCCAAACACAATCGCGCTGATTTTGCCTGCACGCCGCGAGATCGGTATGCGTTACATATAGCTTCGCCGCAGCGCTTTGCCTCAATATAGCAAGATCGCTCGTGGGTGGTATTGGTAAGCCCGATTTGATCTTCGCGATAGGGAGGATTTGGCAGTCCGCTATATACCTCACTCGTGCTGATAAATAAAAATTTTCCTCCCGATTTTAATTTATCAAATAACAAAAATGTTGACGCAGTATTGAGCTGCAATGTTTTGACCGGATTTTCCATAAACCGTCCGGGTTGACCATAGCTTGCCGCGTGAATAATATAATCCGCCTCGGGAAGCGACGCACAAAACGCCGCGTCGGTCATGTCTCCTCTGTGAAATGTCGCTCCCGGATATGCAAACAATTCGCTAAGATACGGCAATGGCTCGCTTTGAATTACCGCATGTACGTCAATTGAAACCTTTTGATTCAAAACCAAATCCCGAAGGCACGCAAGAAAATAGACGCCAATCAATCCCGAGGCGCCGGTAATAAGAATGGTCTTTTTATCCAAATCTTCGGCCTCAATTTTTGCGCAGACTTTTTGCGCGTCGGCAAAAATTATTTCAGCGAGTTTATTCATATCATTTCCAAGATTTTTTTTCTAATATCCTCTTTGGCCACTCCCCAATGAACGTCATGTTCCTCCGCCTTGCCGTATTTGGTAAAAAACACGCGCGGCAAACCTACAAATTCGAGCCGTATCGGATTTGGTTTCAGAGCTTCCATGATTTCGTATGCTAGCCCTCCGGCATAGTACGGCTCGCACAATAACACTTTTCCATTTGTCGCGTGCTGTTTCAAAGTCTCTATGTCAAAGGGGGCAACCGTAGTGTAATACAATACGGTTACATCCAAGTCAGACACTGCTTGCATAACCGCTTTTAACATGGGGCCAATCGCGATAACGGTCGCGGCGGCGCCTGTTTTTACCACTACCGATGAGCCAAAATTCACTTCATAACCGGTGTCGTTTTCTCGCTCACTCAAACGATAATACGTCGGATGTCCGTCAGCGTACGACTGCACAAATAATCTATCAAATTCCGCGGCGGTTCCGGGCACCACAATTTCCATTCCCGGAATTTGTTTTAAAATTCCCACATCTCCCGGGCAATGATGCGTGCAGCCAAGCGCCGCGTAATCATACGAAGCGCCCACACTTATAAAATTTCCACCCAAATGTTGATACCCGAAATCATCTTTCAATTGTTCGTATGCTCGCTCCACGAGAAATGGCGCGATGGTGTGCACAATCGGTGTAAAGCCAGACATCGCAAGTCCCGCGGACATCCCGATCATTGATTGTTCCAAAATTCCAATATTATAAATCCGTGTGGGCCACTTTTCAAAAGCTTGCCTAAAACCAAACACCCCGATGTCGCCAAGCAGCACCACCGCGTTTTGATCTTTTGCCAAAATTCCTTCCACGGTTTCTACCAATTGTTTTCTCATGCTCATACGACTTCACTTAAAATCGCCGGCAAATCATTGCACGACGGCGACTTGTGGTGCCATGCCGGATTATTTTCAAAACTCTTACAGCCATACCCTTTGACCGTGTTTGCGATAATGGCGTGAGGTTTGGCAAAACTTGAATGTGTCAACGCGGAGCGAATCTGTTCATGATCATGTCCGTCAATTACCGACGTTTCCCATTCAAAAGAAGCGAATTTTTTCGCGACATCTCCAATACTCAAAGCTCGGTCTGTTGAATGATTATAATCAACCACGCAGGTTAAATTTGATAAATTATGATGCGCTGCAAGTAATGCCGATTCCCAAATCGTTCCTTCGTTGCATTCACCATCGCCTATAAGCGTATACACTTTTGCAGAGCTTCCTCGAATTTTCAAACCAAGCGCTACGCCTGTCGAAAGAGCGATACCATGGCCAAGTGAACCGGTCGACGACTCAACTCCCGGAACTTTATTTCTGTCAGGATGCCCGCCCAAATGACTCCCAAAAGTCCCAAATGTTTCAAAATCTTCGAGAGGGAAAAATCCTCTCTCCGCGAGCATCGCGTACAATCCAAGCGAAGCATGACCTTTGCTTAAAATAAATCTATCGCGCTCGGGATCTGTCGGATTTTTTGGATCAATACGCAAAATGTCGCGATACAAAACCCACAAAATATCGAGAATCGAAAAAGCGCTGGGGATATGGCCTTCTCCCGCATTCGCGGCTGCTTCGATAATCTTTTTTCGGAGATCTTGGAGTGTAGTCGTCATAAAATATCAGCAAAATATCGCTCGGTTTTTTTGAAATACAGAAAACCGATTACAAAAAGAATACTGCTCGTGATGAATGAAAACAAGAGCATGGACCAATCAATCGGAGCATTGCCAAAAATGGTGGCGTGCGCGGCGTCGATTACTCCGGTCATGGGATTGAGGGCAAGAATCCAGGCGTATTTGCCCGCAATGCTCGTCGGGTAAATAACCGGTGTCACGAGCATGAGCATCTGAATAATAAAGGGAAGCACATAGCGCACATCGCGATATTTCACATTTATGGCGGCCAAAAGCAATCCGCCGCCCGTCGCCGCCAAAAATGATATAAAAATGAGTAATGGCAAAACAAAAATACCGATTATATTTGGAATAAAATGATAATACACCATCATGCCGGCGAGAATGAATGAAGATACAAAAAAATCTATGAATCTTGTCAGCACCGCGGAAATCGGCAAAATCAAACGCGGAAAATATACTTTGGTAACTATGGATTGATTGGTAATCAGAGAATTACTGGTTTCACTGAGCGCTGAAGAAAAAAATTGCCAAATAAGAAGGCCGACATACACGAAAATAGGATAAGGAATTCCGCCGGTCGGGACTTTTATCAGCGTTCCAAAAAAAATGCTGAATACCACCATGGTTATAAACGGCTGGAAAAGCGCCCAGCCTACGCCGATAATGGTTTGTTTATAACGAACTTTGATGTCGCGCCAAGAAAAAAAATACAGCAATTCACGATACTGCCATAACTCTGTTATGTCTTTCAAGCTAAACGTTTTTTTGGGTCTGATGATTGTTTCCATATTACGGAAGTATTTGTTTTACTTTTTCAAGACTCGGGATGGTTTTTTTGTCGGCTGCATATATATTCAACCATTCTCGAAAACTCATTTCCTGATTATTTTTTATCGCGTCATATTGCGGATAACGGTATTCGCGCATGCGGCCATATTTATACCAGTACAAATCGAGCGCTTCTTTGTCTGCCACCACAAAATGATCTTTCCAGACCTTCCGACTATCCTGAAGTGTCCATTCAACTTTGCGTCCGACTGATTTCAAAAATTCAGTGGCGATATATACTTCACATAATTGTTTTGGAATGCTTGCCGGCCCGACTGCATCATTTTTTACATCATCAAGCGGAGCCGACCAATACTTTTCCATATCATCAATCGTTCCAAATATATTCATGTCAGAAATTCCATAGTCGCGATATTTGAAACTGTTCAAGCTTACTGCCACGATTCTCTTTTTTTGCGCATACCCTTCCGCGACAGGAAAAGCATTGGTGACATTAAACAAAAATTCCATCGCGTTTGGCGCGTACACGCGCTGGTCGGTACGCGTTTTCAGCACATATTCGGCACTCATTTCGCGCGCTTTCATAACCCCATTGCGCGCCGACACCAGCTGCAAATTAATATTTTGTT
>CAZKQL010000069.1:4131-4538 GCA_964554925.1 uncultured Gammaproteobacteria bacterium | reverse complement strand
AGGTGGAGATTATGGAAGAAGCGCGGCGAGAGACGCCGCTTTTGGCTTTGGTACAGCCCGCGATACGGAGGCCGGAGCACGCAGTGCGATAAGAGCGGAGCACCAAGAAAACTTTCTCGCAGGGTTGCCTGGAAAACTCCGCGAACTTTGGGAAAACCCTGAAAAACTTATCGAACAACCGCCCGATGTCTTTTTCAGAGAACCGGATAAAATGGCACTCGATGAACTTCGGAGAGAATTTTCCGAAGAAATGAAAGTAATCGCGCGTAAACTCATAGCTCCGCAAAAGGGAGATGAAGAGACGCGATGGGATACATGGATGATAAACGCCATAATAAGCGAAACGCGCGCCAAAGTGAATGAACCACACACCCGCGAATACGCGCTTGAACGCGTACGCGAGCGCC
>CAZKQL010000069.1:0-4024 GCA_964554925.1 uncultured Gammaproteobacteria bacterium | reverse complement strand
GGCGCAGACAAAATGATTGTTAAATTAACGGAAGAAATCAAATCCGCGATAAGCGAACTTGATAGCGTAGGCCGCCGCAGCGGCGACGAGTTAAGTATTATTTTGAACAATGTCGATCCCGAAGCGCTCCCCACCATTTTGCAACGCATTACCGCTGCCGCGAATTCCATTGAATTCACCAAAGAAATGGAGGATGGGGAAGAACACAGCGGCCAATTTATGAGTATTACCGGTTCGGCAAGAATAATCAAAAAAAACGAGGCTGTCTCGTATGAACAGGCGAGCGCAGAGGCCGATGCGGGCGCCACTTTTCAGAAAGTAAACAAACCCGGATCAATAGTGGAGTGGTCCCCGGATTTGCGCCCAGATTTGGACAGCTACGAAAAACGCGAAGCATGGGCGGAAAAACTCGCGAACAACCACATCAAACGAGATACGGACAAACTGTACGCGGAATTGCGCCGTTACAATCCCGATACGGAAAAAGATAAAATTGAAATAACCATGCAGCAAATATTGGCCATGGAAAATGCCAAAGAGCACTGGATTCAGCATTACCTTGCCCAGATGGAAAAAGAACAAGGATCGCTTGAAGAAGATATAAATAGAGAATTACCTCCGTACGCGACGAGCCATGCGGAGCGCGAAAGAAAATCATCGCGACTCGCGTACGCGGTTTTAAAAGGAAAATTCGATGAGCATAGAATACGACTGGAAAGCGCGCATACTGAAGAAGAACGAAAGGCCGCGTCAGACATGCTCGTCCATTTGAATACCGCCCTCAAAGCGCTTGTCGCGTATGAATTGAAAAAAATCGAAGCGCAATACGGAGACGCTGCCGAACTCTAGTCAGGCTCAAATGCCTATTTAGCGCAACGATCCTACAAAAATATCCAACATCAAAGACTGGTTCCCTGAACCGGTTTTTGTTTGTATATCGATGTCGAGCAATTTTTCGTACTCTGTTTTGAGATTTTCAAAAGAATATTTTTGGACGCCGGACATTGTCTTTTTGAGCACATAGGGATGCAGCCCCATCGCTTTTGCATCCGGCTGTATGCCCCGCGCCTGCGCGTCTTTTATCTGTAATAAAATTCTAAATTGCCGCAAAATCATGCTGAACACGTAGCCGCTGTCTTCGCCCGTGTTATACTGCGCGCGGATCATGGCAAAGGATTTTTCCTTTTGGCCTGCGATAATCGCGTCCACCAAATTGAAAATATTATCGTCCACCGCCTCGGGTATAAACAATTTCACTATTTCGAGGGTAATTTCGCCTTTTTCAGGAGACTTTGCTCGCGCGTAGGCCACCATTTGATCGAGAATATTACTCAACTCCCATGTGTCCGAGCTTCCATTTGCCGCCACATACTCCAAAGCATTATTTTGTATGGAGCCGCCGCGAGCCGTAATTTCCTGCAAAATCCAAGCCTTCAATTCCGCGGGTTCCAATTTTTTAAAATGCTCTTTGTATTTTTCTTTTTGCAGAATATCAAACAATTCCTTGTCCAATTTCGCTTTGTACGAATCCTCGGCCTCGTATATGACCAAAACCGTAGTCTCGGGAATCGTCCCGGCCGAAATTCGCTTTAACAATTCTTCTTTGATCGCCGTCTCTTTTGACCCAATCACATGTTTTGCGATTACCATTCTTTTTTCAGCCAAAAAAGGCGCCGCGCATATTTCCGAAATCACGCGTGAGGCATTTTCTTTCGCAAGACAATCCAGCATCGTGGTGTTATATCCGGCAGGGTCTCGTTCGAGCTTAAATTTATCCATCATTTTGTGGAGATATGCTCGCGAGCGAAAACTGTCCGGTCCGTAGACAAAAATTATCATAGATGCAGCTATTGTAATACGCGCTGGAAAAAATTACTACCGGTTGCTATACTCCCGTGTATTATGAAAACATGCGACATAAAAACAGATGTAGTAATACTGGGAGCGGGAGTGGGCGGATACGAGGCATTTAGAGCGCTCGCCAGACACCTGAAACTGCACAAACTCAAAAAAAACGTAACCCTCATCGACCGAAACAATTATTTTACGTTTACGCCCATGCTTCATGAGGTTGCCGCCGGCTCCATACTGCCAACACACGCAGCTGTCGCCATCAGAGAATTGATGTACAAAACTCCCTATCAATTTCTGAAAGCGACCGTAAAAAAAATCGATCCAAAGAAAAAAATCGTCGAAACGTCATGCGGAAAAGTATATTATGACTATTGTATAACAGCCCTCGGTTCAGTAACAAATTTTTTTAATACGCCGGGGGCGGAAACCTATGCTCATGATGTGCGGACATTGGCTTCGGCGCTGCAGCTCCAAAGGGATTTCGCTCGCAAACTCGACGAACTCGACGATGACAATGAATTTTATATAACCGTAGTCGGCGGAGGATTTACCGGTGTGGAAGTCGCGGGACAATTTTCTGATTTGGTAAATGAAGAAATAAAGAAACTATACCCAAATAAGACAATTCATATACAAATTGTCCACGCGGGAAATACTCTGATGCAGCAGGCATCCGAAGGTATCCAGAAAAGAGCCGAAGCAAAATTAAAAAAAGAACGAGTGACCATTTATTTTAATTGCAGGGCAAAAGAAGTCACCAAAAATAGTGTCATTCTGGATAATGGAAATACGCTTGTCAGCGATCTCACCATCTGGACGACCGGATTCAAAAACATTGGACCCAAATATCTGGATGAAGCATATTGCGACAATGGCCGTATTCCGGTAAATCAGTTTTTGCAGCATCAGACATTTCATTCGCTGTACGCGGTAGGGGACAACGCGCTATTTTATAATGTAAATGATGGTCAAGCGGTTCCACAGCTGGGAGAAGTGGCGCATCGCGCGGGAAGATATGCCGCGAAACATATTGTCTCGGTCATGAGGGACAAACCGCTCCACCATCCATTTCATTTTAAATCGCATGGCACGCTCATGCCGATAGGCGATTGGTATGGAATCGGCCAAGTCGGATCGTTTGTATTCTCCGGATGGCTTGCATGGTGGATGCGTCGTACCGTATACTTGCTGTACATGCCCGGATTTATTCGAAAAGTGCGCGTCGTATTTGACTGGACCATGCACAGCTTTAGCTTCCGGAACATTATTAATATCGACAAGCATAATAATTAATTATTTTTATTTAATGTTTTTCTATGTTTAGAAATAACGCAGAGAACTATGGATTCCTCGCGCTTCGCGTGAGCGTGGGTATCGTTTTCGTGATCATGGGTTGGTCAAAGCTCACGAACATCGAAATGATCAGCGGCATGCTCGCCTCAAAAGGGTTCTTTTGGCCAATGCTATGGGGTTACGTTGTAGCTCTTACCGAATTCCTCGGTGGACTCGGTGTGCTCTTTGGAGTATTTGTGCGCTTCTTCGCGCAGCTCCTTGCGATCGTTATGATCGTGGCGCTTTTGCTCGTGCATGTAGGCGGACCATTTGCGCAAGCAATGGCTCCTATCGCGCTTCTCGGAAGCACAGTCGCGCTCGCTTTTCTTGGCGGCGGCAAATGGGTTGCCACCAAAAAAGATTGGGCTTGGTTGAAATAAATTCTCGGGTACTGAATACAAAAATCCTCCGAAAAAAACGGAGGATTTTTTATTCCAATGCCGAACGGCCGTTACTTCATATCTCCCCATCTCGTCCCGACACTCGTATTCACCTCGATCGGCACGCGCAAATCTGCCACATGTTTCATTTCATGTTCCACCATTTTCACCACTTCATCTTCCAATCCTTTCTTAACTTCCAATACCAATTCATCGTGCACCTGCAAAAGCAATCGTACATCATCGCCCCACGATTTGTTTTTTCTTATTTTCGCGTCTACCGCGATCATCGCCATTTTCATGAGGTCTGCCGCCGTTCCCTGAATCGGCATGTTAATTGCCATGCGCTCGCCAGCACTTCGGAATTGATAGTTATCTGATTTTAATTCCGGAATGTACCTGCGACGGCCAAACAATGTTTCCACATATCCCTCTTCTTTCGCGAATTTCAGTGTCTG
>CAZKQL010000068.1:3114-4561 GCA_964554925.1 uncultured Gammaproteobacteria bacterium | reverse complement strand
ATAATCAAGCATGCGACGATGCCCATGACAAGAGATATCACGCGAATGCGCGAATCTTGATCGGCATCGGAAAGATGCAATTCCTTGTGTCGAGAATAAGCGAAATTCATTATTTCTTCTTTTTCAAATCTTTTTCCAAATTGCTCCATTGAGCCGACAGAAGTTTCTTTACCAATTTTTTGACATTTTCCGCCAATCCCTTGCGCTTGCCAAACGCGTCAACCGCGTCCTCTACCATTTTCACGTATTTTGAACGGGACATGGTGCTCCAAGTCTCTGATGCCATAATACGCTGTTTGATATCGGAAAAAATTTCTGCCGCGTAATCAATCGCTTGATCACGCAATTCTTTGCCCTTTTTGGTGGCGTTGAGCCAGACAAGGCCGGCCCCAAGAAGGCCTCCAAGGACTAATCCTTTTTTAAATCTGCCCATATGAATAAAGTTAGTATATAGTGGTAGTATACGTCATCCGCGAAATGCCGTCTATTTTAAAAGTCGCAGATAGAGTTCTTCGAGCCGGTCTACTACCTTTACCCAGCTGAATTTTTCTTCCACAACTTCTCGTGCGTGCGTTTCCCAGTCTTCTTTGTCTTCATGTGTCAAATTAAAATAGCCGGCAATGGCCGCTGCGAGCTCCTCACTGTTGTTTGGCGCCGGGCAAATCGGTAGCGATTACCGGCACACCGCTCGCCATTGCCTCGAGCAGTACCAAGCCAAACGCTTCTCCTCGATTTATGGAAGGGAGTACAAACAAATCCGCCATATTGTACACATAAGGCAGCATTTCATCGTCCACATGGCCCACAAAGCGCACGGATGATAGTTTGGTAATGCGGGCACGCTCTTCAAATTGAGGCCGCAAATCGCCGTCCCCGGCTATAATTACCTGCAAGTCCTTTTTATATCCGTATTGGAGTTTTACGAGTGCGTCGAGTAATATCGGGACTCCCTTAAAATAATGCGCCTTGTCGAGACCGCCGACAAAAAGCAATGTTTCTTTTGTCGGATTAAGATTAAATTGTTTGAACAATTCCTCGGGTTTGGGACGCGGTTGAAAGGTATCTGCGTCTACTCCAAAAGGGATTTCGTGCCATGCAGATTTGTCTGCTGCAAATAATACTCTTGCATCGCTTTGTGCCATAAAATCAAATGAACTCGTAACAAGGGCATCGGCCGAACGCAAAATACCGGGCATCCAAAATTTTGCGTACAATTTGAAAATCAAACCGCGCCAATCAGGAGCACGGGTGTCCATGTGATAGGTAATAACCAAGGGAGTTTGCGGATGGGATTTTTTCCATTTTCGCACAATGCCCGCGGTTCCAAAAAAAGGATAATGCAGATGAACCAAATCAAACGCGTCGAGTTCTCGCCTTATGCGACCCATGCGCGCGGCATTGCCATATTGAAATTCAGGAGCAATGCGTCGGACTTGTTCTATTTGAT
>CAZKQL010000068.1:1324-3104 GCA_964554925.1 uncultured Gammaproteobacteria bacterium | reverse complement strand
GGTCTTGCCCGTGCGTAGCGCTCACCGGTTCTGATTCCGGTTTTATTTCCTTTTTTTCGTAATACGAGGGCGTAAAAACTTCCACTTCGTGTCCGCGTCGCGTCAATTCTCCGGCAGTCTCAAAAACGACATTGCCCATGCCGCCATAATACGGTGGATAACTGCATACAATCTGGGCGATCTTCATACATGACGATTACCGTTTGATATCCGCGTTTTTGATAGCGTCTGTGCGGACGATTTTTGTAATGTCTCGCTGCATAGACTCTATTTTTATATGCAAACGGAATAACACAAAAAACATAATCGCAAACGAAATATACACTACAAAATCCGTACCTCGGCCGATGCCGAAATATGACGCAACGATTTGCGTTACTTGCGGCCAAAGTACAGCGCCAACCGCAAAGATCCATACGATAATCCAAAAGACAGCTCCTCCATTGCTTAACAATCTTTGATTCCGACGATGCGCGATTTGACTTATTACAAAAAGACCAAAAATAACGAAAATCAACTGGAATAATGCAAGCATAAGCGATTAATTAGCGTAAAAATAGTCCGGTAAGCGTGTCCTTGATTATGTGTAGCGCTCCGCGGGCATCTTGCCCGTATTCAAGATAACGCACGGTAACAGGAAATTCAATATATTTCAAATTATGCGTCTTTATAAGCGCGGGAATTTCGCTGGCATGAGCCATGCGATCCTGCGAGAGCTTAAGGATTTTCAATGCATGTTTGTTTAAAATACGAAATCCATTATGGGAATCCGTTAAGGAAAGTCCGGAAAAAAAAACGGTCAAACAGCCGCGCGAGCGGCAAAATAAACACACGCTTTGAAAAAGGAATATTTGAATGTCCGGTCAAAAAACGCGAGCCAAGAAGGATATCCGCCTGCTCTTTGCGAAGAGCTTCTACGGCATGAGGAATTTCTTCCGCAACAAATTGTCCGTCTCCATCAAAGTGGATAACATGGTCCGCGTTCATGCTTCGCGCGTATGTTTGTCCTGTTTCAAGCGCCGCGCCCTGTCCACGATTTATTTTATGACGAAGCACCGTAGCTTCATGTTGCTTGGCAATTTCAAATGTATTGTCAGAAGAAGCATCATCGACAACAACAACCTTATCCACAAACGAGAGCAGTTTCTTTACGACGGCGCCAATGGTTTTTTCTTCATTATACGCAGGTACAACAGCAACCAACATAACGGCTATCAATTGAAAATATCTTGACTAAAATGCATGGCTTCTTTGTTTGCTATTGCGTAATCAATGGTACGCTGCAGTCCATCTTCAATTCGTATAAGCGGAACCCAGCTCAATTCTTCTTTTGCGCGTCGCAGATCCGGAATTCCTTTTCTGGTCAAAAACAACAGTTGATCTTCGAACACGACCTCAGAACTTGAATGCGTAAGTTCTATGATTTTTTCCGCCACGTCCACCATGCGAAGCGGTTCGTCCGAACCCAAATTGATAATCCACTGTTCGGGCCCGGTCTCCATGAGACGCGCCAGACCGTCTATGATATCGGTTACAAAACAAAGTGATTGTTCAAATGTCTCATCTCCATATACTACGAGCGGCCTGCCTTCGATAGCATTCACGATGAAATCCGGGATCAGTAAACCGTCCCGCAATTTCATACGCGGTCCGTAAGTGGTGAAAATGCGGGCGATTTTCGCGTCAATGCCATATACTTGGCGGTACGTTGCGACACAAGTCTCTGCGAATCGTTTTCCTTCGTCGTAGCAACCCCGGGGAGACAAATGATCCACGACTC
>CAZKQL010000068.1:0-1314 GCA_964554925.1 uncultured Gammaproteobacteria bacterium | reverse complement strand
GTCAAAGAATGTATTTTCATCGGTCGCCTCTCCATATACCACAGAACTTGAAGCAAATATATATTTCGCTTTGTGCTTTACGGCCAAATCAAGAGTGGAAACCATGGCCTGTGAATTTGCCCACAAGGAATGAATCTTGAGCTGCTCGAAATTTTTGGGGCTCGTGGGGCAAGCAAGATGATATATTTCCTGAATACCCTGAAATTTGACTTTGAATTTATCCAGTTCCGGAAAACTGTCGAGCTCGATTTGCTGATTGATATCGTATTTGATGAATTCGAAATCCGGGTACTGGAGAAGGTGTTCGATATTTTGTATGCTGGAATTCGACAAATCATCCATGCAAATGACTTTGGCTTCTTTTAGGAGTCGCTCGCACAAATGAGACCCGATAAATCCGGCCCCTCCGGTCACGAGCACATTTTTTTTCTCAAAAATAGGTATCTCTCCCAGCATAAATGCGTGTTAGTACGATGAAATCGTTGAAAAGTTCCCTCTAAACGCCTCGCCAAACGGATACCAGTTATCGAGGCGTTTTACTTGGCGATTCCAAACGCGAACCGGCTGCGTTCCGTCGAGCGCGGAAATGAGGACATCATCCGCTCCGTCCGCGTCATAATCCAATATTTGCGCGCGAATGCCACCCATGAATCCGGGATTGTAGCCAAAAAATTTACTTTTGAGTGTTCCATCGAGTTCATAATACCCTAGCGCCGTATCTTGACCCATGCCTGAACCGATTACAAATTCGTCAACTCCGTCGCCGTCAATGTCGCCCGCCGCTATCGTTCCGCCTTTTGCATAGGAGGGAACGAGTACCGATGAAGCGATTAGAGAAGGTTTCAAAGCGACTTTCGTGACGCGAACGTCTTCTGTGGCATGGTGCAGAGCAAGCACTTCTGAAATACCTGATTCTGTCCTCGATAAAGCCAACTGCACGCCATTATTTTTCAGGCCAAACATTTGATAGTCGTCATCATCCACCTCGTGAAGCATTACACCGGCCATACTGTAGACTCTAAATAATTTATCAGAAGAAACTCGAGAAGAAATAATTATTTCAAGTCCGCTGTTATCGCCATCCACATCGCCGATCATGAAATCAATCGGATTTTTTTCATTCGGAAGCTCGATTCTATTTTGCGTTATAAATTTTCGATCATACATCACGACTTCTCTTGAACCATTGGAGGTAGCCCGCGCGACCGCGTACAAAGGTGTGCCCGCCTCGTCTTTATACGAAACCAATTTATCGATACCAACCAGTCCGATTCGTTTGTATACCGCGCTTGTTCCATCGAGCGAATTGCGCTC
>CAZKQL010000067.1:3569-4663 GCA_964554925.1 uncultured Gammaproteobacteria bacterium | reverse complement strand
AAATAAATACCCCGATTCTTTCGGGGTATTGTATCACAGAGTTATTTTTTCGTTGAGTGCGCTTTTTTCATGAGTCGAGAAAGCTTGCGCGCGGCGGTGTTTTTTTTCATAACACCTTTTTTTGCGGCTTTGCCCAATTGTTTTTGGGCGATTCTCATTTGTTCAGCAATATTTTTTTCTCCTTTTTCAATTGCTTTTGTTACTTCTTTGACCGCTTTTTTGTAGGTGCGTCGAACTGCATTGTTCTCGAGTGTGCGCTTTTGCGCTTGGCGGAGTGCTTTTCGCGCGTTTCGTAAATTTGGCATAAACGTTAACTTGAATTTAATATATGTGGCCGGTTGGCCATGAGCGTTAATGGGAACGGATTCGAGTATAGCAAGGGGGCGTCGGATTGTCAAGATAAAACGTCCTCGTCTTCTATTCTCCATGCCGGGTCTACAATGCAGAGGAAAACCAAGTCTGTATCGCCAATATTTTCGATACATTGCTTTGCATACGGTGGGATATAAATTGCTTGATTTGGTTCAACTTCGGCGGTTTCATCATTGATATGCATAATGCCGCGACCTTCCAGAATATAATACATTTCCGACGTTTTTAAACTGTGTGGTTGTGATGTTTTTCCCGGAGCGAGTTTTGCGTGCGCCAAACTATAGCGCAGGTTTAGATCGGCCTTATCCGGATGCAAAAGTTCGCGCAGAATTGTGTTGTCGCCTGCTGTAAATTCTTCGCAGTTTGCGAGTGGTTTGATGAACATAGATTATTTATTTTGTTTTTGAAATTTCGGGCTTGCTGTACATCCATCTTTGCAAAAATAGTATAAACCACAACGTGCCGGTTACAAAGCACACGATGGTCGATAAAATGAGATCCAAAGTGAAATATGCGATGCAAATAGCATAGAGTCCGATAAAGGTGGGAACCGAAGTTGCGTACGTTATGTGCCCCTTTTTTTCTTTAAATCCATAATAGATTTGCGGAAAAAGCGCGATTGAAAATATAAAGCTCGCGGTTGTTATTAGAATATCTTGCCAAAGCATAGCGACTACATGTTATTTTTTTTGAGCTCATCAAATATCGGATCTTCAAAATTT
>CAZKQL010000067.1:0-3559 GCA_964554925.1 uncultured Gammaproteobacteria bacterium | reverse complement strand
TAATTCACCAAATATTTCGTCTCTAAAATTTGCCGGTTTATATTTCAAAATCGCGTCTGCATTCCTCGCGCAATACTCCAATTGATCTTTGTTGTCTTCCGCAGTATAAAATTTGAAACTATCAATAATGTCTGCTGTTTTCACAATCAATGCATCCTGTCCTGCAGCGACACAGCGTTGTATAAGCTCGCCGGTTTTTTCTTGCTTGTCTATTATGGAATCGTCTTTTGTGCAGGCACGAACCAATTTTACTATATCTTCACCAAATTCTTCTCGTAGCATTTGCTCCGAGATTTCACTAAATTCAAGCGCATCATGCAAAACGCCCGCAAGAACAATATCATCTGCGTAATTGTGTTCGTACAAATACACACCGACGCGGATGTCGTGGAATAAAATCGGTTTTCTGCTCGTTTCGTCAGAAATGGGAAAGTATTGCGCAAGAAGCCGCACGGCTTTTTCAAACTGTAGGTTAAGAGTTTTTTTCATAGATGTGTCACAGTAATTCGCAAATTCATTTATCAACTAATCTTATCTCCCATTTCAACAAAATGCAATTTAGATTGACACTGCGCGTGCTTTTTTCTATAGTCCAATAAACACATTCTGCGGGAGGTGCTTGTGAAAGAGGTCAAGGTTGTTGCCGGTTTGTACTGCTACGACGGCAAGGTGTTGGTGCTTAGGCGCTCTTCGGACGCCGTTCGGGCGAAGGGCTACTCGAATCTATGGGAGTATCCCGGGGGTAAACCCGAGGGTGGCGAGTGCGTGGAGGCCGTACTCGTTCGCGAGTGGTGGCAAGAGCTCGGCGTGGTCGTGATCGGCATCGGACGCGAGATCAGCACGACGGTGGTCGAGCGACCCATCATGAAGGTCACGATCCGACTGTTCGAGGTACGGGGATTCGACGGCGAGCCCCGGCCGTGCGAAGACATGCACGACGAGGTAGGTTGGTTCGATGACAGAACTATTGCGGGTCTCACGGCAGCGGCCGCTCCCGGCATCCACGGGATGCGGGCTGATGTACTGCGGTATATGGACTCGTGTTCACGGATTCGGAGGACTTTATGAGCATCACGATCCGATCCATTCTCGAGTGGCTCGTCGGTCTGTGGGAGGGGCTGTCTCCGGACAGACATGTGATTGACGAGAACCCCGCCCCCACCGAGGGCGGGGCTATGGCCTACGAGATCATCTTCTGCAACCGAGTGGGGGCGCCGACTCCACGCTACTACATCCTGCGGGAGTTTCCCAAGTGTCCCCTTTGCGGGTACCGTGTCCGGCTGCCGGACGCATGAACATCAAGGAGAAGCCCCGATACATCGGGACCTCCGACGTCACGACCTTCCTCCACAGGAACATCGCGCGCGTCGGAGGAAAGGTCAACCCCGCCCTTTGCGAAGGACGAGGTTGTTTTTGTTTATGGCAGAGGTATATAGTACCTGTATATAACAATAGGTATATGAAATTCAAAGCAATATTTCTGCTGGGTACTCTGAAGCCGGCTGGCAAATTATCGCATACACAAGTTTTGTGTGAATTTTTAGCAAAATATTTTGAGCCCCATAACGTCGAGAGTAGTATTGTTAGGCTCATTGACCATAATATAAAACCGGGCGTGTATACACATGTTGACAACGATGATTGGCCCGGGATTTTTGATCAAATAAAGGCTGCCGATATTATCATGTTCGCAACTCCTATTTGGTGGAATCACCATTCATCGCTTTTGCAGCGAGTGATAGAACGCATGGATGAGGTGCATGACGATTTATCAAAAAATGGGACATCAGTTCTCGCGAACAAAGTTGGAGGCATCGTGATTACAGGAGATAGTGATGGCTCCATGACGATTATTAGTAATATCGCGAATTTTTGTATGTGGGTTGGACTTTCGCTTGCTCCGCTTGGCAGTTTATCTGTGCTGGGAGATAAACTAAATAAAAA
Organism: uncultured Gammaproteobacteria bacterium; assembly: GCA_964554925.1. GTDB lineage: Bacteria > Patescibacteriota > Patescibacteriia > Magasanikbacterales > UBA922 > CAZKQL01. Next base: position 1,615 of record CAZKQL010000067.1, on the reverse strand, counting down.
TGCCAATCTCACACGAGATGAATTGTGGCATTTTTACGAAGAAAATTATTCTGCCTATGCTATGGCTGCAGCTCAAAATATTTCATACATAGCAAAATTGTTAAAACAGCATCCGCTTCCGGAGAAGTTACTGTAAAATTTAACTTACGTTCTAGAAGAAACATAAAGTTGTATTAGCTGCATACATTGACATGGGCTAATGTCTGTGCTATACAACTTCCGAAACAGTGCGTTATTTTTCCGGCAAGAAAGGACGGGCTCATGGAGGCTTTCCGTAATTTTCTGACGGCGATGGTCGCTCAGTTTGGCATCATCACCGGCGCCACGCTCGAGATGGCTCGGATGCTGGCAAAGCACCAAGGAATCGATTTCAAAGTTTATTCGCCCAAGCATGCCTTTGCCGTGGCCAGGCGATGCGGTTTCGAATTCTGGTATGGTGCATTCCTGGGAATGGTCATGTGGCTCCTCCAACGATATAAGGGCTTGCCAACCTTCATCTACGCTATAGATGTCCTTGCTTTAATCCTCCTGTTGGCGAATTTGCGCGAGCTTATGAACGAGAGTCGGCCTTCCAATGATGAAGATGCCGCTTTCGTCTCCGGTAGGATCATCAAGCGTCTCGGCTATTGCGGCTATGCCTATTTCATTTTAATTGGCGGTGTAGGCGCGATCAACACGCACATGATGGTTCTCACGCCGCTCGCGATGCTCATCCACGTGTATGTCTCCGCCCATGTCACCCTCTGGTGGCTGAAGCACATCAAACTTGAATGGGAGACCCCGTGGGAGTACACCGGCATGTATAAGCCACTTCCGGGAACAGATTCGACAACACGCACTAGAGAGTAAAGGAGCTGCCCACCGGGCAGAACCCCGACGACGACTTTTTCCCAAGGGATCTGTCACGCGCGTCGGGGAAAAGTCAAAAGCAACTCACAAAAATGGGTTGCTTTTGTTTGTAAGAGAAAATTTCTCTTAGTCGAGAAATAGATTTTGCTGTGAACCGAATTCTATAATCCCTGCTCTTTTTTCATTTGCTTCATCTTCTCTGTAGGCTCGTGAATGCCAAAAATATTCCCCTCTGTATCCTTGTAGTATGCTTGCCATGCCATGTCTGCGATCGGGAATTTTGGCATGGCAAGTGTGCCGCCCGCTTTTTCAATCTTCTCCGCAGTTTCATCTATATTATCGACGAGTACTGTGCACACATATGAATTTGCAGATTGATTTTCTGTCGGGGATCCGCCTTGTCTGCGCATGAGTCCACCGTCTATGCCCGGCTCTTCGCTTCCTTTTTCTGCTGTCATCACCATCCAGTATTCCATTTGATCATTCTCCCATTTTTTTATTTCCCATCCGAACACAGTTTTATAAAATACCGCCGCGCGCTCAGGATCATCAGCATGAATTTCAAAATGTATAACTCGATTTTTCATATTTTTTGATGTTAATATCGCACAATTTAATACTGAACAAGTGTTTTAAATCCACCGTACGCCATGCGTTTCATGTCAAAAGGCATGGGCATGTCTTTGAACTGTGGATCGCTCATCATCGGATCTTTCATAACTTGCGCGTTAACTTTGTCTCGGTGCGCCCTTGACTTGTATACAAT
>CAZKQL010000066.1:3147-4707 GCA_964554925.1 uncultured Gammaproteobacteria bacterium | reverse complement strand
TGGTGACGATATCACCGACAATATCTTGATTTGGAATCGTAAATTCTCGAATGGTTTTGTCGTCTCGACGCACATCAACCTTGTTTTCTTCCATTTCCTCGGTTTCTTCTTTCAACTTCGAAGCCAGCTTGCGCATCTTTCCACCTTTGTGTGAAAAAAAGTTTACTTTATCTTTTCTGTCCTGGATAATTTTTTAGAGCTGCGCGTTTTTCTTTTTTTCTCGTTCAATTCTATTTTTTATCTCTTCAACCACCGAATAATAATCCCCCACATAACTTTCCATTTTTTTCGTAAATATATCCAAGTACAAAACTCCTTCGGTAAAACAATTCAGAAAATCCGCGTCATGCGAAATCACGATGACGGTTTTGTTGTACATGACCAGAAAGCTAATCAAATGTTCGATCCCCTCTTTGTCGAGATTGTTGGTCGGCTCGTCGAGGAGCAATATATCCGGGTTTTGTATGAGGGCAAATGCCAAGAGCAATCGCGCCTGCTGACCGCCGGACAAATCCCCGACTCGTTTGTCTACCGGAATGGAAAAATTAACGGCTTCCATTGCTTTGTGCATCAAATTTGTGATATTTGAAGGCTGAACCTCAAATGCTTTTTCAAAATATTCTTCAATCGTCAAATCAAAATCTTCTCGTTTTACGACTTGTGCCGCTGTCGCGATTGACGCGCCGGATGTTACGGAAATTTTTCCGCTTTTTGGCTGCAAATCTCCTTTTATAAGACCAAATAGCGTGCTCTTGCCTGCGCCGTTTTGTCCCATCAGCGTTAATTTCGCGCCGGTTCGTACGCTAAAACTCGCTTCGTCGAGAAGTGTCTTCTTGTGCTGGTATTCAAATGTTACGTCGTCAAATCGTAAAATTACTTCTTCCGCCATAGTCTTTGTATAAGGTTGGCATATAGTACGCTATTTTCCGACTTTTTGCAATGATGGTCCCTCAATGATTTCTACCGAGCAGGTAAAAAAAATATTCAGGACGGCGAACTTCGTGTTCGCCTCCCCCTTATGCAAGTAAGTCCAGGATCGCTTTCTGGATAGCGACGCTGCTCGGCGCCAGGTAATTGACGACGCCCCAGAGCGCCCAGGGACACACGACCCACTTCCAGGCAGATGTCCATTTGAGCTGAATGTACGCGCCGACAAGCGCGAGCAGCGGATCGGCTATGAACCGATTTGACCAATGCTCAAAGCCCTTTTTCCAGGCAGAGACCGAGTCGCCGAACACGCCGAGCTCCATGGTGTATTCGATGAGCTCCCACGAGTAGGCAATCGCGGCAATGAGTACGAAAAGTTTCGTTACTTTCCAGTCGGGAAACCGCCGCCGGAAAAACGCAAACATGACGACTCCCCAGAACAGGTGCTCAAGACTCCACAGGTCGAGCATGGCAGTCTCGCGATATCCGTATTTGGTGGGAACCGCGAGAAAGATGACGAGCAGGCCGAGCAGCGTGTCGTAGAGCAGAATCATTTTCTTGCAGATGCTTGTCGGATCCCACTTTACGAATTTGTAAAGCAGAATTGCAAGAAAGATGAGCCCCTCTTTTGCT
>CAZKQL010000066.1:801-3137 GCA_964554925.1 uncultured Gammaproteobacteria bacterium | reverse complement strand
GCGATCGCGGTCGCGATAAGCGAAAGCGATTTCGCGCGCCCGATGCCAAACCGAACGGCAAACGTGTCTTTGTATCCGCCGTCGATAGCAGCATCTTCTATATCCTTGATGATTTCGCGCGCGAGGATGAGGAAAAAGAAGATGCCGTACCACTTCCAAACGGTCATGCCTCCATTTTGGAAGTGGATGGAACCGCACAGTACCGGACTCGCGCCGCAGATCGCCACGATCAGATTGTTTAGAACCATGATGTGGTCTACGTACGAGTATGCAAGACCCAGCGCGAGAACAGCGCAGCAAAATAGCGCTACGCCGGTGTCTACAAGCGCGAGCAGCGCCAGCACGAAAAGCGCGACGAGCGTGAGCACTTCCCAGTACTGCCGAAACGCCTCCGGATGGTCGTGCGCGAGCGGCTTGCCTTTGTTGAGGTCGTGCTCACGGTCGCACCAGTCGTTAAAGGTCATGATGCTCATGTGCACGAGCGAGCATGAAAGGGCGGACAAAAGTGCCACTGCCCAGTTAATGCGCTCCTCGGTATACAGAGCGAAACCCGCGATGGTAAAGAAGAAGGTGAACACCGTGCCACGGATACGGCCGGTCTTGATGAATGCGATGAGCGGAGGCGGCGTAAGGTGAAAATTGGTCTCAACGCTCATGGCGTACTTTCTCCTAGCCCGTAACACAAAAAAGACCTGCCGCCATTCTAGCACCAAATATTGCTCCTATCAAACGGACGAGGGCGCTCTCAAATGTCGGCCGAAAATTCTTTCGTATTTTTTGGGATTCGAGATATTTTTTAATGTAAGGACTTGAGAGAATCCGCGCGCGCCAAGACTAAGCTTTATATCACCATAGCGAAAAATTCGTCCCCAGACGCCTTGTTTCAATTCCACCGCGCGAATGTGGTCGAGCTCATATAGGTGCTCGCCTTTTTTAAAAATGCCGGAAAAACTGATGAGATTGTACTCGCTGATATAATAATCGTGAGTTGCCCATTGCAAAGCGACAGACAAAACAATGGAAAGCTCGATTATGAAAAGCGCGGTGTGAATAACCCACAGAACACCGATAACCAGTGTCTCGCCATAGGTCGCAATAATATTGGTATAAAGCGAAAACACAAGCAGCCCCGCGTAAATGGTCGAGAAAATAAATAATGGTACGGAAATTCGAAATATCAAAACCCAAATACTCTCTTGAATATGATGAACACTCGTGGATAGTTTTTCATTGGGCTGTGCTGTATTCATATGAATACGATTAGCAGTCCCCCATTGTCAGTATACACCTAGGCACGGCGTCCATCCACGGTCCACGGATCATTATTTGGAAAAAATAATAGTGCCACGCCTATCATTGCCAAAGTCGCGTCTCGCATGCCAATGTCTCCGCCTAGCGTGATGGCGATACCAAATAAATGCAAAGAAAGGAAAGCAGCAACCGGCTTTATCCATGTACCGGTAAGCAAAAACAATGCCGCCACAACTTCCGTCAAACCATTTATTTTTATAAACATATCCGCGGAGACAGGTAGAGATGCTGTCCATGCGGGCAGCAATCCCACCCACATATCCGGATGCAATAGCTGCTGCGTTCCAAACCACATAAACAGTACGACCCAGCTATAGCGGAGGATGCGAGATGGCAGATGTGTCATATTCATATTTTATATAATTTTTTATTCCTTGCCAAAAACAAACCGGTAAGAAACATACCCGAGAAGTCCGAGCTGAATCGTGGGAGTCAAACCGACACCCAGAATTGGAATCATCGGCATATATTCATTATATGCCCATCTTCCCGTGTTAAGAGCATACAATTCAATGCATATCGCGATCAAAATTCCGACAAAAATGATAAGCAGACTTTTTCGTTTCAAGCTCGGAACAAATATGAATGGCATAGACAGAAACGTTATGATAACCGCATCGACCACGGATGCTCGAAAAAGAATAAATTCCGTTATCGTGCCGCCCATATAGCCCGTGTAAAGAAAAGAATGCAGATTTTCCCAAATCAGGTTGAGCACAAATGACAAAAGAAAAACTAAAAAAACTTTTTTCATAATCTTTTATTCCTCAAATTGTCTTCGGGAATTCCAATACGCGCAATGATCGCAGCTCTCCCCTGACTGCGGTGTTGCACTACTGTCCAAACATTTCTTTATCTCAAACAACGTTTTTTCCACCCACGAATCGTTTCCCTTGTGCTCTATCAAATTTACGTCAAAATCAATGCGCTTATCAAAAGCTTGCCTATCCATTTTGCCGGTGCAATAGACAAAATATCCGATATCGGAAACTTTCAATCCATTTTGGCGCAGCAGCCATTGATAG
>CAZKQL010000066.1:0-779 GCA_964554925.1 uncultured Gammaproteobacteria bacterium | reverse complement strand
ACAAATCATCAATCGCACCGGTTACCAAAAGTCCGGTGGGCTCGTGCAGATATCTGATGCCGCCGAAATTTCTGCGCCATTCATCCAGCTCGGCATGAGACATGGGCCGTGCGTCTATGCCATATTCTTTTTGGAGCGGATGCTGTTCATTTTTTACGCGATACGAATCAAACTCTTGTTTGAGAAGATAGTCCACCGCGCTGTTTATGGAAAAAGGAAATCCGGGTACGCGCTTTACGCCGAGTTTGTTGTCTATATAGAAACACCGTGGACATTCTTTAAATAGATCAATTTTGGAACGAGAAAGTTTCCAGTTTTTGCCTCCATAATTCCAGGAGACATCGCGATTGGGGTTGTAGTATTCGGACATAGGATTAATTTAGTGATCAAATGGCGTAGTGATGAAAATTCCTGCCCACCGGTTCGGTGAGTTCATATCTGTAATTTTTTTGGAATGTATCGTTCGCTTTTACAATCTTTTTTTGCATAGATAATTATCGGTTAAGGATGTACACGACTAAGAGAAGTAATCCGCCCCACCAGCCGATATCTGACACAATGAGGCCCACTATAATTTTCTTCTGCCAAGAAACCGGCAGGAGTTCTCCCGACCGACCCTCTTTCTCTCGCTTTAGCAAAAAAGGGCTGACCTTGAAAGAGAGAAAATAGCCGTTAGCGATGAGAATGAATGCAATCACGGCATGGATAAGTGGAATACCTGAAAGACTTTGCTCGCGGTAAAAAATCAGGCCGCCGATAATGGCAAGCGTGATACCGAC
>CAZKQL010000065.1:0-4981 GCA_964554925.1 uncultured Gammaproteobacteria bacterium | reverse complement strand
GCATAACTCTATTATACCGTTAATTGCCTGTTTATCTCAACCATGGCGCGAATTTCCGCTGCCGTTAATTCATCTTTTGGCGGACGAGAGCGCAAAAAATCTTCCATGGTTCCATCCGAATTGATAACTTCTTTTATGATTGATTGATATTTTTTGTACAATGGACTTCTGTACCACGCGTTGCGCGCGTCTATATACAACAAATATGACTCCTGTTGCCAGCCTTTTAATTTTTCGATAACTTTTTCAGCGGCACGCGCGGGGTCGCCGCTCAAACGTCGCAAATCTGCCAATTGAAAACGTTCCATTTCCTCAAGTGGCCCTCCGGAGCGCGCAAATCATGCATCAGCTGCTTTCCTATTGCTTTTGAAGGAGCGCGAGGCGGTACGGTATGTGCGACCGCGGCGGGGGCAATGCGAGGCGTCGCGCTCGCTTTTGCCTGCGCGACATCTTTAAAATAATCCCGAACCGGAGTCGTGGTGGCAAGAGCGCCGTATACTTGTTCTTTGCGTATCCCGGGCTCGACTGCCGCAGCTTTGGGCAGTTTCGCGGGCTTAAATGAGTGTTTTATTTTTTTGTCATGGCCGTGCTTTTTGTCCATCGCCACAACAACCAAACGCGCGGCATCTTCCGCGGACATCCCCAACCCGCCATCTTCCGGTTTTTTTTCCGCCAATTCGTGAAAGCTGTGTCTGTCCCGTGTACCGCGAACAAGCGACAAAAACATCTTGCGCGTGCGCGGCTGAAGCGCGGGAGCAATGCTCATCGGAATATCTTGCATGATCTCGTCCACTATACGATCGTAATTATAACCCTGTACGTCAACATCTTTTATTTCATGCGCTTCGATATCTTCTTCGAGCGGCGATACATGATCATCTTTCGACCATTTTTTTTGGACCGGCTCTATTTTCTTTTCTTTTTGTTCCAGCCTTTCGCGTATAATTTGCGGCGTAGGCGGTGGAGGCAATTCGACCGAAATTTCTGCAGGCGCGTCAGACGCTGTCTCTTCAACAGTTTCCTCGACCTCCTCCTTTTCTTTCCGCGCCGCTCGTCTTTTTATCTCATCCAAAGAAAGGCGAGCGGTTGTACCGTCCGCCCGCTTCACCAAAAAACCTTTTTGTGTATTCGTCGCGTCGTCCATACCGCGGTAATCAATTTATGTTGCTATGCCCGAATCTTTTACGGCGCTTGGCGGCGCTGCCTCCTCGGCTTCCGGCTCTGTCTCCTTAAAAGCCCCCGGATTTGAAACATACAATTTCAAAGCATCGATCACTTCTTTGTTCCAATGAAATTTCCCGTCTTTTTCATCGAGATACGCCAAATCTCCTCCAAGCTCGAGTCCTGTCACCGGTGTCTGCAAAGCATGTATAAACTCGAGCATGGGCATCACTTGTTTTTCATTTTCCAAATCCACTTTTTCGCTCAACACATAAAACAATCTGTTCAAAAAATCAATATCTTTGCCGGTATTCACGCCAATCGCTTAGCCACATCGTCAATTGTTCTTCGTTCGCTTCCTCCAATAATTGCAAATAATATTCGTCCGCGGTTTTTTTGTCGTCTGTTGTTTTGTGTTCAAACCCCGCTACTTCCGCGCCATCATCAATCTCGCGCCAGATCGCGCCGGTCTTGAGCGCGTAATACACCGTGAGAATTTTGTACAATACTTTCTTGTCGTCTTCCCCCAGCCGCTGCACGTGCATGTCGGTCTGCATAAAATAATCAACAAGTTCATCCGCGTCCGCGACCGGAGTATTCATCATCATGTCTATCCATTCAGCGATGGTATACAAACTTTTTCCTTCGTCGCCTATAGGCACATCGTCATTTAATTCGAGCAGTTCCGCGAACATGATAGCGTCTTCTTCGAGCAGTTCAATGTACGCGTATCGAAGAAAATACGCCTGCACATTCGCATAAATCGGAATGTCCCAAGCCGCGGCCATAATGATAAAACGCGATGCCAGCAAGAATAGCTGCCGTTTTCTTTCGAGGTTTGCAAAGTGAAAAAATCCGGTAAAACAATACCATTGCTGATAAAAACGATTAACGTCTTTGTCTGCGAAATCAAATATCAGCGAACTCCTCGACCAGCCCTCGAGCGACCGCATAATTTCTTCTATATCGCCATAATACGAATTTTGGGAATCATACAGCGTGCGTATCAAATCAATCTGTACTTGTTTGTCCGTCAAATTTTCTTTCTTGATTTCTTTCCATGTTATGTTGTAAAAATTGCGCACGCCAAATTCGCATGCGTCAACAATACCCTGCTGTTCTTCAGAAGTCTTATCGGGAAACAATCTGGTAACAATGTATGGTAGGGAAAACATATATGCGCTAATTTGTATCTTCCATAGTTTCTCTCACTTTCTTCTGGCTTTGAGCGTCTGTCTCAACAAATGAAGGAATGAGTTTTGGCGGCATGTTTCCATCCAAATTCCAATCGCCTTTGTTATAATCTGCGATCATGTCGTTGATATTTTTGTATGCAACATTTCCTCTTCTTGGATTAAATATCTTAAAATTAATTTTACCATCCATAGCTGCGGAAGTCGGGTTAAGTCCGGCAGCTTCGGCGGCAAGCATTACAAACGAAGAAATATTGCCCCTCATTTGTGGCGCGAATATGCGATTCATTTGAGCCGCGGCCATAACTTTTTCTTGATCTTGTCTTGACGTAGCCTTGTTCCAGTGTTTGCCATATCTTTCATCCTTTGAAAGCACGGTAGACCATGTTTTTGCGGCATTTGTCATGCTTCCATCTTGGTTTACCATTCTACTTACATGGAAAGAATTATCATTTTCATCGCGATAATTACCGAATTTATCAGAAGACGACAAGCCCATCATGTGCACGCGAGCGCGCGGATTTACCGCGTTGTACGTTCTCGGGTCAATACCATTCATAAGATCCGCGTATTTATCCTCATGAATATCGGTCATTACCTGCCCATTGTCCTCGTCCAAGTACCCAAAACTATGCGACTGCATTCCGGCACGATTGCGCAAATCCATTTTTCGCGCGTCTCCCATAACGTGCTTGCGGGCAGACCGCACACCCATACCCATATACAAGGATTCCCCGCCTCCGACTTCTTTAGCCAATGCGTAACCCGCATTTTCCGCATGACCACTCTTGAGCGCGTCGGTACGTAGATTGCCCAAAAACTGAAATTCAGACTGATTCTGGCGTGTCTTTTCGAGATATTCGTTGAGTGCCCTTGTTCTGGATTTTTGTATTTCGTCCAGCTTACTTTGATCTTTTTCCACAAGACCGGCAAAAATACTATCAAATATTTTTTTATGCTCGTCCGTCTGATCAAAATGATTGGACTCCATAAGAGCGTTCAACTTCTCCTGAAATTCACCGGTTATATCCTTGCCTTGTTTGTCTTTGAATTTTCCCGTTCTGATACCCTCAAAAATCTCGGATTGCTGCATGCCAAAGTCATTGCTTCCCACATCCTGAAAATACGACATGGCCGCGTTTTGCTTTACAAAATCAACATCAGCTGTAGCAAACAGCATTTGAATATCGCGAATTTTGTCATCCGTGTATACGTTATCTTTCCAACCCAATTTATCCCCTATTTGCTCTTTCGCTTCTTTATTATTCCTTATCGCGTATATTGCATCGTCAAGCCAAGAACGATCCATACCACGCTTAAAGAGCCCCATAAGCGCGGCCTTATCTTGTCCGGTAAGCGTGCCTTCTTTTTTCTTTTTAAGCATGCTCGTAAGCATGGGCCCCACGTTTGAGGTGAAGCTGTCGATAGACATCTCGCCAAAACTCTTTCCATACTGCTCGATAAGCTCGGTAAGCGTAGTTTTTGGTGTATCGAGTCCTCGCTGATCATATACGGAACGCTGCTCTGATTCTGAAAGCAGCAAATTATGCTCGTATTTGTATCCTTTTGCCGTGTCTTCTTGTTGCGCTTTTGACACGCCATATTTCCACGCCAAAGAAAAGTCCTTTAGATGATGCTCCAACTCCTGCCATTTCTCTCTCTCTTTGGTCAATCTTTTTACTTCCTCGCCATCGCCCGCTGCTTTTGCAGCGTCAATTTGGCCATTAATAGCGACTACCGCCTCACGCGCAACGCTCTTGTCTCCATTACGCAAACGATTACCCTTTGCTTTCCAATCCACATCCCGGACATCGGCTATTTGCTTGTCTTTTTCCCTCAATTGACGCTCCAGCCGCGCGTAGGCAGGATCGGTTTTGCGCATGTCAGCCTCGGCCGCTTGTATGTCGGTTCTCACCTTTATTACCTCATCGTCTTTTTGTTTGACGGTGTCGGCAAGCTCTTTGCGTTTCGCTTGCACCTTTTCTCTTTCTTCCGGAGTGGCCCCTTCGATTTTGGCCAACTCGACTTGTTTTCCATTCTTGTCCTGCGTGAGTTTTTCCAAAATTGTTGTTATCTCTTCTCCTCTCTCTTCAGTTGTGCCTTTATCAAATTCAGCGGTCAATTTTTTCTCCAACTCCTCCATCTTTTTTATCTCACTCTCGATTTGCTTCAACGGCCTTTCTATTTTTGCCAATTCTTCTGTGGCATCTTTCCTTTGTTTTTCCAAAGCAAGCCTCTGCGTGTCGAGTACACCCACCTTGCCATCCGAACGGCGTTTATCAAATTGTGCTTGCAAAGCCTTTTTCTCGTCCTCAAGTTTTTTGCTTCTGGGGTCAAATTTGCCGCGTTCGAATTCTTTTGCTTTATCATCAAGATTGTTCGCTCCCTTGTATTCTTTTTGCTCAAACGCGTGAAATAATCTATCTTCGTCCTGCTCCAATATATGCGCGATATGACCGGCTTCCGACTTCATGTGCAACAAATCCTTGTATGTAACCCCACTTGGCAATTTTGTTGTCTTTGATTTCAAAGCAGCTTCATCGGCTTTTACTTTTGCCATTTGTTGTTGTATAGGCGCGGCCGCTTCTTTCCGCACCTCTTCCATACGTTTTGCTCTTCCGGCTTTC
>CAZKQL010000064.1:4785-5062 GCA_964554925.1 uncultured Gammaproteobacteria bacterium | reverse complement strand
GCGCGCGCTCGTCGTCATGGCCACCGGCCTTGGCAAGAGTGTTGTTGCTGCCCGTCTGTCGCGCGTGTTGTTCGAGACGTTCGGTTGGCGCACACTCTTCCTTCTCCACATGACCGATCCGCTGAAGAAAATCAGCGGCGATCATTATAAGGAGGAGTTCGAAGGAACGGGTGCGACGTTTGGCATGTTCACGGGCGACGACAAGTCGAACGTGGATGACTGCGACGTGCTTTTCGCTACGTTCCAGAGCATGCTGCCGAATTTGTCTCTCTTCGCG
>CAZKQL010000064.1:0-4773 GCA_964554925.1 uncultured Gammaproteobacteria bacterium | reverse complement strand
CATCTGGGCAGACACGTACAAGCAGGTCATCGACTACTTCACGCCCAAGTTTCTCTTCGGCATGACCGCAACACCGGATCGCATGGATGGCAAGAACATCCGTGATATCTTCGGTGATGAAGTCTATAGCTTTCCACTGGCTGAAGCTCTCGTACACGGTCAGTGGCTCGCCGATGTCGACTACCGCGTGGTGGCTGACGATGTCGATCGTGCTGCCTTGGATGTACTCCTCAAACAGATTCGATCTGATCAGGGAGTGCGGATTACAGGGAACCACATCGACAAAACAGTCTTCCTAGTCGAGAAGCTCGACGTCCAAGCGAAGCTCATACGTGAGATACAGGCTGATGGCGACAAGAAGACGATTGTGTTCTGTCGCGATATTGTGCACCTTGGGCTGATTCAAGAGCGTTTGCCAGACTACATACCGTATCATACAGGCATGGACAAGCGTGTGCTCAAGCACCACTTTAATGCCTTTGAAAACGGTACGATTCGAAAGCTCCTCGTCATCGACAAGTTCAACGAAGCAGTCGACGTTCCTGACGCCGAGCTCATTGTGTTCCTGCGCGCAACGGAATCCAAGACCATCTGGCTCCAGCAGCTGGGACGCGGACTACGCAAGCCCAACGGCAAGAAGACAGTCGTTGTCCTCGACTTCATAGCAAATTGCGACCGCGTGAAGTGGATAAACCAATTCACGGAGGATGTCGATGACGCTGCGAAGCCGCCCAAAGACGACGATGTCGAGCCACGAGAGCGTGTACGAGCAAAACTCACGACCGGTTGGCGTGTGACGCTGAGCCAGGACGTGCGAGATATCCTCGAGGTGCTTAGTAAGGGCGACCATGACTGGTGGAATCAAAAAATCGAAGATCTGCGTGTCTACAAAGCAAGGCATGGAGATCTGAGGGTACCTAAACATTGGAAAGAAAATCCCAAGCTCGCCAGATGGGTACAGTGGCTGAGAGGTCAAAGAAAAAACGGCCTCCTCGACTCTTCGCTTGTAGCAAAGCTAGATGCCATGGGATTTGAATGGACTCCAAGGGAGCTTAACGACAAACGTCTCAAGGAACTCCAGTCCTTCAAAACCAAGTACGGTCACTGTCGCGTTCCTACACGATGGTCGGAAAATCTTGCCTTGGCTGCATGGATCAATCGTATTAGGTGTCAAAGAAAAAACGGCCTCCTCGACTCTTCGCTTGTAGCAAAGCTAGATGCCATGGGATTTGAATGGACTCCAAGGGAGCTTAACGACAAACGTCTCAAGGAACTCCAGTCCTTCAAAACCAAGTACGGTCACTGTCGCGTTCCGCTAGGTTGGCCAGAAAATCCATTATTTTCTTGGTGGATAGTCAGAATACGCCGCCAAAATAGAGCTGGGACTCTTTCGGACGAGCTTAGAGAAAAATTAGATTTTTTAGGATTCGATTGGAATCCCCCTAAGACGCCGATAAATCTCTGATATCAACTCTGCAACTAAATAAACATCGCTCACCCACAAAAAAGACGACGTCGACCAACCTAAGCGCCCAAATTATTGGACATCTAGGTTGGAGAGGGACGTCGTCTTTTTGTTTTTCCTCAATTTTTTCTGTATACTGGCAGCTATTAAAGATGTTGACCACTAAATAAAAATATGAATAAACCCACTGGAGGCATTGCGCAATTATTGTTTAAAACGTTCGCTTTCTTTTTCGGCGCGACGATGATTTTAAATATAGCGTCATTTCTTCTTAACATCACATTTGGCTGGAATATCCCCGCGATTGCCGTGAAGCCCTTCATACGCGGAACCCCTTATGACACAAATGTACGCATAGATTTGGATAATTTTCAAGACTTTTTTCTTTTTGAATTCATGTTTGGCGTCGCGTTCGTTGTTAGTTTCATAATCGGCTGGTGGCATTCTATTTTGAAAAAAGCAAAAGAACACCCAAAGATGGCAACGATTTGTATTATCGTCATTATCGCGCTTTTGGTCCCGCTGGTTCAGTTTCTTGTTGCCGATGTAAAAGGCTCGCAATTGTATGCTGCGATAGAAAAAGGGGACGCGGCAAAAGTGGAATCAATTTTGAAAAAATATCAACCATCCGGACAAGAATCAAACTATTACTTTTTTATTATCGACAATTATTATTCTGATCGGCTGGCGGCTGTAGTCCCCGTGCTCGTGGGGCACGGGTTTGATATAAATGCGAAACATCCTGAAACAGGAGCCACGCCACTCATGTATCAAATGCAATTCAATGTACCCTCCGAATCTGTTGACGTAATGCTTGAGCAAGGAGCGTCGCCCGAGGTGGCGGATAAGAACGGACAAAATGCGCTGCACTACGCGCTCACGAATGTGTACATCCCAAAGGATACATCAAGCAGTGATTATCAAAATTTTCTGATAATCATGCGGCATTCTCTTGATAAAGTCCCTGGGAAAGAAAAACAAATAATCAATCAAATGGATAAAAACGGCAAAACGCCCTTCATGATAGCAAGAGAGCGCGGTTTGGCCGATGTCGTGGCATTGTTTGAGTCGTACAAGTAAATCGGTTGGAAAACGCCGTGTCTACCGTCACATAAAGTGCCTAGCCCTAGGTACTTTATTTCTAAATTTTACGTATATGCTATACGCAACTGCTGCCATTTTATTTGTTCTTTGGGTCATTGGATATTTCGGATTTCAACTATGGGGAAATTATATTCACATCTTGCTTGCGCTTGCGGTAATTGCTGCTTTGGTTAGAGTGGTTCGAGGGGATGAGCCACTAAAACACAAGCACCTCTGAAGCAATAAATCATACTCATACGAACATGCGGATGAAAGCGCAGCGGCCACAACCTCATGCGTTAATTCTAGACAATTCTCTTTTTTTGCTCTAGAATAGCGCTTTAGTACACGAACATGGAGAAGTGTCTGAGAGGTTGAAGGTGCCGCTCTCGAAAAGCGGTGTTCGCCAAAAGCGAACCGAGGGTTCGAATCCCTCCTTCTCCGCCAAAATTGAAATCAGAGTTTGATCTTCAAAGATTGCAGCCGGTTTTTCGCGGCTTCGGTCATTTCGAATTTTTTTCCTGTTTTTTGCTCGAGGGTCTTCAAAATTTCTCCCGGGTTACCATAAAAATGAACATTCACTTCTATTTTTTTGCTTTCACCATATTCAATGATCAATGCGAGAATTTTCACTGGCGAAGTGATAGATCCCGGGCGTATTTCCTTTTCGATCAATGAAAGTTTTTTGATGTCCATATATGGCACAACTTTTTTCGTAAAAAGCATCAAAACAAAGGACGTTTCAGTGAGACGGATTTCTGATCTTCCTAAATGGAAAAGTAGAGCAGCGACGATTAGGACAAAACCAATCCCACCCAAAAAACCATACCTTGATTCCGCTGGGATGCGCCAAATTAGAGCCAAAAAAAGAATGGCGGCAAAACCAAAAAAATAACCGCAGAAACGGAATATACCATTCAAATGAAATGGATGATGTGATTCATTCATGCATAAAGTATACTCAAGAAAAGAAAAAATATCCAGATATTCATAAATTTTTTTTGACCCCGGAGTACACGAATGCTATGATGGATGCTGATTATTTTGGCTTCTATGATCCAATCTCAAGCTCTTGATATTCTCAAAACCGGCGTTTCCGTGTTTCTCACCGGAGAGCCGGGTTCCGGCAAAACGCATACGGTCAACGCATACGTTCATTGGCTGCGCGCGCACAATGTCGAGGTCGCTATCACCGCGTCAACCGGTATCGCGGCGACGCATATTGGCGGCATGACCATTCACTCATGGAGCGGCATTGGTATTAAGGCAGAACTTACCAAGCGCGACCTCGACAAGATAGCGGGTGCCGACTACATCACGAGGCGCATGAAATCCGCTCGTGTTTTGATTATTGATGAAGTTTCCATGCTCGCTCCCGATACGCTCGACATGGTTGATACGGTATGCCGATATGTGCGCGGCTCAGACGCTGCATTTGGCGGATTGCAGGTCGTATTGGTAGGAGATTTTTTTCAATTGCCTGCGATTATTAAGAGAGAGACAATAACGAGCGCTCAAACAAAATTGTTGGACATGCCAAAAGGTCGTTTTGCGTACAGCGCGGGGGCATGGGCGAAAGCGGCTCTAACAGTTTGTTACCTGACCGAACAATATCGTCAGGATGATGCGGATTTTTTGGCGCTCTTGTCTGCCATTCGCGCGAATTCATTTGGACAAGTACATTTGCATCATCTTGAAAAAAGAAAAATTCAACTTCAGGACGCGCCGGTCGGCACGCCAAAACTGTTTGCGCACAATGCAAATGTGGATGACGTAAACAGCCAAATGCTCGACAAATTATCCGGCGAGCTATCATCATTTCGCATGAGATCCGTGGGACCAAAGGCGCTTGTCGCGGGTCTGCAAAAAGGATGTCTTTCGCCCGAGATATTGGATTTGAAGCGCAATGCGTCGGTAATGTTTACCAAAAACAATCCTCGGCTTGGATTTGTAAACGGAACGCTCGGCACGGTGGTTGATTTTGATTCTGATACAAAAATGCCTATTGTAATGACGCGCCGGGGCGACTATATTCATGTCGAACCCATGGAATGGCAGGTGGAAGAAAACGGTAGGGCGAGTGCCGGAATAACGCAAATTCCACTGCGACTCGCGTGGGCGATTACAGTGCACAAAAGTCAGGGCATGAGTTTGGACGAAGCGGTCATGGATTTGAGTCAGGTATTTGAATACGGTCAGGGCTATGTGGCGCTGTCTCGCGTGCG
>CAZKQL010000063.1:4330-5122 GCA_964554925.1 uncultured Gammaproteobacteria bacterium | reverse complement strand
GCGCGGATGTGTATGTGTCAATCGGCCAAGAATGGCGACAGTACCGTTTGGGGCCGGTGCAATTTGTAGGCAATGAAAACAATACCGTTATATTGCGTTTGGTAAGTGTTGGGGCAAACAAAGGCCAGCCATACTTTATAGACAATGTATTATTAACGCGCCAAGACAAAATTCATAAGATACGAGATTCGTGGAGAGAATCCAACGAGGGCGGCACAGATGTCCCTGCTGATTGTGACGCGACACCAAATGATGGACTTCCGGGAGCCGCGCTTGGCTGTCGCGCGTACACGGACACCGCTGCAAACGCCACGGTATTTGCAACCGGATTTGAAAAATTATGCCGCCCCGGAGCCGCGGGCTGTCAGGGTATGTTTGATACCAATAATACGGTCGGCACATCAGACGAGAATTTGACACATATATACAATGCTCGTTGTGTCGGCGAAAGCGGCAAAACTTGCGCGCTTACCTCAAACGGCGAAACCATAGCAGAGTGTGTTATCGGTATCGGCAAAACAGAGTGCTATGTGGATACAAAGATTGTTGTGGATTCGGTGGAAGAAATCGAACAAACAAATTGGATCACCAATTCCACGGTGGTAATTCCCGGAGACTCGGAAACGCCGGTGTATTTAACAAACAGAGTCGAATTTGGCTGTACGGACAGATACTTGGGCTGTACGGACATCGCGCTCGAAGAGCAGACTTTGCCGACAAAAGATCAGATTTCGGCATACAGCTTTAGCGCGACCAGACTGCTCAACAATCCGCAGAAATACGATCAGACAT
>CAZKQL010000063.1:1794-4320 GCA_964554925.1 uncultured Gammaproteobacteria bacterium | reverse complement strand
TGTGTCGCGCGGATTTGCTCGGCTGCGCGGAATTCAAATCCGGCAGCAATATTTCGTATTTCAAAGATCCGGATTTTACCGGCAACACCAAGTGTGAATACAATCCACAGCCAAACAGCGAAGGACAAATTGGTTGGTTTATGAAAGATGTCGGTATTTGTAAAATTGATCCGCAAAAAGTTCCCGCGGGACAAAATCCCGTGAGTTCAAATTTCTTATGCAAGAATGCAGATGATTGCGGACAATACGAAGAATGTACCGGCATCGGCGCGCAAGCGTGCTATCAAAATTATCTCAAAGTCGGGGGAGAGTATGGCATTTGGTCAAACAGTTCGGATAACTACACCGGGTTCGTTGGCAGCTGTCCGCAAGAGCAAAACGGCTGCGTAGAGCTCGTGGATCATGCGGACAACAACAAATCGCACTATGTGGTGTTCGATGACGCTTTGGCAAAAAAAGCAAATCAATGCGAAGGCAAAGCTTCGCTCAAAGATGGCTGCGCGCTGTTTGACAGAATCAATAACCCAAACAAGCTGTATAATACAAACGCAACGTACGAAAAAAGTCTCAAAGAGCATAACGCGCTCGTTACTCCGGTAACGGACGCGGCGGATGACGCGAATATTTTGCTAAAAGTGGTGCGCGACCGCGAATGCAGCGAGTGGCTTGCGTGCCGCACGTCGGTTACCATTCGCGACGCGAACAATGATCCGGTGGACTTGTGCTATGAATACAAAAATTGTAAAGCGCGCGGACCGGATGGAGAATGCAGCGAATGGGTGGGGCTCGAAGAAAATGCGGGCAAACGCCTGACCGAAGACGTATATGTAAGCCGTCCCACCGGCTGGCATGACGATGAATACGCGGGCTATTCGTTGGTGAATCGGTATTCCATCAACAATTATATATATGTTCATTTTGATTCCTCGGTTGAGGATGATCAACTGAAAGAATACCTAGCGTATCAGATGCCGGAAAATACCTTACAGGAGGCAGGACTGCCCATTTGTACGGACAACTCAAAAGACGCGGACATTTGTGGAGACGGTGGCGGTCGCTGCTACAACGGTTCCTGTATTTATCCGGTTGATGGATCATTTTCTGCCGGCGTTAATTCCAAAAAAGGTATAAAAGAAGAACTTGATTATGGTATTTGCAAATCGTATCCGGAAAAAGACAGCCCGTTTATTCCGAGTTATGTGTTGCAAGACGCGGCCTCACCGGTAGAGAAAACAGGTCCCGGCGGAGCTCGAAAAGAATTTGTTACCAGAAAATTGCCTTATCAGAATGCTCGGGTGCTGCAATCCGGAGCAAGTTCGTGCGAATATCAAAAAATCGAATACAAAGATGGCATAACCACCGATTATTGGCCGCACAATACATTAAGCACAGCTATTCCAAAAGGTGTCTGTGTAGGAGGGGTCGCGCAAGGCAATCCTTGTATAGTTGACGGCGATTGCGGAGAGTCCGGAGGATTATGCTCGACTATAAAACAAAGCAGCACATTCTTTGGCCAGCGCGGATATTGTCTTGAGTACGACAGAAGCCGCGCGCTTGGAAGAGTAAATCTAAATGGCACACAGCAGGACACTTATGCTTGTCTTACCTGGCTCCCTATACAGACATCGGCATCGTCCGTTGATTTGTACAACGCCGATATAGACGCGGGGTATAATCCGGCGGTGGATGCGAAGCTCGCGGGAACTTCTCAAATCGGAGGAGAGGTGTACTGTAGTGTGGCAACGGATGCATCTCTTTTAAATGCAAAGGCGGATGGAGTCGCAAATTTGAATGAAGTCAATACTATTTTTGAAGCTTCGTTCAGCACTCCAAAGACATACACATCCCCAAAGGGTGTGGATATAGCACAAGTTCCGGGGAAATATGTCGAAACACAATTCGGAAGCGGAAAATATACTTTCTTCAAGATGATGCAGTCTTGGGCGTATAAAGTAATCGGTGCGAATGCTTTTCTGCTGCGCCTTGAAATGGGAATCAACGAAAATTGGGCGAATATATTTCCTTCCTGTCTTATTGGCGGTTTTCCTCCATTTAATAACCCTAATTTATTCCTATCGTGTTCGTATTTACAAACCGCTGGTGGAGGTATGAGTCGTGGTGTATTGTCTTTTGGCGGTTTTGCCCCGAATACACATAATTTTCCGACATGGGGTACTCAAGTGCATGGCCCTCGAACATGGGACAAACAAGACGTGTTTGCTGATTTTGTCATTGATCTGAAGGAAGGCAAATTAACTGCAAATCCGTCATCGGTCGCATGGGACCGCGCATCAATGGCGCACATGTCTCCCGGTCCGTATATGAAGCATGGAAACTGGAACCAAGTTAAGAGCCCGGATGATAATGGCGTATTCCGTCCTCCAGGTATCCGAACAGCGTATGAAGCTGAATTGAATGAATATGATTTGAATACTGTGTATTTTGTGCCTACCGGTTTTCCCGCAGGCGCGGATGGTGTCAATCCCGGACTATTGACCAAAGCATACGGTATTTATTTTAATTTTT
>CAZKQL010000063.1:1239-1784 GCA_964554925.1 uncultured Gammaproteobacteria bacterium | reverse complement strand
GAGCAAAAGGGGCCGTATGCATATTTGCAAACAGCGGAAGCCGCGAAAGAAACACACGAATTCAACCCTGCTTCGGAGCCGAATAGTGGGTTGCTTTGGGCATATAAATTGGAAGAAGGAGAGGGCGCGGGTCTGCTATCCCATAATGATTATAATGAAATGATAAGTCCGGATTTACTTGCAAATTTCCCTTCCAACAAACTAGAAAGTTTCAAAAATTTGGCCTCTTCGGATCGCAATAAAATTTATCGACGATATGTCGCCGTACTTGCGGATAACCCCAAATCCGGAGTGTGTGACGGCATGCCCCAATTTTTGCAAGATGCCGGGCTTGGTTCATGTAATTCAAGTCCGAAACTCGGCACATCGGCGGACCAAAATGGAATTAAGCCGCCTACCTCTGCCCAAAATCCATTTACAGCGCCTTGTCCGAATGACACGTCTAAATACAGCTATATTGCTATCGGCATGGACTTTAATAAAAATGGAGAATTCTTGGGTTATATAAGCAGATTCTGCCATTCAGAGGATTGGCGCGGTGGCAT
>CAZKQL010000063.1:0-1203 GCA_964554925.1 uncultured Gammaproteobacteria bacterium | reverse complement strand
AATTTTGCAACGATTGCCACGTTAAATAATATTTGTACCGAATTCACGCAGGTGTATGATCCAAGCAAAGTGTTGGTAGACACCAGTAACAAAGCATGGACCCAGCGCGTATGGGAAAAATCTGTCTATGAGCATGAGGATTACAATAAAAAATTAACAAGAGGGCAATCTCCCCCGCCGTTCGGCTCATTGAAAATTCCGGCGGCTGATCTTGGGGATGTCCTTAAATTGCGCAGGTATAGCTTCTTTGATAAAAATTTGGATGGAATTCCATACTCTTGCGCTTCAAAGCTTGGTTCTGCGACCACTTATTTGTACGGAGCTGATGACAATGATTGTTTTGGATTGACCCAGACAAAAGTTAAGTATGACTCTGTTTTGACTGACCAAATTGCAACAAAATCTGACGCGAACGGCCGCGCCGCGATACAGAGACTTTTCGTGCTTTCATTTGAAAGAAAAGTCTACAGCGACACAACCATCGATGGATTTATATATACAAAATCAAGTAAAGAAGACAAAAGCGATATTGCAGCCTTGCCTTTTACCTCCATCAAGCCTCCAAAAATATTTGCCGTAAATCCGTTCGCTTGCACTCCGGGAACCGGCAGAAATTGTACCGCGGCAGAAGAAAATTCCTTTACCGTCGGCAGGCGTAATTTTTCTGACGCGGACTATGATGGAGATGGAAACATGGACGAAGACAAAAATAAAGATGGCGCGATTGACCCGATTGTGGCGAAAGGTTTCTACACCGCTATAGTAAATTTCTTTGCCTATGCGGATGACGATCAGATGCCAATTCGTCGCGTTATGGTGGATTGGGGAGATGACACCGCGCCCGCGAATGTAGGTAAAAAAGGCATGTACAAGAACAGAAAACCATTCTGCGAGTCTGAATCAAAACAACCGAAGCGGTGCAAGACCGGAACCACGTTTACCGCGCTTACCTGTACAGAGGACGCGCAATGCAAGATTGCGTTTGACGATACCTATACTTGTGCAGATAGTCAGCCCAGATTTGGAGACGCGACTCGTGCTTGTACCACCGGATATTTTGAATTCGTGCACCAGTATATTTGTTCGGAAATCGAATTGGTAAATGATAAAATCAGAAAGAAGGTCGGTGATTTGAGTGACGCTATTCAAGATAAATTGATTGCCCAAGGTTTGACTGCGGATGATTTTGTGTGCGCGTATGTG
>CAZKQL010000062.1:0-5245 GCA_964554925.1 uncultured Gammaproteobacteria bacterium | reverse complement strand
CAGAACAAGAGTGAATTGCTTGAGGTGATAGGTCAGAACAAGAGTGAATTGCTTGGAGTCATTGATGATCTCGCAGAAAATATGAATGAATTTGCCACAAATACGGAAACCCGGCTTTCTTCGCTGGAATCAGATGTAAAGGAACTCAAAGCAGATATCACCAGTCTCAAATCAGACATGAGTGAATTGAAGTCAGATAATAAAAGCATAAAATCATCCATGGTGACCAAATCTTATCTTGACGACAAACTCGCGGACTTGCGTGGGGATCTAGTAGTGCTGACTCGCAAAGAGGACACGAAACTAAACACTCTTGTGGATGTACTCGCAAACAAAAAAATCCTTACAAAATCAGAACGACGACGAATCACTTCCATGGAGCCGTTTGCACGTTCATTTTGAAAATTACAAATTTCATAAAATCCGCATTACGCGGATTTTTGTAATATACAAATCATGACTTTGGATTATTACGTTCCAAACAATTTCTTTTTAAATTCACCCAATTTTTCCGCATCGAGTCGCATGCGCAATACATCGCAAGACAATTCTTGCGATCGAATCTCTCCACGGCTTATCCAGTCAACAAACGTATCAAAATCCATCTGTACAAGTTCAATGCGCTCGCCCGCATCCAAACTGGGTTCACTTTGTTTGACACAATCACGAGCAATATAGGTATAAATGCTCCATTCGAGTTTTACCACCGGTTCGTATACTTTGTATAATTCCCAGTTATCGGAAACGTATCCGGTTTCTTCCGATAGTTCTCGCTTCGCGGCTTCGAGCGCATCCTCGCCTTCTTCGCGCCGACCGCCGGCCAACGAAAAAAACAAACCTTTGTGCGGCTGTTCTTCTTTGGTGATAATAATTTTACCGTCAACAATAGGAATAACTTGCGTGGTATCCGGACGTTTAAGCATTTCAAATGTTTCTGTCGTGCCATCAAACATTTCCTGCTCCCACTGGTATACATCAAAAATTTTTCCATCAAAAACTTTTTTTGCGCGCGGAGATATTTTCATAAAAATTATGTAAGTCCATTCAAGTTAGGTCTTGCGACCATTCTATTTATACATCCAAGCTAAATCTGTGTCTGTGTAATAATAACCCAATAATTGATCATACCGCAACCCCTCATTTTTCGCGCGCAAATTTGCATCACGCTGACTCATGCCAACTCCGTGCCCGTATTGTTTTTTGCCTGCATCATATTCTGTTTTCACGGGAACAAGCCACGGCTTGGGACTGCCTCCCCACGCATCGGTCCATGATTTTGTTGAGCCATTGCTGTTTCCAAAATACGGTGTAATGACCACCTTGTCTTGGTACGTTACCATCATACCGCGAGTCGCCTCTACCGCCGCGAGCGCTTTTGGCATACTATCCTCAACTTTTTTCCCCAAATACAATTGATCGTAGGTTGTGGCGAGCACATCAAAAAATGAATATTTGCCGAGGCTCACATACGCGTAGGTGCGCGCAGCCACCACATTTGCTTTTATAAATTCAATTTCATTCGCGTTGCTGAATTCCGCGATCCCTTTTACATAATCTTCAAACAACAAATCGTTCACCGCGTATTTTTTTCCATCCACTTCCCCAACTCTGTATTCCATTGCTCCGCGGTATTGGTTGAATTCTCCCGGACCCACCCAACTCATGGCTCGCTTAAAATTCATAAGCTCGTACACGGCATGCGGATCGTTTTTTGGCACAAGACGAATGAAATCCTCGGTAGAAAATTGCAATCCGCCGCCTTTGAAAGAATAAATTCCGCCACTGTAGCGAAGCTCACCGATCTTTAATTTTGAAAGCGTGCCTTTTTCGCGTGTTCCGGAATATACAATATAATCGTCTTCGTACGAAACAAAATGAAGTGCAACCAATTCATTTACGTCTACCCCAACGCGAATGCGAGGCTCTTCTGCCAACCGCGGCGTGTCCGGTTTCACAAATTCTCCATCATCTTCCTCCTCTTCCTCGAAAAACGGTTCTTTGTAATTGAGCGGCGCGTTGTCTGTAACCGCTACTTTTATCTTTGCTTCCCCTATCGCTTTGTCGTCCGCGTAGAGTGTAAAAGTCGCGTCATAATTTCCCTTTGTCCGAGGCGCGCGGAAATAAACCGTTTCACGAAATGTTTTTTCCGGCGTGATTTCATTTTCTTTTTCAAAAATCAATGAAGAAGACTGCCATGTTTTGTCTGCAAACGAAAGTGAACGCCCTGCCAGTCCCGAAGGTGGTGACGCTATCAATTTTATTTTTTTCCACGAAGCGGTACCGACATTTTGAAATCCGACAACAAGCTTGATGGGATCGCCGCCTTTTGCCTGCACTGATTTTACGCTTTGTATAAATCTGTTTGCTTTGTAGACATCGGGGTTAGTTGAGGTAGTTTGTGGTGGAATCGCCGGAGGAGCGGGCGGCGTAGCGGGAGGAGTCGGTGGAGTTACGGTGCCGCTTTTTGAAACAACTTTTATAATGAGAAAAAAATAACCGCCCTTTACCCACGTGGTATTTTCGGCGGCCAATTGAAAGCGTTCGGTGTAGGTGCCTGCAGTCGCGGGAGCATATAATTGTAATTTTAATACGCCGGTTTGGCCGGGTTTGATAACTCCGGGGATAAGAGCGGTTTGGTGAGCGGAAACCCAATTTGATCCTTCAAACACAGAATCCCTGTATTTTGGTTCAACTGTATACGCGGAAATATGTCGTCCTCCTTTGTCGCTCCAAGTCGCGGTTCCCGCATTTTTGAATATAATTGTAATTTCTTTTGTTGTGCCGGCTTCGATGGTTACAGGATCAGCTACAGATTGGCTTACAAATTTTGCGGCGTACGACGGGTCTTTGATAGGTAAATTCGGGTCTGCTGCCCACACTGTACCATATGACAAAAAAGCTGCACCTATACTTAGAATTGCAGCAAACCATGGCTTTGCGCCAAACAGCGTATACAGACGTTTTTTATATGAAACCAAAGACATAAAACAACTTCTTACCTGACGAAAGTATAGCAGAATTCTGACGGCGGATCAATTGTAAAATTCTTGCTTCATTACCCATGAGTTATGGATAATGAAGCAAGAACCGGACGAGCAACGGGTACCATATCCGAATGTCGAATGTGGGGCCACGCATCTGTGCTGTCCGCGTACATGCAAGTCGGAAGTGAGTTATTGCGCCCATGTCCTGCGCCTCCCGCTAGTATTTCGCGAGGAAGTATAGAAGCCAAAGGATGAGAAAACCGATTGCTATCGAAATAACCCCATATATAAACTGACGAACACGCTCCCTCGGGGTCACATAGACCCACTGATCAAACGTCTCCACGATGAGTGCTTTCTTGCACGGCGAGTACAGTACAGCGAAGAAACCAAAGCAGATGAGGAGCAAAGCTGTAGCCACCATCAGAAAGGACAGCACGAACCCAATGGATAGAACGCAAAGAAACAAAAACTCAACTGTAGGCGTGGGGTTCATGACAAGCACCCCTGCTTGCAATACCGGATGTGAAACAACAAACGGAAAAATAAGCAAGGTTATGAGTATGATCATTCTCCTGAAACCTACGGTAGTGGCTTCAGAAATCCGAGCATTTCTAATGGGCTCGATGCAAAACTTGAGAAACTCAAGAGCCTTCTTCATCAGATGACCTCCTGTTGCAAAGTACATCCTGTACTTAATATGAAATATTAAAGAATGTCAATCGGATGATGCCATTGCATTTCATATTTTTTGGGACGAATTGCTACACAACAATTTGTTATGTATTCTCTACAACACCCATCGCAATGGATTCTGTAGAGGGGTTTCGGGGCCCTCGGGACGGTTCGCAGGGCCTCGATTTGATTCGAAGCCGCGATCACGTTTCCCGGGGCCCCTGGGAGGGGGTACCGTTCGCCCGCTGGTCGGCGGACGAGTAGTAGTCGTCGGTGTCACGGCCTCCTGGCATGGCGCGGTAACCGACGAGGAACCAGCCGCCAGCGAACAACTGAAAGATCCCGAAGGCGATGAGGATGTAGGACAGACCACCACCCTCATTGAACAGCTCTCCGAAGATGTGGATCTTCTCGAGGTAGGTGCGGGGGATGCGCCATGGGGTCTCGAACTCATTGTTGCGCTCGTTCAGGATCTCGTTGAGCTTGACCTGCTTTTCGTCGCGCTCGATCCGATGGTCGCGAGCAATGACGCCGAAGCCTGGGCGACCGCTTCGGGCCGCCCCCCTGATCTCGGTCATGAGTTGCGCCTGAGCCTCGTCCACTTCGGCCTGGAGACGCTCAATCTCCGACGTCAGATCGCGGATCCTGGCGTTCTGGGTGTACAGCGCCTCCGCCTCATGAAACGAGATGCGCTGCTCGATCTGTCGCTCGTAGAGGGTGAGGCCGACCGGCGGCACCGCGATCAGCGACATGCCCGCCATCATGAGGGCGTTGATCGCATAGATCAGCCACGACCGCCAGCCGCAGCGAAGGTCCATGGTGACGATGTTGCGGAGCACCGCGTACGACAAGCCCCCCGCCGACAGAGCCACAATGATGGCGAACAGGATGCTCCCGTTCGCCATCATGGAGCCGAGGGCGAGGCCATAGCAGGCGTAGCCGACGATGGTCAGCGCCATCAGCCCGGCCATCCAGTGCTGGTCGCGCTCGACCCGCTCGGTCTGGAGCGAGTCGCCGTAGACCTTCAGTCCGAAAATAGTCACCAAGAAATCAAGAAACCGTTCCAAATTTCACCTCTTGATATTGAAGCCACCCGTACGGCGGCCAGGTTTATTCCACTGATCGTATCGTATCCCATCCGTCCTCTACACAGTAAGCTACTGTATACAGAACGGATGGGTACGGTATACCCATTGTAAAGAACAACATACTATACCACAAAAAGCCGGTTTTGTCAAGCTAAATTTGTGGTTTCTTTGCTAAATCTAGCAAAATTTAGTATAATTTAATGAATCATCTGTATGGATGTATTGGAAGCATGGTAGAATATGGGGGTCTATTGTTTGCTT
The DNA here is from genome assembly GCA_964554925.1 of uncultured Gammaproteobacteria bacterium. Taxonomy (GTDB): domain Bacteria; phylum Patescibacteriota; class Patescibacteriia; order Magasanikbacterales; family UBA922; genus CAZKQL01. The sequence continues at coordinate 237 of CAZKQL010000062.1, read as the reverse complement.
GAACAATAAAAAAACAGTAAGTTCCAAGATGGAACTTACTGAATAAATACCCTGAACAATCAACTGTTGCAAAATTTGCAAGAGTTCGAATAAATCATTTATGTCCCTCACCGCCAAAATCGCCCAAAACACCGGAATCCAACTGATAGGGAAAATCGTATCCACATTTCTAGGTCTTATCGCGCTTGGTATGATGACGCGGTATCTCGGAACCGAACAATTCGGCTGGTATGTAAC
>CAZKQL010000061.1:0-5660 GCA_964554925.1 uncultured Gammaproteobacteria bacterium | reverse complement strand
TCGCGCAATGAAATTGTTTCCACCAATGAAGACGGTAGTTTGAAAGTGAAATTAACCGCTGCACCGGTGGATGGAGCCGCAAACAAGGCGCTTATCAAATTATTGAGCCAAAAATTTGATGTTGCGAAATCAAAAATAAAAATTATAAAAGGGGAGACGAGTAAAATTAAAATCGTAGAGATGGAGGATTAGACAACCGGATCCACCCCTCCTTTATTCCACGGATTACACCTCAAAATTCTCCAAATAGCTTTCAAAATTCCCTTAACCAAACCAAATTTCTCAATCGCTTCGTACCCATATTGACTACACGTCGGATGAAAGCGGCAATATCCATGCGGATATACTCGTTTTGCCCAAAAGCTGTGATCCGGAGACAATATTTTTTGGTACAACAAAATTATCCACAAAAAAGGAAGCCGCAATAATTTAGCTGAACTCAGCAAAAAATGTTGCATATTCTACGAATATCAATGAGATTTCTTCAAAACTCTCCCTTTTTGCAGCACATACTCGATATCTTTTGTTATTTCCTCGTAATCTTTCTCCAGAATAAGGGGTTTTGCGGCAATAAACAACATAAATCCTGAAGCCAGCCGGCCATCTTTTAGCATCAACCGCACCACTTCACGCATTTGGCGCTTTACTCTGTTACGTTTTACCGCACTTTTGTGTATCTTTTTTCCCACAACAAAGCCAATTTTTAGACTTTCTTTTGAATATTCCCTTTTGGGATATTTTTCAGGCTCTGTCTTCCACACCCTTGCAAATACAAACGCGCCACCCACAAAATGACCCTCTTTGGAGAGAATTTCGTAGTCTTTCATGTGTTTTAGGCGGTTTTCTGCGGGTAGCATAGTGACTATAAAATATAGTATGGCATAAAAAACCCCTTGAGGAAAGACCTAACAAGGGGATTTTTATCTAATTTTAGCCAAATTATCGTGTTTTGCGGGTTCGTTTACCGGTGCGTTCTTCGCTGACGGTAAGTTTTTTGCGCCCGCGAGCTCTGCGACGTTTTAGAACGTCTCGGCCATCTTTGGTCTCCATTCGGCTTCGGAATCCATGTGTTTTTGCTCTTTTGCGCTTTTTTGGCTGGTATGTTCGCTTTGTTGCCATATATGCATGTCTTGATAATAAGTCCCAAAATTATACAAGATTTCCTATAAAAAAGTCAAGAGCAGCTGTAGACACCCGCAACCGGCTTATGTATAGTTATCCACATAATCCACAGTTTCTCCACACCTTACACACTTTCTCTAAACTCAGACAATGTTTGCAAAAGTCCCGCTGTGTTACAATAGGTAGCACTTCTGAATTTTTTCTGAAATTCGGCATTAACTTTTTCTTAAATTATGACAAATTACGAAGTTTGGCAATCCGTACTCGCGGATTTTGAACTCAAGCTTTCCAAGGCTAACTTCACGACATGGTTCAGAAGCACCGGAATCGCGCGATTTGAAAACGGAGAGGTCATCATTTGCGTGCCAAACACCTTTACCAAAAGTTATATAGAAAAAAAATTTCATTCTTCCGTCGTAAAATCAATGGAACGAATCACCGGGAAACCGATCCGAAAGATTGATTACGCGGTGGAAAATGTAAAGAATATAAATGAATACGAGTGTACCGCGACACAGGAACCAACTGTTTCCACGCTTCACACCCCGCTTTACAAAGCTCCCACAAAAAATATCGTCGCTCAAAAATTCGGTCTCAATCCAAACTATACGTTTGCAAATTTTATTGTGGGAAAAGGAAATGAACTCGCGCATGCCGCGGCTCAAGCCGTAGCCGCTCGCCCGGGCGAGGCATACAACCCGCTCTTTATATATGGAGGTGTCGGACTTGGAAAAACACACCTCTTGCAAGCAATAGCACATATCATGCTCGAAGAGAATCCTCAAATCAAAATCCTCTACGCTTCCATGGAAAAATTCACCAATGAATTTATTGCATCCGTAAAAGAAGGACGAGCAAAAGAATTCAAAGATCGATACCGAAATGTGGATCTCTTGCTCATAGACGATATCCAATTCATCGGAGGAAAGGAAGGAACACAAGAGGAATTCTTTCACACATTCAATGAATTGCACCAACAAAGAAAGCAGGTGGTAATGACGAGCGATAGACCGCCAAAGGCGATCCCCGCACTCGAAGATCGTCTGCGAAGTCGCTTTGAATGGGGAATGATAGCGGATGTTTCCTCTGCCGACCTCGAAACGCGTATCGCCATTGTCCAAGCAAAAGCGCAAGAGAAAAAATTCGAATTGGATTACGAAATCGCGCAGCTCATCGCAACGGAAATCCAAAGCAATATTCGTGAACTCGAAGGTGCCCTAAACAAAGTAATCGCTTCTCACCAATTGAGAAATGAAAAGCCCACGAAGCAAAGCATCAAATCAGTCCTCGCGAGTTTCGCGGAGCAAAGTATGAGAAGTTCGGTAACGCCGCGGGAGTTGATTGCAGAGGTGGCCAAATTCTTTGATATCGATGTAAATGATGTACTTGGAAAAAGCAGAGAAAAACGTCTGGCCTTCCCAAGGCAAATAATCATGTTCCTGCTCCGAGAAGAGTTGAAACTGTCATACCCCGCGATCGGAGACGAACTCGGCGGAAGAGACCACACAACAGCAATGCACGCGCATACAAAAATAGGTTCGCAAGTGGAAGAAGACTTAAAACTAAAGCAAGACGTTGAATTGATAAAACAAAGAATGTACGCCGGAACGGTATAACCTGTGCAAAAACCAATACTAACCTGCTCACAACAACAAAAACATATACACACAAAGCAGTGACTTAATCACAAGACAAAAACAAACACTCACATCCATACACAAGTTACGCAAGACTGTCCCAATGTTACACACACCAGACTTTACAAAAAAAACACTAAATCTAAACAAATTTTCTCGCCTGTCCACAGTATCCACACCATTATTAACTATTACCGGATATAAATATATAAATAACTAATTATGAAGTTCACTTGTACACGGGAGAACTTGAATCATGCGGTGGATTTGGTAAGTCCTTTGGCGGGAAGACAAGGAAGTTTGCCGATTTTGGATAATATTTTAATCGAAGCTACGGAATCGAGTGTGCAGATGAGCTCTACCAATCTCGAAACAGGCATAAAAACTACCATTCGCGCGCGCGTGGAAACGCCGGGATCATACACCGTGCCCGCGAAAACACTCGCGGATTACGCGCGTTTGCTGACCGATGAGCAAGTGGAACTTTGTTTGGAAGAAAACGAACTTATCGTTAAGTGCGGTACGTCAAAAACAAAAATCAAAGGAAGTCCATCCGAAGAATATCCCGTATTGCCTGATATTGCCGAGGGATATGCGTATACACTCGACGTAAATTTATTAAAAAATGCACTTTCAAAAGTGGTGGTTGCCGTCGCGAAAAATGAAATACGACCGGAATTATCCGGTGTGTTTTTTCATCTGGGGTCTGATCGCAACAAAGGGCTGACCATGGCGGCAACCGACTCCTATCGTCTTGCGGAAATTCAAATTCCCGTTGAGCAAGGCACGGAAGAAATACAATGCATTTTGCCTTCGCGTGTTGCATACGAAATCGTGCGCTTGCTGGGGTCTGCAAAGGCAGTGGAAGAAAAAACCGTGCGGCTCTGGGTGAGTGAAAACCAGATTGGAGTTCGCTACGGCGCGTTCGAACTTACCGGTCGATTGATTGAAGGGAAATATCCGGACTATACACAAATAATTCCAAAACAGTTCAAAACAAACGCGACGTTTCCGGTAGATGTAATGACCAACAAAGTAAAAGCAGCAAGTTTGTTTACCACAGCCGGCGTAAACGCGGTGTCGGTAGACGTAAACGCGTCGCAGGGAACCATAAATATTTCTTCGACCAGTACGCAGACCGGGGAGCATGCTTCAGAAATCGATGCGGAAATAAAAGGAGAAGAGAATTCGATTTTGCTGAATCATCGCTATGTGCTGGATGGTCTCAATCAGATAGATACCGAGACTGTTTCGCTTGGTGTAAACAGCGGAGACGCGCCCTGTATGCTGACTCCTGTCGGACAAAATGGATATTTGTATATCGTGATGCCGATTAGGCAGTAATTATTTCACTGAAATATTTACACTTCCCCCCATCATAATTGCACCATCCACTTTTTTTATCTCACTTTTTATAACCCAATTACCGGGCACAGGAGCGGTTATCCACTTCACCACCATTTTGTTTTCAAATAGATTCTCAAACGAATTAATATTTGCAATATCGATTTGTTCTCCCTCGGCAGACCATGGTTCGGCATATATTCGCACCGAAGAAATTTTTTCTTTTTTTACCGGACTCAAAGAAATACTCAAAGGAAAATTTTGTATTGAGATAGTCGACGGAATATTATAGAATTGCACGCTTGGTTCCGTATCCGGCGCCTGAAGCGCAAACGGAACATCCTCGGAAATCTGATTTCCTATATCGTCTTCCACCGTAATCGTCAGCACATGCGCGCCCGGTTCCAGAGTCTCGGCAAAATAATGCAAATTAAACGGATGCTCTTCTTCCACTCCCACATAGACGCCATCAATTTGATATTTTACTTTCTTTACACCGCGCGGAGCTGTGACGCGAATGTCCGTATCAATTTGTCTTGAAGATAACGTTGAACTTGCAGCAGGGACAACTACATTAAGAGTTGGTATCAATTCAAGTGAATACGCGTCATCAAATTCTTTTGGCGGTTCTTCAAAACTTATTTCCCAATTCGGGTCTTTTTCTTTTTTTCGTGTAATCCAATTTTGAATTGCCGCTTCCCAAACCGCGTATTGAGGATCGTTTTCAGGATGTTCGGGAGATGGGCCAAGTGGATTGTCTTTGTCCACATAGTGCAAAATGCTGTGTGGAAGCATATATGTTCTTTCTACAATATATTTTTCCGGTGTGGAAGACGTCGCGAGTTTTCCGGTAACTTTATTTACTTTGAGCGTTACCCCGCCGTTTAGAGCCCCATTCAAAATTGCCTTATTCGCACTTATGTTTGGCGGCGCGGGAAAGCCTACAACCGGTTCATTTTTGAGCGCCTCTTTCATGAATTCATTCCACATTTTGCCGGCCACCATACTTCCGCCAAATCCGGCTTTCATGGGAGAATTGTTTGTGTTACCCGCCCATACGGCAGTAACCAATTGCGGTGTGTAGCCCACGGTCCATGCGTCTACATACGCATTCGTGGTTCCTGTTTTTGCCGCTGCGGGTCTTCCGGGAAGTGTAAGCACAGAGCCTGCACCAAATACATACGCGCGCGAGGCGTCGTCGCTCAACACATTCGACATGAGTGCTGCGAGTTCGGCGCTTATCACTTGATTTCCTTTTTTATTTTTCCATTCATAAAGCGTATCTCCGCGCGGATCTTCCACTTTTAAAATGGTCGTATTTTCTTCCGGCTTTACTCCGCCGTTTGCAAAAACACCAAATGCAGCAGCATGCTCTATCATGTTCACCTCTCCTCCTCCCAAGACAAGAGAGAGCCCCACCGTGTCTTTGTTAAATTTTGAATATCCCAAACGATTGGCAAACTCAATCGCTTTATCGATTCCCACCAAATACAATGTTTGGACCGCGGGAATATTGAGTGACCCCTGCAACGCTCTTCTCATGGTGGTGGGTCCATG
>CAZKQL010000060.1:5408-5893 GCA_964554925.1 uncultured Gammaproteobacteria bacterium | reverse complement strand
GGGCTGCGCAAAAATAGGCTTTTCTTCGCAAGTGTTCGGACAGCTGATATTTATGGTGTCATACGCGCCGATATCACGCATGGCTTTGTATGCTTTTACATAATCTTCAACGCCGCTTTGCGTGTTTACGGTTGCCTCACAATTTGTTTTTGCAATGCTAATGCCAATCGGTATTTTGAATGTTTTGTGCAATAATCGATGTGCGATTTTTTCGCATCCGTCATTTTTTAATCCAAACCAAATGGCCAAACTTTTTGCCGCCGGGATTCTCCACAATCGAGGCTTGGGATTTCCTTCGCATGGCTCGCCGGTAATGGAACCTACTTCTGCAAATCCAAATCCAATGGATGGTAGAATATCGGTCAATTCCGCGTTTTTATCAAACCCGGCAGAAAGGCCGACCGGATTTTTGAAACGAATGCCGAGAATGTTTTGTTCGAGCCGTTTGTCTCTGAAATAAAATATCAGTTTGACGAGTTTACGGG
>CAZKQL010000060.1:3956-5398 GCA_964554925.1 uncultured Gammaproteobacteria bacterium | reverse complement strand
TTATACGGAAGTCGCCGAGTTTTTTCCCAAATTTTATGGTTCGATCATGTACTTTTTCCGGATCCAGTCTAAAAAAAAGAGGTTTGAAAATGCGGGTATATATAAAGTGGATGAAGGAATTTTTGATTGCGACGAATTTGTTGGCCATATGCGTTCGTAGAGGATTAAGCGCAGTCTATAGTATACTACTCCTTATTATCTTTGCTACCCCATCCATGTATGACAAAAATTCCGCTCGGCCACATACGAAAATACCGCTACATTGACGCACTTCGGGGGATTGCTGTCATGGGCGTTGTTATGAGCCATGTCGGTTTTTGTGCCGGCTGTGTAAGTCCCTCTCTTGCCGAAGGGATTCAGTTATATGCGACCCGTGGTGTCCTGCTTTTTTTCATCGTAAGTGCGCTCACGCTATTTTTGTCGATGGAAGCAAGGTCAAAAGTTGAAGAGCATAACAATCTACATTTTTTTATTCGTAGATTTTTTAGAATAGCCCCCATGTTTTACGTGGCAGTGCTGCTCTATCTTTTTTTTGCTATCTACACAAATCGGGGGACAGAAATATGTATGGCCGACATTATTTCGAGTGTGTCATTTATTTCTTGGATAAATCCACATTGGTTTAGTACTGTCGTGCCTGCCGGTTGGACTATTTCGGTAGAAATGACATTTTATCTTTTGATTCCGTACTTGTTCAAAAAGATTAAAAGTCTTGCAGCTGCGCTATGGATTACACTCGTAACATCGCTCGTTATACAGTTCGTAAGAATGTATATGTTTCATTTTTCTCTTATTTCCGATCACACATTATGGAAACAATGGCTGGTGTATTTTTTTCCGACGCATTTCCCCATTTTTTTGTTGGGAATCGTTTTGTATTTTTTAATAAAAACAAGGAATGAAATAAATATAGAGAGAAATAATTCATTGATCATTTCTTTTTTGATGTTTGCGGGCATCGCACTTATGTCGGGCGTCACCTTCAGCAATATTTTATCTGAAAATTTTGTGTTTAGTATTGGTCTGGTGCTATTTTGTTTCGCTCTTTCTCAAAAACCAATTAGTTTTTTTGTGAATCGCGTTACTATTTTTATGGGTAAAATCAGTTTTAGTGTGTACCTCGCTCATTCGGCTGTTATCCAATTGATGCAAAAGGTTGGTTTAGTAAATATGTGGACGGATAAACCATTGCTTAATTATATTTTTAAAATAATTATTGCATTGGTGTTGAGTGCGGTTGTTGCGAGTATTACCTATAAACTAATAGAACAACCCGGGCAAAAAATGGGTAAAAAATTAATTATCTGGATAGAAAAAAGAAAAATGCGTGGTGCTGAAAAATCGTCTGGAGCAAATTTGAGTGAGGTTGGACCATGATTTTTTTAAAATGAAATGCCCGCCCCGAGAATTCGGGGCGGGACGGTGACATGGCGCGTGGTTAG
>CAZKQL010000060.1:3000-3946 GCA_964554925.1 uncultured Gammaproteobacteria bacterium | reverse complement strand
GGGTTCTCCTTGGTTCGTGGGTTCAGAGTCGAGACGAGAGAGACGGCGAGTGCAGCCTAGAATCCCAGCTCGCGGCGCAGAAGCTCGAAGTTCTGGCGGATCTCGCTGTCGCGCCCGCGTGGCACATCGCGGATTTCGAGTACGAGCTGTCCACAGCGCACGCGGAGTCGAGCGCCCCACCACACAGAGCGGAGGAAGAGCTCTTCACTGACCCAGTGGGTCTGCGTGAACGAGAGCGGTTCAGGGATGCGCTGCGGCTTGGGATCGCGGCTGTCGATGTGGCCCATGTAGACCTTGTAGCCCGCGAGCTTGTCGCAGTACTGCTCGAAGTTCTTCGCCGGCGTCGTGCCGTAGCGATCGGGTTCGTAGTTCGCCCACGATTCCGTGAGGTAGCGCTTCCAGATGCGCGCGACTTCGGAGTTCGGCCAGCCGTAGCGCTCGCGCAGCTTCGCGATCTTCCGGATCCACTTCATGCCTTCGTCGATCGAGCAGAGATCGATGTTGTAGTGGACCGACGCGATGTGACCGAGCACGCAGAGCACCGGACCGTCGAGTTCCTTCCAGACTTCATCGCGCTTGTCCGGCATCATGAGCGTGTCTTCGTTCTCGAAGCCGTCGTACGCGCGCTCGAGAGGCTTGGCGTTGTACTGCATCGCCGCATCGTAGAGCTCACCGAGTCGGGCTTCGAGTTGAGCGACCCCGACGTTCTGTGCCACGTCCGAGAACCATGCAGGTGTGATGAGCTCGATGTTGTTCCATCCGAGCTCGTAGATGAGCTGATGCGTATACTGCAGCACGCCGTCGGTGCAGTATGTGTACGAGATCCGGACGAGCATGCCGCTCTTGGTCTCTTCAATCTTCCATCCGTGGTGCCCGACGAGCCGCATGAAGATGCTCTGCGAGGTCTCGCGCGAGATCGGTCTGCCGGTCGTAGCATCGACGAAGA
>CAZKQL010000060.1:287-2990 GCA_964554925.1 uncultured Gammaproteobacteria bacterium | reverse complement strand
GTCTCCACCTCGAACCCGACAGATCGGCTCCGAAGCGAAAAACTCGATCCCAGCACGCACTTGCGGGCGCTCCCGAAGTGGCGTTTCAGACAGAAGTCCATCTATTTTCTCCTTCCTGTTCATGTCATGCGAATCTCTTCGCTGAACAGGTGAGTATCGTGCAAATTTTTTTTGCGCAACATTCATCTATTCAGTTTTTTGAGTGCAAAAAATCAGCCGGTATTCCAATCAATATCCTTTTGTAATTACGCACAGAATTTTACAAATAAAAAATCCCGCTTTACGGGACGTATGACCTCAAAATAGGGGATACAAAATATCTGGCCTATTCGAGGTCTGCTGTATGATGATTAATTGTGTTGAATAAATATTTCATATGTATCAATGTATTAGCACACTAATACATACAAACAAATAAGTCAAGCGCGGCTGGGGATAAATAAAAAAGCCCTGCGATCAGGACTTTTTTTTGAGGGCGACTTTATATCCGCCTTCACCGTTATTCAGCCACAGCGCGATGCGTGTCACCGTCGCCGTGCTCACTCCTGTTTTTTTCGTAATTTCTCTGTACGGAATTCCTTTGGCTAAAAGTAAGACCACTTCCCACCGGTCAGACAATTCTTCCAATTCCTCGAGCGTACACAAGTCACGAAGAAAATTCATCATGTCTTTTTTCGAATCGAGCGACATGAGCGCACGCGAGAGATGTTTAAGTTTTGTGGTTTTCCAGTTTTGCATAAGGGGTATATAAAAGTCCAATCATAATCCAAAATAAAATCGACAAATCATTTTTTATATACGGCGAGTCCACCAGTCCCGTAATGATTATCGTAATAAAAGCGGCGATCACAAAATAGTTAAATACCGATAATCCATTTCTTTTTTTAAATTGAGTATAGAGGACAGAACCAATTATGCCAACAAATGCAATCAATCCGAGAAATCCGAGGTTAACCCACATGGTTAAAAAGATATTATGTGGATGATGAAAAATTTCAATTCCTTCGCCATTCACCGTGGTGTGGTACGGTTTAATTTTTTCAGAATACGAAGCAAGTCCCGCACCGGTCAGAGGATTGTCTTTCAAAAATCGTGCAGTTTCGCCCCAGATGGAAATTCTAATTTGGCCGGATCTGTCTTGGAGTAACAATTCTTGTTTGATGGGATGTGTGTTTGGTAAAAGTATGAGACTGGCAAATCCAACAAGACCCAAACTAATTGCCCACCATCGCGTTTTTTTCCAAAAAATAAGCAAAAGCCCAATTCCTCCGGCAACTCCAATAATCGCGCCGGTTGATTTTGCAAAGAAGATGGCAAAGGGGATAGTTATAATGTTTAAAACAGCGACCGCGAAGGATGGGCGGGAGATATTATGTTGTCCGACTTTCAGTTTTGTATACCCATCAATTACAAAGTACAGCGCCAATATAAATAAAGGAGCCAAAAATAACCCAATCGCGTTTGGAAATCCATACCACGCGGTAACTCTATACGTATCTCTATTTGCCCAAAACGCGTGCGGTACCATCCATCCGGTAAAATGTTGGTATATTGCAAGGATGCTTGTCGCAAGTCCGCTCAACAACAGGCCAATCAACATTGCGCGGATATATTTTTTTTCTCGCACGCCCAAAATTAAAATAAAAAATATAATAATCGGCTCCACATAAAAGGCTTTCCATTCGCCAAGCGCCGTGCGCGTATTGATTGAAGTAAAAACAGATATCGTTGCGGCGGTAAGAAACAAACAAATGCTAATAAAAAGCATTTTATTTTCCCGTATCCATTTTATTTTTTCCTGCCGTATTTGTGCAAAAGATTTTTCTCGTACAATTTGTACAATGAAAGCTGCAAAAATAATCCAGATCAAAATTTCCAATAATGTGGTCGGCAAAAATCCGATATTGAATCGCAACAAATATGTGGGAAGAAGGGTAAAAAGCGCGACTAAAAGATATTGCATATATATGGCGGACGTCTATCGATTGGTTGACACGATTTCCGATAACGTTTTTTTGGAAATTCCTTTGAGCATGTATAACATAACGCTAAATACGGCTGCGCCAATAACAACAAGCAGTAGTACATGGAGCATGGGCAGTGCCATGAGCACACCGCCCATAATCAGACTGGCCAATAGAATTTTACCTAATTGTTTGAATGATACATGTTTTTGCACATATTGATGTATGGTAACCCAGAGCAAAATCCCCGCGTACAATTCAGAAAAAACCGTCATCCATGCTCCGCCCATCATGCCATAGCGAGGAATGAAAATAAGATAACCGATGAGTGTAATAATCGCGTCTGAAATATAAATCCACATGGTTTGTTTTTGTTTATCTATCGCAACTGCGGTATGTCCAAATACCGCGCCCAGATACACGCCAAACACGGCAATAGAAAGAATTTGCAAAATCGGCGCAGCGTCCACAAAATCATCTCCCGCCACCAGAATCATAATCGGGCGCGCCAAAATCAAAAGTCCCACAAGCATGGGAACCGCGAGCAACATCATGGCGTCAAAACTTTGTTGGTATCGATGCTGGAATTCTTGTTTATTTGCGATCCATCGCGCCGCAAGAAGCGGCAGCATTACACCCATCAGCATCATGGCGGTTTGCGCGAGTATATCTATCACGCGATACGCCGCGCCATACAGCCCGACTTCTGTTTGCGTTCTATATAATGAAAGAAGAATGG
>CAZKQL010000060.1:0-277 GCA_964554925.1 uncultured Gammaproteobacteria bacterium | reverse complement strand
ATAATTTCTTTCCAAATAGCTGCATCAAACGCAAACCCGGCTTTTTTTTCTTGCGCAAGATATATCCAAAGTACGATTGTGTATACCACACTTCCGAGTGTAACGATTGCCATGACCGGCAAAAATCCCGCGCCAAATTGTACGACAAAAAATAGTCCAATAACCAAAGCAGCGCGTCCCAAGACTTCACCGATTGCTTGGATGTGCATTTTTAGTTGCTTTTGATAATAGCCAACCAAAACCTGATTCATCGCGACGGCAAGAAAACTGATGGTGG
>CAZKQL010000059.1:0-6035 GCA_964554925.1 uncultured Gammaproteobacteria bacterium | reverse complement strand
TCCCGCGAGACCGGCATTTTTCTAAATACACTGGTTCGAATAAAAAAACCCGCCCGCGTTTTGGAAATCGGCACTTCCACCGGATATTCGGGAATCTGGCTCGCCGAACCACTCGCAGAGTGGGACGGAAAATTGATCACTATAGAATCGCACGACGAACGATACGCCGCGGCAACGGAACATTTCAAAAACGCAGAACTTCTTGACAGCGTACAACAAGTAAAAGGCCATGCTCCTGAAATTTTTCCGGAAATATCCGGCACCTTTGACATGATGTTTTTTGATGCCACAAAAACAGAGCATACATCGTATTTCGAGGCCTGCGAATCGAGGCTCAACGTAAGCGGAATAATAATTACCGACAACATTATATCTCACGCGGATGAACTCGCGGACTATACAAACATGGTGCAACAAAAAAAGAACTTCCAAAGTTCCATACTCCGAATAGGTACCGGCCTCATGATCTCATTAAAACTCGAACAATAATTTATTTTCGAGAAAAAATAAACAATACAACGGCGACACCGAGCGCGATAATCGCGTATGTCAATTGCTCTACCGAAAACGCGATAAAAAAAATACGAACCAGTTTATAAAGACCGATGCCGGTCGCGATGACCATAAGAATGAGCAGCCATAGTTTGTACGGCCTCTGTTCTTCCGCGGGCTCAAATGTCTGATTTCCAAATTCCATAGTATAACAAATCACCAGCTTCCTCCTCCACCGCCGCCAAAGCCGCCTCCGGAAAATCCGCCGCCCGATGCACTTTGCGGGGCCGCGCTCAAACTGCTGTCAACGGTATTTGAAAAATTCCCCAAGTCATGGACAAATGATCCGAGCAAAAATGTCCTGTTGTACCCCTCATACCATTCCGGCGGTTTCGTGTATATACCCTCAAAATATTTCGCCCATTCTTTTTCCACGCCCAGCACCATTGCGTACGGTAACAATTTTTCGAAATATTCCGGAGATTTTTCCGGCGCGTTGTGAAATTTGATTCTATCTTTTTCCGCGACCTCTATATACGTTTTGAGCCCGAGCACATATTCTTTCAGATGCACACCTTTCAAGGTTTTCGCGGGCATGATACTTCCGAATATAAAAAATAATATTCCCGAAACGCCAACCATGAGCGCGAGCAAGGTAAACCAGCTCAAAATCCAAAACGCGCCAACCAATAGCATCACACCGATAAAATAATATGACCGCCGCGTGCTTTCCGGACTTTTCACATAATACCCGGCCTCTATCATTGAATCATAAATTTTATCTTTCACCTGCCCAAATTCAACACTGAAATGTTTTTTTACACTATCCAATCTGATCTCTTGCAGCTCCTCCACACTTTTCTTTTTCTGCGCGGCAGCCACGGAAAATAAATCACTCACCAGTTGTTTTTGAAACTCATGAGGAATGCTCCCAAAGTCTTTTCGCTTTTCGATCGAATATCCGCTATCATCTTTTTTGAATCGAATATACCCGTCAATGGCAAGCTGAATCAAATCCGCTGAAATGTCGTGATTGTGCACGCTTTCATCGAAAATGGTTCCGACTTGTGATGGGGTAAGTCCTTTTGGCGGAGTATACTCATGAATAATCGTGCCGCGACCTTGCGGATCACGACCTCGCAGATACCATAAAGAAAAAAGTATCGCGGCGGTAATAAAAGGAATAACAAGCGGCCAATTTTCTTTTATTATTTGAGATATATTTTCGGTGACAGCGGGACGTTCTATAAAACCTTTTGGCCACGAAATATTTACGGTTACACCCATTCCCGCTGATAGCGACAAATAACCATGCAAGCTCAAGGGGCTGTCGTCCGAAACTTCCGGTCCGCTCACCAAACCAACAGGTTCTTTTTTAAATACACACCCACCTATGCTTCCCTTTGCGTCGGCATGGCACAGTGCGTCTATTGTTTGCGTATCGACAGGTTCGGGCAGATGTACGATAACACGCGCGGATTCAATGGGCACAGACCAATTTTGTCCGATTGCATTCCAATACAAAATATCTGAATTTTTATCAAACAAAAGAGCGCGTTTGATGGTATAAGAAATGCGGTATGCGTGCTCTCCGGTTATTGTCGCGTCGGGATCTCCGATTTTAATTCGTGCGTCTCCGCTTTTGTCGCCTTTTTCCAAAGTAAACATATACGGATATCCTTCCCGGTCGGTAACAGCCACGTCTGCAAGTTCAATGGTTTTTACCAAAGGAAATGCCGAATAACGCACCGGAATGTCGCGATAAATTCCGTGCCGTTCATTTTCGCCAAAATCATAGGCAATATCCTCGGTTATTTTCAAAGATCCATTTTCGAGAACGGTAATATCCACTCCATAAAAACGGATAATTTCATCCTGCGCAAAAACACCGGCCGCAAAACCCAATGAGACAAGCGCGGAGAAAAAAAATATGCGAAAAAATTTCATACTAAAATTCCACAGCCTTTCCGTGATCCAACTGCATAAATTTTATATTTGTTTTTTCGAACACTTTTGATGAAACATTTTCGTATGGTCCTAAAAATTTCATAAATCCATCATGAATCGGAAAACAAATCTTTGGATCGATCTTTTGCGCGTAATCGAGCGAATCCGCAAGGCGCGCCCAAGGCGCCACAATGGGAAGCGCGAGGATTTCCACTTGTTTGGGTGGGATGGTATCTACCGCGTCGCCCGGATGAAAGAGGCGGCCGTCAACCAATAAACCCGTGTTATCAAAACGCGGCAGCGTCTGATAAATAAATGCGTGATCTTTTCCAAATCCTTCTACGGGCACATCTTTTATATCTACCCTCGATCCATCTTCAAACAATTCAAAAGGAATTTTTTGCTCTTCCAATTTTGCGCCCGCACCCTTATTGGTATAAATCCGCGCTTGCGAATTATACTTTTTAATGGCCGATAAAGTTTCCGGGTGGCAATGATCCAAATGCTCATGCGTAATAAAAATCGCGTCAATGTCAATGAGATCGTTCGGCACGACAGACCACACGCCCGGATCAATCAAAATCCGAGCTTCTCTTTCTTCTACAAAAAGACAGGAGTGACCAAATTTTGTGATTTTCATAATTACGTCCCCGGCTGAAATCCTTGGAACATCAATTCCGCGTCCGATTTGTATGTATCATAATCCTCCGAAGACGACATGAAGTTCAATACAAATCCGACATTGTCGCGGTACATTTGCGCTTGATTCACTTTCAAGGACAGCCCTGATTTTTCGATATCCGCGTCGCCGCGTACCGCGTCTCCTGCCGGCAATGACATAACTCTTGTCGCCACATTCGTGCCGCCACTCGACTCAAGCACTGTTTTAATGGTGCCTTGCAAATCGGCATAATCAACTGCGTCTGCGGTAAAGGTCGTTTTTGTCCTCGTGACGCCAAAGTTTGGTCTGAAGGTCCCGCCTGTGGTTGGCGCCGCAAAAGAAACAAGGCCGGAAGTCGCGTAATTTGAATCGTCGACCGTCCACTCGCCCGGATATTTTATGGACCAACCGTCAGTACTTGTAAAGGTTTTGTAAGTCGCCGGAAATTCGGGCATTGGAACCGCGACCCTTGGTGTAGCCGTGTTCGAACCGCACCCAGCTCCCACTACCAAAAAAAGCGCTATGGACAGAAATGCAGACTTTAGTAGACTACGCATATATATGATACGTTTGCCGGTTTTATATCTCAAATAAGATAAGCCGGATAAATAAATATATACGGTAATGATACCAGATAGGAAAGTGCATGACAACAACAGAAATTTGGCTAAATTTAGCCAAAAAATGCCTAAAAGCTATTGACAAAATCAAATAAACATGCTATACTTGCCTGTTTATTTCATAAATCCAAAACCTATATGTCAAATACAATCAAACAGATCATGTACAAGATGGGGTTTGTTATTGGATTTATTTTCCTATTCTTCCCCTCTTTGGCTGACGCGTCCGCGGTCAACCCGGACACGGTTATCAAGGCGGCAGGAAACCCAAACGTGTATTATGTCGCCACAAACGGCAAACGTTATCGATTCCCTGATCCCGCCACATACAGCACTTGGTATGATTCTTTTGGTGTTGTAAAAGAAGTGACTCCCGATGTCTTTAAACAAATCCCCGACGGTGTCGCCCCGATTACCAGCCGTCCCGGAGCAAAATTGATTACCTTCAAAGGCAGCAACCGCGTGTATGTGGTATTGAGCGGAGCCTTCATTCGTTGGGTTAAAAAAGAAAAAATCGCGGAGGAAATTTACGGAAAAAATTGGCAACAGCAATTGATTGAAATTCCTTTGGATCAAGTAACTCAATACGTTATCGCGCAGCCTATAAACAATGCCGCCGAATACAATGCGTTTCTTGAACGTGAGAAAAATTTGAGCCCGAATGCCGAACTCGCGCACCGCGGTTTGGTGAGTAAAGAAACAAATCAAGTAAAGAAACCCGCGCCGGTCGCGGAAGCGGTAGTGCTTCTTGCAGATATCAAAACGGATTTGAGAAACAAATTGTCTCCGAAATTTAATCCGTACCAATATAGTTATAGTATAAATACCGTTCCCGGAGAACTCTACGCGGGTATTACCGTAAAGGCAAAGGATGCATCTACCACTATATTGGTAAACGGCGTGCCTACACTTTCGGGTTCTTACGCGCGATTGGTGATAGAAGAAGGCGCGCAAATAATTACTATCAATGCTATTGGGCCAAATGGAAATTCAACCAATTACACCATTAATATTTATCGAGCAAAAACCGCGCCGGAAAATGCTCATCTTGCGTCCCTTACGGAAAATATAGTTGGTAATTTTGAGCCTGCGTTTAATTCCGGACATTTCGAATATAAAATATATGCTCGCTATCCGGAAGAAATTTTGCGTCTTGTGCCAAAAGCCGCAAGCAAGACTGCAATCATAAAAATAAATGGTGTCCAGGTTGGATCCGGCGCGACGCATGATTCTCACATACCAAAAGGTGAAAGCGAGATTACTGTTTCTGTGATTGATGGCGGAAGAGTTCTATCATATACGATTACCGTAGACCGCCAAGCGCATCTGTCGGACGACCTTGCAAAATTAAAGGAATTGACCACTGACCTCAAAACAATCGGACGCAGCTTTGATCCTGAAGTGAGAGACTACCACCTGGATGTGGATAAAAATAGAACTTCCATAACCGTTTTTGCAAAAGCATTGCACAAGGATAGAGCACAGGTATTCATAAACGATGTCGAAGCAACAAAAAGCGGCGTGAAATTGTACGCGGGTGAGACTCGCGTTACTATAACCGTGATATCTGTCGAAGGCGCGAAAGTCACCTATCGACTGTTCGTAAACAGAGTGTTATAAAAATAGGAATGGTTCATAGAACATCCAAAAACTTCTAAAACAAAAAAACTCCGGCCGGCGCCGGGGTTTTTGTTTTATATTACTTAATGTCGTACAAAATTATTTAAGACCCTATAAATGTAATCCTTCAATTTCCTTTATCTTTTTTGAAGATAGAAAAAATATTCAGGATCAGGACGCGGCAGAGTAGACCGGCGTCCTGTCCCCCTTTGGTGCTGGTTCAGCAGTCTTCGACCCAGACGGCGTGCATGAACGGCTCGAGGTACTCGCGCCTGGGCGCACGACCCGCGAACGGATCGAGGCCGTTCCCGCCGGGCTGGTAGGCGAAGCCGAGGCCGAGCGCAGTCAGCGCCTCGACGATGTGCTCGCCGAGCGAGCGACGGACGTCGCCCTTGCTGTCGAGCTTGAGGGAACCGTCGGGCTCGTTGTATGTGCTTGCGCAGTGCGAGATCGGCGGGAAGCCCTTCACGACTCCCATGTAGCCGATGAGGTAGTCATGCTTGTCCACGATCGAGCCATCCGGAAGACGGATCTGTCGGAGACCCTCACCAGCGTAGAGCGCAGGCGCCACGACCGAGCGCCAGAGCTCGTGCAGCAAGGCTTGCATGTAGATCAGGCGACGGAGCGTCGGACGGAACTCACCCGTAGGCGTCACATACGGGTCGGTCATACCGATCCCGGGGATCCGATAGAGC
>CAZKQL010000058.1:0-6089 GCA_964554925.1 uncultured Gammaproteobacteria bacterium | reverse complement strand
TTGTAAAAGCGCTTCCGCTCGAGTACGCGCTTGAATTAAATAAATTGATTGAACTCGAGATGCAGGGGAGCATAGGGTAAGCATATGTCACGGATATTGCAGAAACAACAAAATGATCTTCTTGTCTACGGACTCGGCATTGTGTCTGATTTTTCGCGGATTGATTTTGATAATTTTAATTTTGTAGGTTCGAGTGTATCGGTACATGTTGCGGGGGCGCGTGTGCAAAGACTAAACGAGATAGAAGAGAGTAATATAATTGCAGACAACAAATTTTACAAAAAAAATATACAAGATCCGACGGATATTTTTTCAGTAGTGATTTCGGAAAATGGAAGTTATACAATTGATATACAGCAACAAAATGAGACCGCGCTTTTGTATCTCAAAATCGAAATTAAAGAAGGAGTGACATGCAGCATTAGAGAGTTGCTACAATCAAAAAAATATTTTGGCGCGATTATTGATATTCGTGTACAAAATGGCGCTCGCTTAGAATATGTGACGACGGCGCAGAGATCCGCGGGGACACAATCCATATCAAGAACCGTAAATGTTCAAAAAAACGCGAATTTTACACTATTTGATATGAATGTACATACCGAGCTGATTAAATCCAAAGCGCATATTCAGCTAAACGAAAGCGGAGCGACAGGCTCTATATATGGAATGTTTGTTGGCGCAGCACAAGAATATTTTGATATGCATCATATCGTGGAGCACAAGGCCTCAAGCACCACCTCAAACATGCTGGTAAAAGGTGTACTCGACGCAAAGGCGCAAGCGATTTACCGGGGACTGATAAAAATCCATGAAGGCACGAATAAGGCGGATGGCGCGCAAAAACAAGAAACATTATTATTATCACAAGACGCAAAAGTAAGTTCGGTTCCGGAACTGGAAATCGCGCATAATGATGTTAAGTGTTCGCACAGTGTGTCTACCACCTATGTCGATCCGCAAAAATTATTTTATTTTAACATGCGCGGCATTGATAGCGACACTGCAAAAAAGGAATTGGTTCACGGGCATCTGTCGGTAGTAATAGACAAAATAACAGACGTAAAATTGCGTGAGTCATTCTACGCATTGATTGAAGAAAACATTTTGTAATATGGAAATGAATAACATAAAAAAAGAATTCAGTATTTTTGAAACAAATCCAACGCTCGTATATTTGGATTCTGCGGCAACTACCCAAACTCCACGCGTAGTCGTGCGGGCAATGGACGCGTATTATGAAAAATATCGCGCAAATGTGCATAGAGGACTCTATCCATTGAGCGAAATTGCGACAGATGCGTACGAAGCGGCGCGCAAGACGGTGGCACAGTTCATTGACGTAAAATCAAATGAAGTAATATTTACCGGTGGCGCGACCCATGGTCTAAATATATTGGCGTACAGTCTTTGTAAACATCTCACGCCACAAGACAATGTGGTAATTACAGAAATGGAACATCACGCGAATTTTGTGCCGTGGCAGGTAATGTCAAAGCGTTATGGATTTGAATTGCGTTTTATTCCTGTTTCAAAAGAATTGGATTACAGACTCAATCTTGATAAGGCAAAACTTCTCATAGACGAGCATACCAAAATTGTTGCTTTTGCCGGAGTATCAAATGTTCTTGGCAGTGTGAACCCGTTTATGGAATTGATAACATACGCAAAACGGGTTGGGGCGCAAACAATCGTCGACGCTACGCAAGTCCTTGCTCATATGCCAATTTTTGCAAAAAGAATGGGTTGGGGAGGGTGGGGCGCGGATTTTATTGTATTTTCCGGACACAAAATGTACGGGCCTACCGGGATTGGTGTGTTGTATGGAAAAGAAGAATCACTTGAACTCATTGATCCGCTTTTGTTTGGCGGAGAAATGATAAAGGAAGTGACGTTCAAAAATACTACGTGGGCCAATTTGCCGCATCGTTTGGAGGCAGGCACACCACCCATAGCCGAGGCAATAGGGCTGGCTGCGGGAATTGATTTTATCAAAAATGTGGGGTGGGAAAATATCATAGGCCGCGAGATAGAAACAGCGTCGTATTTACTCGACGCATTGCAGAACATAAAAGGGGTTACAATCTACGGACCAAAAAAATTGGAAGAGCGAGTCGGTGTTGTATCTTTTTTCATAGATGGCGTGCATCCGCATGACGCGGCCGACATTATGGGCAAGCGCAATGTGGCGGTGCGCGGAGGACATCATTGTGCAATGCCGCTTATGAGTGTGCTGCAGATTCCGGGCACCGTGCGCGCGTCTATTGGAATGTATACGGAAACAGACGACATAGACCGGCTGGTTGACGCGATTGGAGTTGTTCAAAAAGTATTTTCTATATAAATATGCAAGATACAGAACTCAAAAATGAAATCGACGCGGTGTACAGAGAGATGATTTTGGATTTGTATAGAAATCCATTGAATAAAAAAATTCTCAATGAACCGGATTTTGCACATAGAGAAGTAAATACCACCTGCGGAGACGATATCGAAATTTCAATCAGTATAAAAGACAATATAATTATCGATATCGGTCATCAAGGAACCGGCTGCGCGATATCGCAGGCAAGCGTGTCGTTACTTACTGAATTTCTAAAAAATAAATCCGTGCAAAATGCGGCCGCGATTACAAAAGATGATATGCTGCAACTTTTACAAATTCCCATTAGTCACACACGCATCAAGTGCGCGCTACTCGCATGGCAGGTATTACAAAATATAATAAAAATATATGAGTCTAAAAATTAATAATGTACACATAGCGGTCGATGGAACCGAAATCGTGAAAGGGATTGATTTGGAAATTAAACCCGGCGAGGTGCACGCCATTATGGGTCCAAACGGTTCGGGTAAATCAACGCTCGCAAACGCGCTCATGGGGCACCCTAAATATTCTATTACGAGTGGTTCTGTTTTAATCAATGGAGAAGAAATACAAAATATTTCACCGGACAAACGCGCCAAAAAAGGTCTTTTTCTTTCCATGCAATATGCTCCGGAAATTCCGGGAGTAACCGTGACAAATTTTTTGCGGCTCGCCGTAGAATCGATGACCGGTCAGAAAAAAAATCCGCTTACATTTTATGCTGAACTTCAAGATAAAATGAAGGAATTGAAAATTGATCCTGAATTCGCGAAGCGTTATTTGAACGTAGGATTTTCCGGAGGAGAAAAAAAACGATTGGAGGTTTTGCAGCTCCTCATGTTGAATCCGCAATTTGCAGTACTCGATGAAACAGACTCGGGTCTTGACGTTGATGCGCTCAAAATTGTTTCCGAAGGAATAAACGCGTTCAGAAAAAAAACCACCGGAGTTTTGCTCATTACTCACTACAATAGAATTTTGCAATATGTAAAACCGGATTTTGTGCATATTATGCGAGATGGCAAAATCATAAAGAGTGGGGGAGAAGAGCTTGCTCGCGCGGTAGAAGAAACCGGTTATACAAATATATAATATATGACCACACTGGAAGAAAAAAAAGAAAAAGTAATTCAGTCATTACAAAACATAGAAGATCCGGAATTGAATTTGGATATTTGGACACTTGGATTGGTGTACAAAGTTGAGTTGCTTAGCGAAACGGAAATTAATTTGGTAATTACCTATACATCGCCCATGTGTCCGTACGGACCGCAAATTCATGAGCAAATCAATGATGAAATGCGTGCGCTCGGTTTTATAGCGACCAATATCGACGTGGTGTTTGACCCGCCTTGGCAGCCTCCGGCAGAACTTCGCGCCGCGCTTGGTATATAATTTGTCCAGGGTCTATTTGCTAAAAACCGCTCGCAGCTGGTAAAATAGCTTTTTTGAGGAAATCTACTATGTCAGAACAATCGGACAATGAATTTTGTGTAGCGATTCCAGAGGATTTACCTGATGATATTTCACAAGGTGTCCGCTCTCGTGGAGAAATTCGCCGGGTGGTGGTGGATCGACCTGCGTGCATTGGGGCGGCTTCTTGCAGTCTCGTGGCAGCTCTAACCTTCAAAATGGATGAGCAAAATTTGGCGTATGTTACGGATACATTAGATCAAGAAGAAGACGACACCATACGCGCCGGAGCGGAATCATGTCCGGTGCTCGCGATACATTTGTATAATAAAGAAGGAAAAAAGCTGTTTCCCGAAGTATAACTATGGAATATATCCTCACGAGCATTCTCGCGCCTGTCCCTGTCATACATTTTTGGTTTCATTCGTTACTGTATTTTTGGAAAAAAAATCCGTATGTTTTTTACGGCTGGACACTGACTATTTGGGTCGGTTCTTTTTTTATGTTTCGTCATATAGATCCGATTTCTCCAAAAATTTTTCTCCAATATTCCAGCCCGATTTTTTTGTATGTGGGCATATTTATGAGATTTATCGGGGCGCTGATGGTGCTTTGGAGCATGTATATACTCGGGCTAAAGCGATTTTTTTTATGGTGTGTGCTGAAACCTGATAGTCCGGGCTGCAGATTGGTGATGAGAAAAGGGCCATTTGAATTTTTGCCGCATCCCGCGTATTTCGGATACATGCTGTTGCTTTTGGGGAATTTCTTTTCAAGCGGGAAAATATACATACTGGTTGCCTTTGGTTTTCTTTTCACCTTTTTTCCTATTGTAATCATGCTCGAAGACGAAGAATTGAAAGCGCGAGTAAAGCTGCCGCCCGAGTAATCCTAACCTTTGTTTATTTTTTTTAATCCATTTCTATGGCAAAGATAATGGCGGAATACATTTGGATAGATGGAACAAAGCCAACGCCCATGCTTCGTTCCAAGACCAAGATTCTCGACAACATCGTATATCGCGTGGCAGATATTCCGGAATGGGGGTTTGACGGATCGAGCACCATGCAGGCCGAAACAGGATCAAGTGATTGTCAGTTGAAACCGGTATATTTTGTGCGCGACCCGATTCGCGGCGGAGAAAATATTCTGGTCATGTGTGAGGTTCTAAACGCGGATGGTTCGGTGCATTCAACTAACACGCGACGCCAGCTTGCCGCAGTTGCCGAGCAATACAAAGAACACGAGCCATGGTTTGGCATAGAGCAAGAATATACGCTTTTTAATGGAGTCGGTCCGCTTGGTTTTCCCAAAGATGGATTTCCGGAGCCGCAAGGAAAATATTATTGCGGAGTGGGAAGCGATCGCAGTTACGGCAGGCAGATTGTAGAGCGGCATGCAAAGGCGTGTCTGGATGCCGGACTTATGCTGTGCGGAATCAACGCGGAAGTAATGCCCGGACAATGGGAGTTCCAGATTGGACCGCTTGGCCCGCTCGATGTCGCGGATCAATTATGGCTTTCTCGGTGGCTTCTCGTGCGTATCGCGGAAGAATACAGTGTGCGCGTATCGCTCGATCCAAAACCGATAAAAGGGGACTGGAACGGAGCGGGGGCGCATACCAATTTTAGTACCAAAGCGATTCGTGAACCCGGCGGCATTGCGCATGTGGAGGAAGCCTGCAGACGACTTGGTGTATCGCATGACAAACATGTCGCGGTGTACGGGCATGGCAATGAAGATCGTCTTACCGGAAGACATGAGACCTGCAGCATTCGCGATTTCCGCTATGGAGTCAGCGATCGCGGTGCGTCGATTCGAATTCCGCTTGCAACCAGTCTGCAGGGCAAAGGATATTTGGAAGATAGGCGGCCTGCGGCAAATATGGATCCGTATCAGGTGTGTTCTGTGATTATAAAAAGTGTGTGCGGGAGTTGGTAGATTCTAAAACACCACCAATTTATTTTTCTGCAGCTCAACACGAATTTTTTGACCCGGAACAATTCGTCCTTCCACAATAGACAGAGCGAGCGGATCGAGTAATTCATTTTGGATGACGCGTTTTAGCGGACGCGCGCCAAGGCTTGGATCATACCCTTTTTTGGCAAGCCAGTCTTTTGCTTTTGCACTGACCTCCCATTCGATTTTTTGTTTTTTGAGTCTGTCCGCGACATGATCCAATTGTATATCAACAATTTTTCTGATTTGTTCTTCGTTGAGCGGATGGAAAATGGTGATTTCATCAATACGATTTAAAAATTCCGGTCTGAAATAATCCTTGAGCGTGGACAATATTTTTTCCTTTATT
>CAZKQL010000057.1:4520-6236 GCA_964554925.1 uncultured Gammaproteobacteria bacterium | reverse complement strand
GATCAAAAGTGGATGAAAATCATCCGCTTCAAAAGGCGATTGCTCGCCACGCGCCGGGAGACAAAATCAAAGTAAAAATATTACGCAAAGGTGAAGAAAAAAATGTGGAAGTGACTTTGGAGGAATTCAAAGAGCAGTAGTGAAAAGCGCCCCATTTTGCTATACTTCTCTCATGCCTGTTTCCAAAAAAGAATTATCAAAAAATACCGGCTCCGGCGCGTACATAGTCGCTGTTGACATGGGCTATGGACATCAGCGCGCCGCGTATCCGCTCAAAGATATCGCGGTTTGTGCTTTGGGTTGCTCTGCCGAATCAAACAACATCATCAATGCGAACAATTATCCCGGCATTCCACATGGCGATAAACGAGCATGGGAGCGCAGCCGCGGTGCGTACGAATTGGTCTCGCGAATGAAAAATATTCCGCTTATCGGTGGTTGGATTTTTGGGATCATGGATTATGTCCAGCGCATCGAGCCGTTTTATCCGAAGCGCGATCTTTCGAAACCCAGTTTCCAGCTTTCTTCCATATACCGCATGATACAAAAAGGCTGGGGCAAACATTTGATTGAAAGTTTGAATCAAAATCCGCTGCCACTCATCAGTACTTTTTTTATTCCCGCTTTTTTCGCGGAAGAGTATGGCTATCAAGGCGAAATTTATTCGATATGCACGGATACGGATGTCAGTCGCGCATGGGCTCCGCTCAATCCGCAGAAGAGTCGGATAAAATATTTGGTGCCAAACAAGCGTGTTCGAGAGCGGTTGAAATTATATGGAGTACGAACGGAGAATATTTTTGTTACCGGTTTTCCTTTGCCAAAGGAAACGATAGGCAAAGGCATGTTTCAGCTCAAAAAGAGTCTCCGAGAACGGATTACGCACCTCGATCCAAATCGTGTGTATCAATCCAAACATGCAAAAACCATAGAACATTATTTGGGGTCCGCATATCACAAGCACCCGCGTCATCCACTCACGATTACGTTTGCGGTCGGTGGCGCGGGCGCGCAGCGCGATATCGGAGTCGCGGCAATGAACAGTTTGAAAAAACACATCAAGAGCGGCCGGTTGCAAATGAATTTGGTTGCAGGATCTCGTGTCGAGATTTATCGTTATTTTGAAGCGGCGGCAAAGCAGGCGGGAATAAAAAAGGGGATAAACATAATTTATAATCCGCACAAACTCGATTATTTCGGTGAATTCAACAAAGCCCTTTTAACCACAGATATTTTGTGGACCAAACCAAGCGAACTTTCATTTTACGCGGCGCTTGGCATCCCAATTATTATGGCGCCGTCAGTCGGGTCGCAAGAGGATTACAATCGCTCGTGGCTGCATTCCATTGGCGCGGGATTTGAGCAAGAAGATCCGCGCTATACTCATGAGTGGCTGTTTGATTGGCTGCAATCCGGCTGGCTCGCGGAGGCTGCCATGAAAGGATTTCTCGACGCGCCGCGAAACTGCGTGTACCATATAGAAGAAATCGTGCTGCATGGAAAACGCAGCGAAATAGAAGACATACATTTGTTGTAATGACATACATTATTCATTTATGAATTGGTTTTTTATCGCGGTGCTCGGTTATTTTTTGTTGGGAGTTGTTTTTATTTTGGACAAATTGATTTTGACCAAATCAGTCGAGAAGCCGGTTGTGTATACGTTTTATTCAACGATTTTTATGTTTGCCGCTCTTTTCGCTTGGTCGTTTGGAG
>CAZKQL010000057.1:0-4510 GCA_964554925.1 uncultured Gammaproteobacteria bacterium | reverse complement strand
CTCCGGAAGATTGGGCTATTTCGTTACTTTCCGGCTTGGCGTTTGGTTTTGCCATCTGGGCAATGTTTGTGGCAGTCAAAAAAGCCGAAGCAAGCCATGTGAATCCTTTTATCGGCGGAGTGGTGACCATAGCCACATACGGGTTCTCTTCATTTTTTTTGGGTGAAGCGTTAAATGATTTACAGATATCCGGAATCATAATTCTACTTCTTGCGTCTTTTTTGCTTTCTTTTGAAAAAACAAAAAATAAAAAATCAGAATTTAACAGCGGCTATATGTGGGGGATTGCGGCAGGTGTTTTATTTGCTGTCTCGCACACTTCGGCAAAATATATCTATGACTTGTATCCGTTTTTGACCGGTTTCGTATGGACAAAGGCAACCACCGGTTTTGTAGGATTGTTTTGCCTGTTTTCTCCATTTGTCCGCAAAACATTTCATACCGGCAAAAAACACGAACCGAAAAAGTTTGCGAAGCGGCACGCCGCGGGAATTGTGTTGACGAATAAAATATTGAGCGTCGTTGCGATTGTTTGCATACAATACGCTATCTCCGCCGGGAGCGTAACACTCGTGAATGCCTTAAGCGGTCTCCAGTACGCTTTTATGTTTTTGATCATTTATGTGCTTACTAAAACCGCTCCAAAGATATTTAAAGAATATGTTACAAAATCTGAACTTGCGGTGCAGACCATTGCCCTTTTGTTGGTCTTGATCGGTTCCGCGTTATTTGTGCTATAATGCGCCTCTCTAACCATGAAAAAAATGCTATGAAGATACTGAAATTCTTTGCCTATCTTGCCCTGATTATTTGTATTGTGTACGGCGTGTTTTTGTTATTGAGCACAAAGCGATTTGATGTGACATACGGCATAAGCTTTAGCCAAAATCATGCGTCTGATTTGGGGCTTGATTGGAAGAAAGTGTATGTGGATATGCTTAGTGAATTGAAGCCAAAATATATTCGTGTCGCGGCTATGTGGAATGATGTCGAGGCGGAGCAGGGTGAATATAATTTTTCAAATGTTGATTTCATGATGGATCGGGCAAAAGATTTTGATACAAAGGTGGTTTTGGTGGTGGGACAAAAAGCTCCGCGTTGGCCCGAATGTCATATTCCCGATTGGGTTGAAGCCGATGGTGAGGTCGCCCACGAAAATTTGCTTGCGTATGTAAAAGCGGTGACGGAACGGTACAAAGATCATGGCGCGCTCGAAATTTGGCAAGTGGAAAATGAACCATTTATTACCTTCAAATTTGGGAAATGTAAAAAATATGAAAAATCAGCTACCTACGAAGAAGTCGCGTTGGTGAAGAGTATTGATGCTGTTCACAAAACCATTGTTACCGATAGCGGAGAATTGAGCACATGGGCAAGAGCCAGTAGAGCCGGGGATTTGTTTGGAAGTACGCTGTATCGCATAGTACAGACTCCGGGCGGCACAAGATTCAGTTATGGTTTTTTACCCGCGGGATTTTATCGCGCGAAAGCACGCATGTGGGGCAGGGGGTATGATGATTTTTTCATTTCAGAATTGCAGGCAGAACCTTGGTTTACGGATAGCAATCCCTGGAGTACACCTGTTGATGAACAAGAAAAAACCATGAATATCGAGCGGCTCGCAAAGCATTTTGATTATGTGGAGCGAGTGGGAGCGTCGCGCGCGTATTTGTGGGGAGTGGAATGGTGGTATTTTATGAAAGAATATAAAGCTGACGCGCGCTATTGGGATGCGGTGAAGGAGAAGATGAAGGAATAATCTCATTTCACGTGCACGCAAAATAGACGATGCAGCCCTATTTGCCAGAAAGCAAAACTTTCAATAATACAAACCAGTCCCAAAATCGCGATTGCATATACAATCGGTTGCAAATCAAAGCTCGGTACGTAGCCGAGTTTTGTATTATCAACAATTTTCATTATCAAGAGTGAAATGAGAAACGCAATCGACCAGCGTATGACGGCAGACAATATATCGAGCAGATTTCGTATGGCGAGCAGATCCAGCCATTTGGTAATTTTTTTGATGTTACCCGAAGCTTGATGTTTTTTTTCATATTGCAAAAGTGCGTGCAGCGCAAGAGAAAAGAACGCCAGGCATGTAATCGCCACCACTATGTCCGCGACAAAATGTTGCCAGCTAGGGTACACCGATGAAATTGATTGCGCGAGTCTTGTATCCTCTAGCGTGCCAATCGGTCCGAAACTGAAACCGATATACAAAAACAATAGACCTGATATTCGCAGTATCCATGTTCTCGTTTTGTTTCGTATTACGCGCGGACAAATAAGCATAAGCCTACAGTATACCATATGTTTGTGATATACTCTTTGTATTATGCGACAAATTCATGATGCAAAAATGGTTGAACACCAAGGTGTGTTTCATCGCCGGATTACACTTTTTGAGGCGGTCGCGCTTATCGTGAGCGGAACCGTGGGCGCGGGAGTGCTCGCCATTCCCTACGCGGTCTCGAAAGTCGGCCTCGCGCTGGGGCTTTTCTATATATTGGTTCTCGGTTTTGTAATTATGGGACTCAATTTGCTGGTGGGAGAACTTTCCGCATGCAATAAAGAAAATCTTCAGATTGCCGGGCTTGCCCAAAAATATTTAGGTCGGCCGTTCAAATGGTTTATGGCGCTTCTCATGTATACGGCGATGTTTGGATCTTTACTCGTCTATATCATCGGCGAGGGGAGTACGCTCTCGGCTTTGTTTGGCGGCAATTCGTTCGCGTGGAGCATTGGATTTTTTTGCATTATGACCATTCCCATTATCCTTGGCATGCGTACCATAAAAGTGATTGAATTTGTCTTGACGATTGCCATAATCGCCATAATTATGATGATTGTGGCGTGGAGCATGCCGCATGTGCAATCTGTTCATATCAACTACTACAATTTTGCCAATATTTTTTTCCCTTACGGCGTGATTTTGTACGCGTTTTCCGGTGCTTCCACCATTCCGGAAGCGCATTCGATTTTGGCGCGCAGAGACGCGGAATTCAAAAAAGCGATTATCTATTCTTCGCTTATTATAATAGTGATGTATTGTTTGTTTGCGTTTATGACGGTTGGAGTCCTTGGGCAAGAAACAACAGAGATCGCGACTATCGGGCTAGGACAAAAATTAGGACCGGCCATGCATGTAATAGGCAATATTTTCGCGGCTCTTTCCATGGGTACATGTTTCCTCATGGGAGGATTGGCTTTAAGAGATTCCATGTCCTGGGATTTTAAGATACCGCGACAGTGGTCAAACGCATTGGTGCTGGGATTGCCTTTTGTTGCTTTTTTATTGGGGCTTCGTCAGTTTATCGCGGCTCTCGACTTTATAGGCGGAGTGGTTATAAGCACGGAATTATTGATCATTCTTGCCATATATTGGCGGGCAAAGCAGGCCGGCGCTTTGTCCAAAGGTAAATATCATCTTCATCATAGCCTGCTCTTGGTGATGCTGTTACTACTTGCCTTTTCGGTCGGCGCAGTGTACAGTATTTTCAAATTATTCTAAATTATTATTGTATGGCAGAAAAAGTATTATTCACCTCCGAATCTGTTACCGAGGGTCATCCTGATAAAATTTGCGATCAAATTTCCGATGCGATATTGGACGCTGTTCTAAAAGATGATCCGGATGGCGCGTGTTGCTGCGAGGTGTTTACCACCACCGGTCTTGTAGTCGTGGGCGGTGAAATTACCACTTCGACGTATGTCGATATTCCTTCAATTGTTCGCGGAACCCTAAAAGACATAGGCTACACCAATCCCGAATATGGTATTGATTAC
The DNA here is from genome assembly GCA_964554925.1 of uncultured Gammaproteobacteria bacterium. Classification (GTDB taxonomy): domain Bacteria; phylum Patescibacteriota; class Patescibacteriia; order Magasanikbacterales; family UBA922; genus CAZKQL01. The sequence continues at coordinate 721 of CAZKQL010000057.1, read as the reverse complement.
AAAAGCTGCGGTGTTGTCGTGGCGGTCGACGAACAGAGCACCGATATCGCAATGGGAGAGAAAACAGACGAGGGTCGGGCGCAAGGAGCAGGGGATCAGGGAATGATGTTTGGCTTTGCATGCAAGGAAACTCCGGAATTAATGCCGCTTCCCATAATGCTCGCGCATGGACTTACGAAGACGCTTTCTCGCATCCGTAAGAAAGGCATACTTCCATATTTGCGACCGGATGGAAAGAGTCAGGTTACGGTTGAGTATGTTGATGGCAAACCGACACGAGTTGACGCGGTTGTGGTGGCGGCGCAGCATGATCCGGGCATAACACTGGAGCAAATTCGAGAAGATATTAAACGAGAAGTTATTCAGCCTGTTTGCGGCGCGTATCTGGATGACAAAACAAGATATTATATAAACGAAACCGGCAGCTTTATTATCGGAGGTCCTCATGGTGACACCGGTGTAACCGGTAGAAAAATTATTGTTGACACTTATGGCGGTATGGGCCGACATGGCGGAGGAGCGTTTTCCGGAAAAGTGCCAAACAAACAAGATCGATCCGGCGCGTACATGGCACGCTATATCGCAAAAAATATTGTGGCCGCGGATTTGGCGGATAGATGTGAAGTACAATTATCCTATGCCATAGGATTTCCGGAACCGATAAGTGTTCTCGTTGATAGTTTTGGCACCGGAAAGGTTGATAATGAAAAGTTGGTTGGAG
>CAZKQL010000056.1:3463-6626 GCA_964554925.1 uncultured Gammaproteobacteria bacterium | reverse complement strand
GCATACGATAAGTGTGCACAGCCAGAAAAATTATATCATTACATGGCTTTCGGAACTTTTGAAAAATAAACATCGTCCGCGTTTTTTGCCTTCCGACTATGCGGTGGCAAAAGAACATGGCGAAGACTTGGATCTTGCGGTCGATACCATTTTGAAAGATCGTTTGCGGTTCAAAAAATTGGTGTTGATTGATGAAGAAAATCTTGGCATCAAAGATGAAGAACGGCGTTTGATGACAGAATTATCTGAAATCATTTATCCGGTGTCTGTTGATTGTTCGGTGTTTAGAGTAATCGCGGACAACGCGCACGAGCGAACAAAAATCGCACAGTCTGTAATAAAAGCATTATTGTTTGTCGGACCAATTGCGCATGTCGCTGAAAAATACATTAGCGGGCTAGGAAAATTGTTTGCGGCATCGGCCGATGATTTGCTTGGAGAATCCGCGGAACTTATGGCGCTTCGCGGCTCAGGATTTAGTTGGAAAGAATTGGCGAAGCGAGGAAGAATTTTAATTCCGGTATTCGCGCTCGCGACTTGGGGAGCTTTTTCGGTTGAAGGACTGCTCGTTTCCGGACACACGGTTTGGGCGGGAGTTGTGTTTGGTCTATCTGCTGTGGCGCTTTCGCTTACAACCGCGATTCAGTCAATTTTTATGTACAAAAAGAACGCAGACAGTCTGCTCGCGGAAAATAAAATCAGCACAGGTCAAGCGTCTCGTCTGTGGCGCATTGCGCTTATCCAAGATTTTACCAATCCGGCTCGGTTTGGGCTGTTGTTGGGGGCAAGCATGGCTCCGATTATGGGTATCATTGGGTCTGTTCTTGGTGTAATGCACAATGGATGGGTGCTAGCCACTATTGGATCGACCGAATCAATCGTTGCGGGGATTACGGTGGTGTCCGCCGGGTATATAAATGAATGGCGTTTCAGGAGAGTTTTGTCCCGGCGCATCGCGGGAACACGTTAGAGCATGTCCTTGTAGTTCAATGGATAGAACATCGGTTTCCGAAACCGACGATCCGGGTTCGATTCCCGGCGAGGGCACCAAAACAGAACTCAACGGCTTTTTCAAAACAAAAACAGCCTTGGTTGAAGCTGCTTTTGCTATTGCCATAGTCCTCAAATGCGCGCCCTATGAACCCTTGCATTTATTTTGATTATAGCGTATAATGTACTGGAAAAGACCTTTAAGGTACTTACCAGTCTATATATGAATAATAAACCGGTCAAAGGTGAATATTTGGAGGTTTTATTGAGATCTCCTAAAACCGTCTTTTCTACCAAAGACGTTGCTTTGTTGTGGGGAGAAGAGAAAGAGCAAGCGGTTAGTGGACGATTAAAAAAATACGTTAAGGCCGGGAAGTTAGTTAGAATCCGTCGCGGCGTCTATGCCAAAGACAAAAATTATAATCGCTTTGAATTGGCAACTCGTATTTATACTCCCTCATACATCAGCTTTGAGACCGTCTTGACTCGTGCCGGAGTTAATTTTCAATACTACGGCAATATTTTTGTTGCCACATACGTTACAAGAGGAATTGAAGTCGATGGTCAAAAGATTTCATTCGTTCGTATGAAAGACTATGTGTTGAGTAATATTGCCGGTATCAAACATGCAGACGGAATAGCCATGGCTACCAAAGAACGTGCTTTTTTGGATCGCATTTATGTAAGCTATGATTATCATTTCGATAATTTGGATGTTTTGGATTGGGAGAAAGTTTTTGAGATTTTGCCCATTTACCACAACAAACGCATGGAAAAAAAGGTAAAAACATATTTCGAACATTATAAAAGCACTCAATTTAATAAAACCGAAGAGATATGACATTAGACTATTCAAAACACAAAAATATACTGCTTCAGATTCTGAAGGATATTTACACGGACACTTCTATTGCACCTCATCTGGGTTTTAAGGGTGGTACGGCCGCTTTTTTGTTTTATGATTTGAACCGTAACTCGGTTGATTTGGATTTTGACTTGTTGGATGAAAGCAAAGAAGGCGGAGTGTTTGAAAAAATTAATAAAATTGCAAAAAGTTACGGAACAATTACCGATTCGCATGTAAAACATTTTAATCTTTTGAATGTGATTTCATACGCACCGGGAGCACAGAAAATAAAAATTGAAGTGAATCGGAGAAATTTCGGCTCCAAGTATGAGGTCATGACTCTGCTTGGCATTTCTATGCTTGTAATGACCCGTGAAGACATGTCCGCCCACAAGCTTATGGCCATGCACGAACGAGTCGGCAAAACGAGCCGTGATATTTATGATGTTTGGTTTTTTTTAAAAAATAATTGGCCGATCAATAAAGAAATAGTGGAACAACGTTCCGGCGTGTCTTTCGAAGAGCTTTTGCAAAAATCTGTCGAGCAGCTAGAGGAGCTCGATAATAAGCATATCCTTGATGGATTGGGCGACTTTCTTACCGAGCCTCAAAAAGACTGGGCTCGGGCAAAGCTTCGGATCGAGACCATCTTCCTGCTAAAAGCTCGGTTGGAAAGCGAAAAGGCGCTGGACTAATATCGCCGCCTATTCATTTCCTCTTGTTCTGAATTGATTTTGGAATATCTACCAATCGCAATTTTAATTGCGCGTGTATAAGATCGCTATACAACCGGAATCGCTGCTCGGTGCCGCGCCAAAGTCCGTATTTTTTTTCTTTAATTACCTGCGACATTCCTTTGAACACTTTGTAATCAAAACCATTTCCGTAATATTTGGCATAAAAATTGAGACCGGCTTCGATGCGAAAATAGTGTTTGTAATAATCGGGAATTTTTTTCCAGAGTGTTTTGGTAAGGGCGCGTTCACCACCAACCAATGGGACAAGAGCCATGATAGCATGCACAAAATATATTTTTCGGTTTCGCATGCCGATAAACATGTCCACATTATTATCCAAAACCGGCTGCGTGATTTGGTCTATGATTTTGTGAGTAAGCCCCCGCACATCAGCATCGCAAAAAAAGATGAATTCAGTCGTTGCTACTTTTACAGCCCTGTCCATTGAAAATCCTTTGCCGCGATTGGTTTCATTTTTTAAATAACGAACATTGTATTGTTTTACAATTTCTTCGGTATTGTCTTCTGAACCATCATCAATCACGATCACTTCTTTAAAATCTGTGTACGTCGATAAAACATCAAGAAC
>CAZKQL010000056.1:2422-3453 GCA_964554925.1 uncultured Gammaproteobacteria bacterium | reverse complement strand
TTCCAAAAGTAACGTTTCCTCCACCGACATAAAAAACATCAAGAACTTTTCCAATTCTTGCCGCTTCATTCCATGTCGGGACAATCGCGGTTATATTTTTGTTATTTTTTTGCTGATCCATGTGGATGCGAATTTGAATAGTATAAGTATAATTGCCAATATCAATAGCGCGTATTCAAATTCATGAAAGAGCGGTATCACATTCACGATTCCTTTTCCTGCCAGCCATCCAATACCCATAATAACAATGAGCCAGATTATTGAGCCGATGGTGTCAAAGAGAAGAAAAATAGAGAAACGAATTTTTCTCATGGACAAATATATAATGGTGAGAATTCGCGTTCCGTACAAAAATTTGATGAACAACAGTGCCAGAAACGGCCGCTCGCCGGCGAGAGTTTTCAGTCTTGTAATAACCGCGTTGTTTTTTTCCTTGTGTTTTTCCCACCGCTTGGTCATTTTTAATACATGCTGCCCGAGAAAAAACCAAAGACAATCCGAAATAATGGTGCCGGCGAGCGACAGCCAAAATACATTTGAGAGACTCCACAACCCCTCTGCCGCGAGAAATGCGGCGGTAATGATTATGGTTTCACCAAAGAAAAAAGCGCCGGTAAAAATAGCGGGCATTTGGTACGCGGAGAGTATTTGTATGATCGGCGATCCGATTTCCATATTTTTTATTTTGACGTGCGCCAACCGGTATTCTAACCGCTTTTTATCTTTTTTTGAAGCCAATGAATAATTTAGCGATAATGATCAAAAAATGATATACTATGTTGGATTTTGTACGCGTACCCTTGAATGATGTATGAAAAGCGAAACTATCGCGGAGAGCACGAGAAAAATTTTTATACGGTTTATTCCGTTTTGGTTGTTTTTGGTGGTTTTTAAAATCGCGGGCTCATTTCATTATTCCATGATTTCGCCGCTTGGCGAACGGCTGTTGCCATTGTGGATTGTGGGGCTCGTAATGGGAGGCGGCTCGATAATTCAGCTTTTTTTGGATGTGCCCGCCGGACATATTCTGG
>CAZKQL010000056.1:0-2412 GCA_964554925.1 uncultured Gammaproteobacteria bacterium | reverse complement strand
AGATATTTGCGCATGCTGAAGTTCGCCACGTTTATTTTTATGTTCGCGGGCGTCGCGCTCTTTTTTAAATTCACGCTGGCGGCATTTTTGATAAGTGTCGTTACCGCAACATTTGGTTGGCTATTTTATGGTCCGGGTATAAATGCCTATACCTTAGCGCTCGCGCCAAAAAAGCACGCGGCCACCTTTGTGTCATTCAGAGACATTGCGAGTTCGCTTGGCGTTTTTCTAGCCAGCGCGGTTCTGGGAATTTTATTGCATTTGGAAACACGTTTGCTCGGCCTGCTTATTTTTTTGATCATGGCCATCGCCCTTGTCGCGCTTTTTTTCAGTCCCAAGGATCGTGTCTCGGTACACGCTGAACAAAAAATTCCCACGCACCATTATTATATTCGTCGACATTTTTTGTCGGATACGCTAAAAATACTGGCAAAATTGAATCCGGCGAGTACCATGCTGCTATTGCTAACTTTTGCCTCCTCCGTTTTTTACGGAATTATTTGGTTTGTGGTGCCGCTTGTTATATCAAAGCAAATAAATTCAGGCCTGTTGAGCTTGGGGCTGGGTATATTTGATTTTGCGATTGTGACACTCGGATTTGCGCTTGGCAGTCTTGCTGACAGGGGAAATAAAAGAACGCTCGTATTTTTCGGCTTGTTGATTTTTGCGGTAAGCGGAATGTTGCTTGGATTCAATTTCAACTGGTTATTTTTGGTGTTTGGATTTTTGGCAACTACGGGAGATGAAATGGCGAGTATCTCACTTTGGTCATGGCTGCACAAACTGGATCATGAACACGCGTATGACGGACGGCTGGGGGGAGTGATGAGCTTGTTTGAAGATACCGGCTGGGCGATAGGACCCATACTTGCCGGGATACTGTACGAACCGATAGGAGCAAAATGGACGATCGTAGTCGGGGCTTCCATTATTTTTATTACATGGATTGTGTATCAGTGTCTGATTGGAAAACACAAGGAGGTTCGTGAACTTGTCCCGGTTCCGGTAAAGCCGCACAGAGAGCGGCATAGAGGGTAAATTAAAGTAGCTGTGGGTAACTTTTCTCGGGAGCCGAATTTGTGCTACTATAAATTCAGTTAATCCTTTTCTTTTATATATATGAAGTACAAACATACGCAAATCGGCTACTTTGTTTTGATTTCGTTTGTGATAATTTTTGCCTTTATATATTTTATGGCAAAAGCGGACGCTACAGAGCTGGGTATCGTTCTTAACACCGTTTCGTATGTGTTTTTGTTATTCGTTTTGTTATTTTATTCTCTCACGGTCTCGATCGATGAAACACATGTAAAGGCGAGTTTTGGTATTGGTCTATTAAGAAGAAAGATTTTGCTTTCAGAAATCAAATCCGCGGAAGCCACAAGAAATAAATGGTACTATGGCTGGGGTATCCGTTTTTTGGGTAGCGAAGGGTGGATGTTCAATATATCCGGTTTGGACGCGGTCAAATTTGAATTAAAAAATGGTAAAAAATTTCGCATCGGAACAGATGAGCCTGCAAAATTGGTTGCAGCTTTGAAATCTTCAATGAGTGCATGAAATTAGACAGCCCCATATCAGCACTGCACAGAGTGGGTGGAGTGCTCGCCAAGCGGCTCAAACAGCTTGGCATCGAGACAGTGAAAGACCTGATTTTTTGTTTTCCCTTTCGATATGAAGACTATCGCGCGGTTACCGCGATTTCCGATCTTGTGGATGGAGAAGGAATTACCGTAAAAGGAAAAATAGAATTAATTGCGAGTCGTCGCAGTCCTCGGAAACGTACCATGCTTACCGAAGCGGTGGTAAGCGATGGCACGGAACAGCTTCGTGTTATTTGGTTTGGGCAGCCATATATTTCAAAGACGTTGAAAGTGGGCGATGTGGTGTATTTATCCGGAAAAGTGAAAAGCGATATGCTGGGCGTACAGATGGTAAGTCCGGCATATGAAAAAGTTCGTACTGACGCCGACACGACACACACGGCCCGCATTGTTCCCCTGTATCATCTCACAAACGGCATTACGCAAAAACAAATGCGATTCCTCGTGACGCAGGCGCTTGCGATTTTGAAACAAGACGAGCTGGAAGATTGGTTGCCTGGTAGCGTACGAAAAAAAGCAGAGTTGGATGAGTTGGCGGCGTCTGTTGAGCAGATACATTTTCCCGCGGACGAACAGCAACGAATCGCGGCAGAGCGACGGCTTAAATTTGATGAATTATTTGTGTTGCAATTGCGCTCGGAAATGATGCGCCAATCAATAAAAGATACGCGAGCTGTTGCGATTTCATTTAAAGAAAAAGAAATCAAACAATTTGTAGAGTCTTTGCCGTTTGAACTCACCAGAGATCAGAAAGTAGCGGCTTGGGAAATTTTGCAGGATAACGCAAAGACGTCGCCTATGAATCGAT
>CAZKQL010000055.1:2260-6740 GCA_964554925.1 uncultured Gammaproteobacteria bacterium | reverse complement strand
CGTATTTTTTGATTTTGGCTTTGTGCTCAATGCGTATTCGACCGCTTTATCAACTTGCAGCAAGCCCTTCCCGTACAAATTGGCGTATTCGACTTCATTATCGCTTGGCGTGTGGTGCACGGTACGAAGCAATGCGTCCGCAATCTCGGGCGCTTTCCAATCCGGGCGAACGCTTTTTACCAAAGCCGCCGCTCCCGCGATAAAGGGAGACGCGAACGATGTGCCATCCCAGCCAAATCCATACGAATCATCCAGTCCGTTTTTTGGTGAATAGCGAATGGTGGAATTGATGCCCACTCCGGGAGCCGCGATATCCACGCAATCAGACCCTGTATTTGAAAATTCGGCGGCATAATGATCTTTGTCAATCGCGCCGGTACCGATTACGAAACCAACGTTAGAATCCACATCGCTGCATACCGGATACATGCGGGTCAAATTCAAATCCAAATAATCATTCCCGGACGCAACCGCGACAAATACTCCTTTGTCATACGCGTATTTGAGCGCGGCGTCGAGCTCATCGAGCTGCAGCCCTCCCACAATACTTATATTGATTACGTGAGCTCCGTTATCCACCGCATAACGAATGGCGGCCGGCATATTGTCTAGAAATCCGATACCGCTGTTGTCCAAAACTTTTACGTTCATGAGTTTTACTTTCCAATTGATGCCGGCGCCGTCGCGCTCGTTGTTTCCGACAGCTCCTATAATTCCGGCAACCACCGTACCGTGGCTGAATACATTTCCTTCTTTTTCTTCGTCAGTCAGTCCATCCACCACCGGACGCGGATTATTGTTTCCTTTTTCCTCGTTTTCATCCACCTCTCCGTCTCCATTAAAATCTTCCAAAGCGAAATTCCAGCCTTGCACATCGTCCACATAACCGTTTTTGTCGTCGTCCCTGCCATTATTGGCTATTTCTTTGGTATTTATCCATACGTTATCGCGCAAATCCGGATGACCCGAATCAAATCCATTATCAATTACGGCGACCACCACATCTTGTGAGCCGGTGCTTTTATCCCATGCCCGATACACTCCCGTATCTTCATAACCCCATTGATCGATTTCAGGATCATTACTTTTTTTTGCAAATGCCGTTGCCGGTAATACCGTATACACTACCATTAACGCCGCCAAAATGATTCTTGCCATACGCATAATATAAAGGGCCATGCCCTTGTTTTTAAGTTAAAAAAATGGTATAACGTAAGTCATATTTTAGTATATCACTAAACAAGTTAAGGAACAATCATGAAAATTCTATACCGCACAAAGCAGATAATTCTCTTATTCGGCGATCTAGCCGGCTTTATTCTGGCGTTCTGGATCAGTTTCCTGATTAGAAATTTGACCGCTCCGACTCCCCAAATCCTTACGGATCATGCGCTGCTTTTTGGCGTGCTTTTTTTACTCTGGATTATCGTTAACTACATAAACGGTCTATACGACCTGTCTTATATCAAGAGCCGTCACTGGTATAGACGGGTCGGTGAAGCCGGTCTTATGTCGCTTGTCATCAGTGTCATTTTGCTGTATTTGCACCCGCAGCGAGAAATCACCCCAAAAACATTACTGCTCCTCAACGTAAGCATTGGATATGTAATCAGTATTGTCTGGCGTTTTTTGTATCACACGTTTATCGGATACCGACGCCTGCGCACCCCGATACTGATTGTGGGATATAGCAAAGAAATCGAAGAAATCATATCAGTCATCAACAAGCATCCGGAAAAAGGATACACTATTTCCGCAATTTGCGACGCGGAACAAAAAATCGATAAAAATTCTTTACAAAAAGAAACCGAAGTATACACGAGTTTCGCCTGCATTCGCCCGGCTATAACAAAGCACAAAACCGAGATAATCGTTACCGCGCCGCATCTTACCAAAAATCCGCTGGTGCTTCGCGAATTGTATGAATTGTTATTTTGGCAGGTGCAAATGATAGATTATTACACGCTATACGAAACACTTACCAATCGCGTATCGCCGGACGCGTTTTCCGAAGATTGGTTTTTAAGCAATCTTTCCAGCTTTGAACGGCCGATTTATAATAAATTCAGACGGCTTATAAATTACATCTCGATAGTAATTCTCGGAATTATTTTTGCGGCGGTGCTCCCGCTTGCGGCGCTTGCGATTAAGCTTAATTCAAGAGGGCCGATTTTCTTTAAACAAACTCGCGTAGGAGAACTGGGAAGCATTTTTTTGATGTACAAATTCCGCACCATGTACGCATTGTCGAAAGACGGAAGCGCGGAAGAGGCCGGAGCTCAATTTGCAAGCAAAGATGACAAACGTATTACGCCGGTAGGTAAATTGCTTCGCAAATTGCGCATTGACGAGCTGCCGCAGGTAATAAATTTGATAAAGGGCGACCTGACGCTTATCGGTCCCCGACCGGAGCGGCCGGAAATCGTCCAAAAACTCGAAGACAAAATGCCGTACTACCCGCTCCGCCATATTGTTAAACCCGGAATTACCGGATGGGCGGCCATTCATCAGCATTATACGGAAGATTTGGAAACCGCGCTTGAAAAATTACAGTATGATCTGTTTTATATAAAAAACAGATCGGTTTTTCTCGATGTTACGATATTGCTTCGTACGGTAAATGTCGTAATGAGGATGATGGGGCAGTAATTACACTCCCGCTTCTTTTTTTAATTCTTCAATCCCCTCTTCGAGCGTTATTTTTGGAGACCAATTGAGCAATTTTTGAGCGCGCGTATTATCGCCCGCGATAAACCGCATCTCGCCTTTTCTTTCGGGAGCATGAATTGTCTCGCCACCGATTAATTCGGCTATTTTATTTACACTGGCTTGAACTCCGGAGCAAATATTTATGGACGTTCCTTCATTTACATCCGATTTCCACGCTGCAATATTCGCTTCGACAACATCAGACACATGCACATAATCACGGGTTTGCTCCCCATCGCCAACGATCGTAAGTTGTTTCCCTTGTTTTCGCAGTTCGATAAAAATAGGGATAACCATAGGGTACCCGCCTTCTGCGGTTTTTCGAAGTCCGAAAATATTAAAGTACCGAAGCGTGACCGTATCCATGCCATACAAATCGTGATATAGCCGCGTGTAATACTCTCCCATCATTTTATGCAGCCCGTAAGGACTCATAGGTTTTAATCGCGCATCTTCACTGATGGGCATTTTTTCTTGATCGCCATACACTGCGGCACTGGACGTAAAAACAAATTTCTTCACACCGGCAAGCCGAGCCGCTTCAAGTACGTTAAGCGTTCCGGTTACATTTATTTCATGTGTGGTTATGGGGTCTTCTATGGACAATGGAAGCCGAGGATCTGCGGCCAAATGAAAAACGACGTCGACACCTTTGCATGTATTTTTTACCAATTCAAAATCTCGTATATCACCCTCACGAAAATCGGCTTTTGCGTTTATAAATTCACGTTTGCCGAGCATTAAATTATCAAGCACGGTAACGCTGTTCCCCTCGGCAATAAGCCGATCTACGATGTGTGAACCTATAAAACCTGCCCCTCCGGTTACAAGACAATACGCCATATTTTTATCTAACTAATGGATTATCCGGCTTCACCATAACGCACCAATAATACTTGCATCCCCCAAAGTGAAAGCCTTTTTGTTTGAATAATTCTTGTTCCTCCACATACATACGCCCAAGTTGTGTATTGAATACTAATGCAACACTGGCATCTGTGTCAAAGCAGTGCGGAGATTCGGCTATTTTTTTGTGCATATACCATTCCGCGATTCCCGCAAAGCCAACGCCTCGTGCGTCGCGACCGATACAGACGTCGCCATCCTTTACGAGCGGACCAATATCCTGCAAGAGTTCAATATCTTTTTCATTCAAAATGCGGTAGTCATCATAGAAAAAATTGAGTTTTTTTGTGGTCACATAAAAACCACCGACAAGCGCGCAGATAACAATAAGAAACCCAATTTTTTTGTATCGCTCAACAATATGCGAAAAAAGATACCCGCTATAAAAAGCAACGACAGCCCACAAAAATATTTCACCAAACGGATGCATAGTCCATTGAAAAAATACTGCCGCGATTCCCACAGCCATGCCGACAAACAAAAGTCCTTTTTTTACATACTCGTCGCTCTTTCTGCGAATACATGCGAGCGCGGCGCCAAGGAGCGTTGTCGCAATGAATACTTCATTGATATGTTTGCGGGACAAAAACAAAATCCAGCTCGACCATTCGCCAAGCGGAACGCGAGCGGCTCTGGTCAAAAAAGCTGATTTCAAATCCACTGCTCCGTTTTGAAGATAAAAAAGTCCCAAGTTAAAAGCAAACAATGCGGCGAGCAAAATAGGAATTGAATACAATAATTCTTTTCTATTTTTGAGTTGTTTTGCATCCTTGAAAAATAACAGATAGACCCACAGCGCTGCCACGAAAAAATAATAAAACCAGCCGAAGAGTCCGCCTACGACAATAGACAAGTACAGTAACCA
>CAZKQL010000055.1:0-2248 GCA_964554925.1 uncultured Gammaproteobacteria bacterium | reverse complement strand
CTCCGGGCAGTATGCAAAATACCGCGAGCGCAAATAGAGGAAAAAGATATGTTCCGCTGAGTTTGCGCAATGCAAACGCGAATATACACAGAGCCGAAACCATCATGAAAAATGGTCCGAGCCGGGTAGTCAATTCACTTACGCCAAACAGTTTGTATAATACCGCGGTTGGCACTAGAAAAAATGTAGGATGGTGCGTGTAAAATGCGCCGACCGCCTGCGCAGGATGTATAAACGGATCCTTGATATGCTGAAATGAAATAATCGTATACAAAATCAATATCGCAAAAACTGCGGCGCTAAAAAAGAAACGTTTTTTTTCTTCATTATTTGCGCGCCAAAATTCGAGGCGCAGTTTCAATAAAAAAAACAAATTCTTGAAGCCGTGTTTTAGCGGAACCAATTTTGAATCCCCTGTTCTTTCTTTGTACGGAATATGGTATTCGCCAAAAGCTATTTTTGGATCTTTCAAAAAACGCAATTTAATCTCTTGCGAGAAAGGCATGTCAAAACTCGAAAGCCGGATGCTCTTTTTTCTGAACACCCACATACCCGATTGCGAATCGAGCAATGTTGTTCCAAAAAGAAAATTTATAAAAACCGTAAAAAGATTATTGCCAAAACGGCGCACAAACGGCAATGATTTTTTATCATCAAGCGGAAATCGCGAGCAAGATACAAAATCAAGATTGTTTTTTTCGAGGTGGTTAATCGCGTTCTTTATTTTGTTTGCCGGATATTGCCCATCCGCGTCGAGCACCACAATAATCTCTCCCTCAGCTTCCCGTATTCCGCGACGAATTGCAGCACCGTATCCCTGTTGTGTCTCTAAGATAACTCTTGCTCCATGCTGCTTGGCTACCTCTGCCGAATTATCATAGCTATTATTATCGACTACAATAATTTCCCCCACATCTGGAATACTGTCGACTACAAGACCGATGGCTTTTTCTTCATTGTAGCACGGGATTACGACAGATACGCGCATAGATAGTTACTATGGTTTCATGACCGGAGACCCCACCGCGAGCACGGTGTGGCCATGACCAACGAGTTCAGCATATTTCTGGTATAGCATACGCCTGCCGTCGAGTATGGTGTATTTTTTGCCGCCAAGCATTTCGGCGACTTGCGAAAATTCGGGCCAATCAGTCGCGATGATGATGATGTCCGCGTTTGAAATAGCGTCTTCTATGGTCGAGAGATATTTTATTTGTTCCGATTCCGCAAATATTGTCTGGAACATGGCAGTCGCCTGCGGATCAAATACATTGATGCACGATGCACCATGACCCTTGATATGTTCCGCGATATCGATACTCGGAGAATTTCTAATGTCGTTGGTACTTCGTTTGAAAGCGACACCGAGCAGCGCCACCGTTTTTCCTTCCCAATCTATCCCGGTTTCATCTTCCGCGCGCTTGATAAATGTTTGGAGCTGGCGCTTGTTTGCAAAATATACTTCTTCAACAAGCGACGCATCATGTCCTGTAGCGGTGAGCTGATGCGCCAATGAGCGCGCGTCTTTTATAAAACAGCTTCCGCCCGCGTATATGCTGTCATAAAATCCCCAGTTCCCTATTCTGCTTTCACTGATTAAAATTTTTCGTACATTTTCAAAACTAACATCGGAAAATGCTTCGCTCGTTCGCCCTATAACATCAAAGCAAAGAGCCAATTTTGCAAATAGATAAAAATTTGCAAGCAATTTTCCGGCTGCCGCCTCACGGGGATTTACTTCGATATATTCAACGGTGGGCGCGACATAAAAACGCTGATACACCGACCGCATCACTTCAAAATCGCGTTCGTTCCAAGCGCCGACAACCACTCGGTCAGGTTTAATGGAACCCTGTATCGCTTTTCCTTCCACAAGAAATTCGGGGTTTGACACGACACCGTAATTTATTACTTTGTGTCCGTCCATAATGGTCGCGGTTTGATCGACCATGTCAATCGGAACTGTGCTTTTATTCACGATTATGATATATTTTGATTGCGAGCCGCTGTTTCTTTCAGCCAAAGCTTTTCCCAAATTTTCTGCCGCCGAATTGTAATACGTCAAATTGCTCTCCCCTGTTTCGCCGATTTCCGGAGTTTGGATGCACATAAATACCGCGTCGCATACATCCAAATATTTTTTTACGTCCGCGTAATCTGTGGTAAAGGTAATTCGTTCCTTGTGGCGAATGAGCAAATCGGCAAGCCCGTCTTCAAACAGACAAGATTCGATTTCCTCGTGATTGCC
>CAZKQL010000054.1:4158-6780 GCA_964554925.1 uncultured Gammaproteobacteria bacterium | reverse complement strand
GTAATAATCGACGATCTGCGAAAGTCCGGCGTTCCCCTGCGACTTCAGGCGTTCTTTCAAAGCCTCCATATTATCGTCCATGCGCCCCGCACCCGTCCCATCTTTTAGGCGTGAACTTAATCTTTCGAAACTCACCACATCCCTCATCGAGAGTTCTATTGCCAATATTTCGTGCGCGACGCCCAGTTGTTCAAAAAAATCCTGATAGCGCTCGGCCTGTTTTACATTGCGAATTGCGCCATCGAGCACCACCGACTCTCCTTTTTTTATATGCGATTCAATTTCGCGAAAAGCAAGTCGATAAATCAATTCATCTGAAACTATTCCGCCTGTTTTCATTTTTTCCAATTCTTTTGTGTCTTCCGGAGATTTGCCGGGGTCGCGGTCAAGACCTCGCAGCAACTCTCCGGTCGAAATATGAACATATCCGAATTTCCGGGCAATGCTCTTTGCCTGTGTTCCTTTTCCGCTGCCCGGAATTCCCAGCAATATGATCACTCGTTTCATAATCAATGTTTCGTAAAATGTTCGGTGTAGTATTTTTCAAACAATTTAATCAATGCCTTTTTATCCACTTTGCTGATTTTGTTCGTGTTCATAAGGCGGCGCAAAATTTCATCGATTTTGCGAAGTGATATTTTGCCGTCCCCCATGCGCGCTCTCGTAATCTCATGCTCCACAAGCATTTGTTCTTCATGCTTTAGACTCATGACATTTTCGTGAGACACCAGTTTCCGTATCTCCAATTCCGCCAGCGGATACTCGTGCTGGCTGTATTTGTCCGATGATGAACCGAAAAATAATCCCATATTAGTTGATTTAGTAATATGTGTAAAATATAACAGAGTACAGGGGCATTTACAAGAATAGTCAAGCAAATTGGACAAATAAAAAATCCCACTGCAATGCGGGATTCTCTTGCGCCAAATCCAGAAGCTCTACACCCTGTCGTACTCGTGCATGGTAACTTGAGCTTGTATCTGTCGAGCCGTTTCTATTGCAACACTCACCACGATAAGAAGACTTACACCGCTAATCGCAAGGGTTCTCGATCCGGTGAATGCCTGTAAAATTACCGGCAATACCGCCAAAATTCCCAAAAATGAAGCGCCTGCCAACAATAGTCTTCCCATGGTTTGACCAAGATATTCCTCGGTTTGTTTACCCGGACGAATACCCGGTATAAAAGCACCCTGACGCTGCAAATTCTCTGCCATTTTTTGCGGATTGAAAATAACCGCGGTATAGAAATAGGTAAAGCCAAATACCATGATGAAATAAAACAGGCCGTAGAACAATTGGTTGTTGAACAATTGAATTACAAATCTCGATGCCTGGCCGATAAAGCCCGGACTCGCCGCAAAAAATTGCGCGATAAGCGGCGGAAACAATACCACGGAAATCGCGAATATAATCGGGATAACACCGGCCATGTTGAGGCGTAGCGGCAGATGGCTCTTTGCTCCGCCAAACGATTTGCTTCCACGAATTTGTCGCGCGTAGCTGATCGGTACATTTCTTTGTCCTTCACTGATGAATATGACTCCGACTACGGTAATAATCGCGACCACGACAAACATGAAATACGTATAAAATTGCGATGAATCGTAATTGATAATCGCGTTCTGAATAGCGGTCGGTAAGGCCGAGACAATGTTTGCGAAAATCAAAAGTGAAATCCCGTTTCCAATGCCTTTTTCCGTAATAAGTTCACCGATCCACATAAGGAACACCGTACCCGCGCTTACGGTAATAAGAATAGACATGAATTGAAATGTGGAAATCGATCCGAGAATGTTTAATTGTGAACGCTGCAGCAATTGCATCATGCCAAAACCCTGTAGAATGGCGAGCGGCACGGTTGCTATGCGCGTATACATGTTGATTTTCTCCTGTCCGGATTGTCCCTCTTTCTGAATTTCTTCAAGTCGAGGAACCACTTTCCCAAGCAACTGGAAAATAATGGAAGCGGTAATATATGGAGCGACGCCCATCAACACCACTGAAAAATTTTCCAAGGTGCCTCCGGAAAAAATATTAAGAAGACCCAAAATTTCATTGCCTGCAAAAAAACGACGCAAATTTTCTACATCAACACCCGGAATCGGGATATGCGCGACCAGTCTGAAAATAACGAGCATCGCAAGGACAAACAATATGTTATTGCGAAGCTGCTTTATTTTCCAAATGTGTACAATTTTCTGCCACATATCTTTCTAATTTTAGACTTTTATATTTTGATGAAATGCGAGATTTTACGAAGCAGCTCGCGCGAAATATAAAAGTTTTAGGCGACTGAACCACCGGCTTTGGTAATAGCTTCGGTTGCGGTCTTCGTACAAGCGCAACCTTCTACCGCGAGTTTCTTGGTAAGCGTTCCGTTTCCCAAAATTTTTGCGCCATTGCGAGGAGACGAAATCAAACCTTTTTCTTGTAGAGAAAATGGTGTCACGACTTCTCCACCTTTGAATACTTTCTCAAGCGTGGAAAGAGAAACCGTTTCAATGCGAGCATTTAAACTGTTGAAACCGCGCAATTTCGGAACTTTCTGAAGACGCTGCTTGAACGCTTTCTGAAGCAATCCTTTCTTTCCGCCGGAACGGGCTTTTTGGCCCTTTCCAC
>CAZKQL010000054.1:0-4143 GCA_964554925.1 uncultured Gammaproteobacteria bacterium | reverse complement strand
AGAAGAATATGTACCGCGACCCGAAGAATTTCCGCGTCCGACACGTTTAACGCTTTGAAAAGTTCTTTTACCCGGTTTAATTGTATGAGCACCTATTGCCATATGCGTTTATTACTATTTCTCTGTTTTTTCTTCCTCTTTCTTTTCTGTTTTTGGAGTCGTCGGTCTTGTTCTCTTTTGTAGAGGTTTTTTGAGAGCCGGTTTTGATTCCATGTCAGTCTTTACGACGGAAGCCGGAGCTGATTTTTCTTTATTATATTGATTTTTCGCGCGCTCCACCGCTTTGTATTTAAAAGATTGCAATGCTTGAAATACGGCTTTTATATTTGTGATTTTGTTGTTTGTTTTGCCAAGCATTTTTGCTGAAGCGTTTGGAACTCCGGCCAAATCAAGTACGGTTCGGACAACAGAGCCGGCAATGATACCGGAACCTTTTGGAGCTGGCTTAATCATCAATCTCGCCGCCTTGAATTTGCATTCAACGCGATGCGGAATCGTTTCGCTCAACATTGGCACCCGAATCAAATTCTTTTGCGCTTGTTTGACTGCCTTATCCACGGCGATCTGAACGTCTTTACCTTTATCCACGCCAAAACCTACGCGGCCTTTGCGATCGCCGATGAGTACCGTAGCTCGAAAGCTTAATTGCTTTCCGCCGCCGGTTACACGGGTCACACGAGCAAGGTCAGCGATATGCTGTTCAAATTCAGGTTTTTCTCGCTGCATTGGTTTTCTTCTGCGTTCTGGTTTTGCCATAAGTCAATCAATTAAAATTTGAGACCTTCGTCGCGAGCACCGTCCGCAATCGCTTGTACGCGCCCATGATAGGCGAAACCGCCTCGGTCAAATACTACGGTTTCTATCTTTAATTCTTTTGCTTTTTGCGCCAAGAGCTTGCCTACGGCATACGCAATGGCAATTTTACCGGAACGTTCTCCCGTTTCCAGTTTTTTTACATCAACCACTTTGCTGTGAATACTCGCGAGTGTTCTACTGTTTACATCATCAATAAGTTGGGCATATACGCCGGTCAGACTTCGGTGAACACTCAAACGAGGACGCGTTGCAGTACCCGAAATTCGGGAACGAATGCGGGCTCTTCGGCGATCACGTTTCATTTCTACTGTAAGCTTGTGTTTATTCATACATTATGCGGATTTAGCCGCTGTTTTACCTGCTTTGCGGCGAATTGTTTCTTCAACATATTTAATGCCTTTTCCTTTGTATGGTTCAGGCTTTTTGATACTGCGAATTTCCGCGGTGGTGGCTCCCACAAGCTCTTTGTCAGATCCATTCACCGTCATGATATTTTTTTCCACATCAACCGTTATGCCTTGCGGTACTTTGTAAATAACCGGATGCGAAAATCCAACTTCAAGTTTCAAATCAGACCCTTGTTTGGCAACTTTGTATCCCACACCGTTTATTTCGAGCTGTCGTTTGAAACCGACCGTCACTCCGACAATCATATTTTTTATATGAGATGCAAATGTTCCCCACAATGATTTTTCTTTTTTGTCGTCTTCATGCGCAACCGAAAGCGTCACCGTATCGTTTTCCACTTTCACGGTCACTGCTTTATTTTGCACGCGTCGCAACTCGCCTTTTGGACCTTTTACGATAATAACACCAGCATCAACCGTAACGGTTACGCCCTGTGGAATCTTGATAAGTTGTTTTCCTACTCTAGACATACGTGTTTTCAAGCTGTGTTATGTATAAACGTTAATAGATGGTACAAATCAATTCTCCACCGATCCCCCGCTTCTTGGCTTCATTAACCGTCATCATTCCTTGTGAAGTGGATACAATAGCCGTTCCATAACCATTCAACACTTTTGGCAATTTGTCGGTAGCCTTATACATACGGTGTCCCGGCGTACTTTCGCGCTTTATGTGCTGAATCGCTGGTTGCTTTCCGTGGTATTTGAGTCCTATTACCAATGTTGGCACCGGCTTCTGTTCCACTGTCTCAACGTGCTCAATATAGCCTTCAGCCTTAAGAATAACAGCGATGGCTGATTTAACTTTTGAATAAGGAACTTCGATGCTCGACTTACCCGCTTTTTGAGCATTACGAATTCTTGTTAACATGTCTGCTATTGTATCGGTCATCATAGATAAGTATTTTACCAACTTGATTTGCGAACACCCGGTATCAAACCCTGGTTTGCCAATTCTCTAAAACATATACGGCACAATTTGAATTTGCCCACATATCCGCGTCGTCTTCCGCATTTCCAGCAACGTCGCACGATGCGTGT
Source organism: uncultured Gammaproteobacteria bacterium (assembly GCA_964554925.1). GTDB lineage: Bacteria > Patescibacteriota > Patescibacteriia > Magasanikbacterales > UBA922 > CAZKQL01. The sequence goes on along the minus strand of CAZKQL010000054.1, from coordinate 1,879 downwards.
GCTGAACTTTGGTTTTCTGTTAGATTTTGCTTTCTGTCCTTGTGTTGCCATATATTATTTTGCCTGTTTAAAGGGAAATCCGATTTCAGAAAGTAAGGCCAATCCTTCTTCCGGGTTTTTTGCGGTGGTGTTTATCGTAATTTCCACTCCGTGTATCAATTCACCGGATTCGACTCCCATTTCAGGAAATGCGAGATTTTCTTTAAAACCGAGCGTATAATTGCCTTTTGCGTCAAAACTCTTTGGATTCAATCCTCGAAAATCGCGTACACGAGGCAAGGTCAAATGGATCAATTTGTAAAGAAAATCATACATACTCGCGCCGCGCAACGTAACCGACGCGCCGATTTCAGTGCCCTGTCTGATCTTAAAGTTTGAAATTGATTTTTTTGCTTTATTCAAAACGGGTTTTTGTCCGGTAATTTTTTCGAGTGTGCGCACCACGCTTTCCATGTATGGCTTTTCTTTTGAATGGCGGCCAAATCCAACATTGAGTACAACTTTTGAAACACGAGGAACTTGCATGATATTTTTGTATCCGCGTTTTTCTTTTAGCTTCGCTACCGTAACCGTTTTATATTGTGTGTATAATGCTGATTTCATAATTAGTCGATGAATTCACCGGATTTTTTACCAACGCGTTTTTTTGTATCCGCTTCTATTGTATAACCGATTCTGGTTGGTTTATTCAGTTTCGGGTCAACGACCATCACGTTACTCATGTGAATCGGTGAAGGTAATTCGATAATTTGACCCTTTTGTCCACGTTTCGCTCTCATGTGTTTTTTGAGTACGTTCACGCCATCAACTACCACATAATGCTCTCCTTTGCGTTTGTTAAACAAAACCTGAACAACCTTACCGGTTTTGCCACGGTCTTTGCCTGCTATCACTTTTACGTTGTCACCGGTCTTTATATTCATACAATTTATAAAACTTCAGGGGCAAGCGATACTATTTTTTGGAATCCTTTGACACGAAGTTCTCGGGCAATAGGTCCAAAAATACGCGTGCCTTTCGGTTCTTTACTTTTTAAATCTATGATAACCGCCGCGTTCTCGTCAAAACGGATATAGCTGCCATCGGCTCGGCGCAATTCTTTTCTTTGGCGGACAATCACCGCTTGCACCACTTCACCTTTTTTAACCATTCCACGTGGAGCGGCTTCTTTTACGGAACAGGTAATAATATCGCCAATACGCGCATAACGCTTTTTGTAACCGCCTTTAACCTGAATACACATGAGTTTTTTTGCTCCGGTGTTATCTGCCACATGTAACATTGATCTGTGCTGAATCATACAAAAATACTTATGCGGTCTTAATGATTTCTTTTAACGTCCAGCGTTTTGCTTTACTGATTGGACGGCATTCAACAAATCTCACTATATCGCCGACTTTTGCGACTGATTTTTCATCATGAACCGCAAACTTCTTTGAAATCGTGTATTGTTTGTGGTACTTAGGGTGTGTCTTTACGCTGTTCACTTTCACTGAAATTGTTTTTGCACCGGAAATCTTAATTACCGCGCCTTCAAAACTGCGTTTTTGTACCACTTTGGTTGTCTGCGTTTTTTCTGACATAAAATTTGTGAATGCTCGGTTTATTTGTTGATGAGCGTTAGTATACGAGCGATATCTTTCTTTATTTTTTTGATTTTGTCAACTGTCTTTAACTGGCCCTCGTGTACTTTAAAACGGAACTCTCGAACTTGATCGCGTTTTTCGGCCAAGAGTTTGTGCAACTCTGACTTTGATAGACCTTGTAATTCTTTGATAGTCATACTGCGTTTACGTTCGGCTTACTACTTTTGCCTTGCAAGATAATTTATGTGAAGCGAGTGTCAAAGCTTCTTTTGCTTTTTCTTCGGTTATTCCGT
>CAZKQL010000053.1:5203-6915 GCA_964554925.1 uncultured Gammaproteobacteria bacterium | reverse complement strand
CGGCAGAGCAGAATGGAACGACACGAGTCGTTTTTTGTTAGCCTATAAAATTTATTTTTGCATCAAAAAAACCGTCATCCCGATTTGCAGCGCGAGTATCACCGAAATCCCTGCCTGAAACGAAAGTTTTTTGGTTTTGTGTCGAAAAAATTTCATACCAAGAAGCGCCCCAAGAGATCCGCCAGCAAGTGCCAGCATCCACAGCATCATTTCACTTACGCGCCGGTCTCCATGCCGCGCTTTTATTTTATCAATGCCGTAATAAAAAAATGTCAGCAGATTTATGGCGCCGACATATACCATTCCCATTTGTTCAAAAAAAGATAATTCATTAAACCATTCAAGCATATATTATTCCATCACCATGTGTTTCAGATGTTTTTCTTGCGTATCAATCGTGCCGTAATGGAACAATCGATCCTGGTCTGACAGTCGTATCAATTCTTCTCGTACATAATTAGGATTTGGCACATTTCTAAACACAATGGTCGTATTCGCGGATGCGGTAGTAACCACCACATCACCATAATGAAATAACGTCCCCATTACGCCGGTAATATTTGCCGTTACATCTTGTATACGGTACAAATCCAATTCCGTTACGCCGCGATTAAACAATCCGTGCTGTTCAATATCGAGGAGCCGATCATTGGTTATGATCCAAACGTCCAGGTAATAGTCTATAAAACGAACATAGAAAAATATATACGTCACAAGGCAATACATACTGCCCATAAGTACCGCAACCGGATAGAGCAAAGAGTCTTTTGTCAAAAGTTCCGGGAACATTTGATAAATCAAAAAATATGCGCCAAATGGAGCCGCCAGCATCAGCAAAAACAACAATATAATCGGCACAAACGTAAGCGGATGCCGCCGCAGCGTGTGCTCGATTTTTTCGTAGGATTTTTGTTTTATGGCCGTGCGTATATCCATATCAGTATGATTGACCGGGCAAGAACCATTCGATATTAAATATGGTAATCATGGTTTTCCATTCCACGTCGGTTAGGAGTATGACCGTGAAATATAGAGTCAAAACCGTAAGCACGATGCAGAAAAAACTAATGACAAAAGTAATAAAGGTAAATGAGCCGCTTACGATAATATGATAAAAATTGAGTGCCATCAAAATCGCAAAGAATGTGAGGAAAGCGAGGTAGAGGAATAGTATGGAGTAAAGGGGGAGTGTGAGCATATTATAATAATGAATTTTGCGCGGTTCCGGCGCCGCCCGCTTTCCTCAAATGGTCGTACGCGCGCGTGGTTGCTTTTCTGCCGCGGGGTGTGCGCTCTATCATGCCGATTTGGAGCAAATATGGTTCGTAAATCATTTCAATGGTTTCCATTTCTTCGGCAACGGCTGCGGAAAGTGTATTGAGGCCGACCGGTCCACCATTAAATTGTTCAATCAAGCTTGATAAAATTTTTCTGTCCACTTGATCGAGTCCGTGCTGGTCTACGTTCAACATGTCGAGAGCTGAATTTGCTATTATTTCCGAAATTTCGCCATTATGCCGTACTTGGGCAAAGTCGCGTACGCGTTTGAGCAATCGATTCGCGATACGCGGGGTACACCGAGCGCGGCCGGCAATAATGCCTATAGCCGCGGTATCTATCGGCACTTCAAGAATGCCGGCATTGCGTCTCAAGATGGATTCCAAATCAGTTGTTTCGTAAAAATTGAGATGATACACATGGCCAAACCGATC
>CAZKQL010000053.1:772-5193 GCA_964554925.1 uncultured Gammaproteobacteria bacterium | reverse complement strand
GCGGAGCTGACAGCAAATTTAATTTTGTCGTCGCGCCAATAAGGGTAAATTTTTCGAGCGGCATACGAAGCGTCCGGGCTGCCGGCCCTTTGCCTATTATAATGTCGAGCGCGTAATCTTCCATCGCGCTGTACAGCACTTCTTCTATGGTTTTGTTGAGCCGGTGAATTTCGTCTATAAACAATACATCGCCTGACTGCAAATTGGACAAAATCGCTGCCAAATCACCCACGCGTTCCAGCGCCGGACCGCTCGTTACTTTTATATTTACATTGATTTCGCGGGCAATAATGTGCGCGAGCGTGGTTTTACCCAGTCCCGGATTTCCGTACAACAAAATATGTTCCATTGATTCTTCGCGTTCACGCGCGGCCTGAAGCGATATGGAAAGCGGCTCTTTTATATGATTTTGTCCAACAAAATCAATCAGCGTTCGCGGGCGAAGCGTGATTTCCATTTCCACTTCCGGATTGTCTTCGGGGATAACCGCGTCGAGAAGTCGTGTATCGAGTTGTTCGGTTAGTTCCGGTTCCATAGTAGGGGGTATTATACGTTTTTGTGTTGAGGAAAACAATTGTAACGATAAGGGATGAGCGCGGATGTGGATAACCCAAAAAATTTTGCGACGCCCATTTTTTTTTCCGCTAGTTTTAGGTAAATGCCGGCAGTTTGGCCGGCGGAATAAAAAATGCTATAATGCAGTTTCCTGTCGAAAACACTACATATTGTGGTTTAAACTATCGTTAGACCCCAACATATAGTGTACGCCTCGCCCTCGATGAGGGCCGGGTCATGGGGGCAACGCGCCTCCCCGCAGGCGCTTATTCATTTTCCACTAACTCCATATATTTATGGGACCATTCAATACAAAGACCTTTCAGGGTCTACGGTTGGGCCAAGAGCCAAATACCGAATTTACCTATAACCCGGACGGTCTCCGCATCCCGCGACGATTCAGCGAAGAAGGCAAAAGTCCCTACGACATGGTGGAATACGAAAAACGAACCTCGATTATCCGCGAACCGGATGGAACGGTTGTTTTTGAAATGAAAGATTTGGAGATTCCAAAGAATTGGTCGCAAGTTGCCACCGATATTATTGCTCAAAAGTATTTTCGTAAGGCGGGTGTACCACAATATAGCGAAAATGGTACGCCAAAGCTAAACGCTGACGGATCGCCCGTGCTTGGGTCTGAAACCAGCGCAAAGCAAACCGTACACCGCCTTGCCGGAACGTGGAGATTTTGGGGAGAAAAATACGGCTATTTTGCCACCCGCGAAGACGCGCAAATTTTCTATGATGAACTCGTGGTAATGCTCCTCCGCCAAATGGCGGCGCCAAATTCTCCGCAATGGTTTAACACCGGACTTCATTGGGCGTATGGCATCAATGGTCCCGCGCAAGGACATTATTATGTGGATCCGGACAATGGCGTGCTTACGCGTTCCGCGGATTCATACTCTCATCCGCAGCCCCATGCTTGTTTTATCCAATCCGTAGACGACGATTTGGTAAACGAAGGCGGAATCATGGATTTGTGGGTGCGCGAAGCCCGACTGTTCAAATACGGTTCAGGAACAGGAACAAATTTTTCAAATTTACGCGGTACCGGCGAACCTCTTTCCGGCGGTGGACGCAGTTCCGGTCTTATGAGCTGGCTCAAAATTGGAGATAGGGCAGCAGGAGCAATCAAATCCGGCGGAACCACGCGCCGCGCCGCAAAAATGGTTATCATTGATCTCGATCATCCGGACATAGAAATATTTGTAAATTGGAAAGTGGAAGAAGAAAAAAAAGTTGCTGCCATGATCGCGGCGGGCTACCCGTCAGACTACGAAGGCGAAGCATACGCTACCGTAAGCGGACAGAATTCAAACAATTCCGTACGCGTGCCAAACAAATTCATGGAAGCCATCAATAATAATGGCACCTGGAATCTTACTTGGAGAACAGACGGCACGGTTTGCAAAACGCTCAAAGCTCGTGAGCTCTGGGACAAAGTCGCCTATGCGGCGTGGGCATGCGCAGACCCCGGACTTCAGTTTGACGACAACATAAATGACTGGCACACCTGTCTCAAATCAGGCCGCATCCGCGGATCCAATCCCTGCAGCGAGTACATGTTCCTCGATAATACCGCGTGCAATCTCGCGTCACTCAACCTCGCGCATTTCTTTGATGTAGCTACACAGACATTTGATATAGAAGGATTCAAACATGGTACACGGCTTTGGACCATGGTGCTCGAAATTTCCGTACTCATGGCGCAATTCCCCAGCAAAGAAATCGCGGAAATGAGTTACGAATATCGCACGCTCGGACTTGGCTACGCAAACATCGGTTCGCTTCTCATGACCGCTGCCATTCCTTACGAATCCGAAGAAGCATACGCGTTTACCGGTTGCGTTACCGCGATCATGCACGCCGAGTCGTACCGCACCAGCGCGGAAATGGCAAAATTCCTTGGACCATTCCCCGGCTACGAAAAAAACAAACAAGACATGCTCCGCGTTATGCGCAACCACCGACGCGCGGCATTTAACGCGCCGGATAGTGAATACGAAAAAATCACTATCAAACCGCAAGCTATTAAACCCGAGTACGCGCCCGCGTATTTATTGGCTGCAGCACGCGAAGTCAGCAATGAAATGGTCGACTGGGGAGAAAAATACGGCTATCGCAACGCGCAGACCACACTTCTCGCACCAACCGGTACGATCGGACTTCTTATGGATTGTGCCACCACCGGAGTTGAACCGGATTTTGCTTTGGTAAAATTCAAAAAGCTCGCAGGCGGTGGATATTTCAAGATCGTAAACGAGGCCATACCGGTAGCGCTTACCAACCTTGGCTACACGGCCGCGGAAGTAACAGACATCATAACCTACATGAAAGGAACCGGTGACATCACGAATGCTCCGCATGTTAACGCGGCAAGTCTAAAAGCAAAAGGATTCACTGACCAAGATTTTGCAAATGTAAACGCAGGATTAAAAAGCGCGTTTGAGGTTCAATTCGCTTTCAATCCATGGACACTGGGCGAAGAGACCATGAAACGACTTGGATTTGTGGAAGATGTGTACATGAAGCCTGATTTCAATTTGCTCAAAGCGCTTGGATTTACGAGAGAGCAATTGGAAGCAGCAAATGAATACGTCTGCGGAACCATGACTATAGAAGGCGCGCCACATTTGAAAGTTGAAGATTATCCCATATTTGACTGCGCGAACAAATGCGGCAAAAAAGGCCAGCGTTATATTCACTGGAGAGGACACTTGCGCCAAATGGCGGCAGCACAGCCATTCTTGTCCGGCGCGATTTCCAAGACCATCAACATGCCAAACGAGGCAACCATAGAAGATGTAAAACAAGCATACGCGGATTCTTGGCAATATTGTCTCAAGGCGGTTGCCTTGTACCGCGATGGGTGCAAATTGTCGCAGCCGCTCTCTACCAAGTCCGACGATACAATAGACGATGAAAAATCTGACGCAGAAGCAAAAACAGAAACAGCGGCAGCCGCTGCGCCCGAAGTTGTGCTGACGACCAGTGAAGCCGAACACATGGAAGCGAGCGATATCGCGCAAGCTATACGCGATGCCGCAGCATTGCTTCATCAACATATTCCTGATTCACACGCATTGCCAAGTTATGGAAAAGACGGAGAAGTAACGGATCATAGAATTTATGTGCATGGAGAAAAACGAAAATTGCCGGCAAAACGTAGCGGTATAACCGTTTCAGCACGAATTGGAAATCAAAAGATTTGGCTTCGCACCGGTGAATATCCGGATGGTCGTCTCGCGGAAATTTTTATTGATATGTACAAAGAAGGCGCCGGATTCCGCAGCATGCTCAACTTGTTTGCAGTGTCTGTTTCTATCGCGCTTCAATACGGTGTGCCTCTGGAAAAATTGGTAGACAAATTTACCTTCACACGATTTGAGCCATCCGGCATGACAGATCATCCGAATGTAAAAATTTGTACGAGCGTGATTGATTGAGTATTCCGAGTACTTGGTATGGAATATTTGGGTCGTACGGATTTTGTACAAGTTCCGCCAAAAGGAATTCAAAAATATAAATTTGAACAGCTCGCACGTCTCGCAGAGACTTTGACCAAACAAGAAAGCATGGAATTGAATCGACCGGTTGTACAAAAAACCCCGGATGTCGCGGTTGATGAAGCACAAGCGGCATTACCTACCTTGGAAGTTGAAAAAGTTCGGACAGGAGATATAAATGACGCGCTTGGGGATTTGATGGGAGACGCGCCTGCATGTCCCACTTGCGGGCATATCACGGTTCGGAATGGGAGCTGTTATAAATGTTTGAACTGCGGAGATAGCTTAGGTTGTAGTTAGATTGGTTGATATTACACAAAACAGATCCGAGAGGGTCTGTTTTGTGGTTGCGGTTTT
>CAZKQL010000053.1:0-762 GCA_964554925.1 uncultured Gammaproteobacteria bacterium | reverse complement strand
AGTTCGAATGTACATGCTAAATACCGTCCTCGCCCTAATGTCACTTACCCATAAGGTTAACGGGCTGCGGATTGTATTTAGCATGTACATTCGAACTAATCATCGCCTGCAACCACAAATTATTGACTTCCGTTGTTTTGTATGGTATCAAATGGGGCAGATTTGGAGGAGGTGAATTGTGTCGCGCAAGTCTGCGTTTCTTTTGTACACAACCCAGGGTGTCGTGATAGGCGTCGGGGTACTTCTTCGGGTGAAAGAAGATACCGTATTTCTCGGAGAGATCGAACTTCGCATCGCATTTACGCTGGAGCAGGTCGAGACTTTTCTCAATTCCTGCAAGGATCAGATTGGCCCGGCGTACGATGAATTGCTCGGAGCTGCTCGGCGCAGAAGATGGCCGCTTGAAGAAGCGGACACCATGCCGAATCCCATGCGGATCCAAGGAGCGTACGCGAAGGCGCTCGCCGAATTGCTACTCGAGCAGTTCGGCCGCACTCCGAACGTGAAGGCCACCAGGCATGGGGCCTACACCCGCATGAGCAACACGCCCGACGACGCAACACAACCCGCAGATGCGCCTGCGTCACAGGGGGCATCACAGGCAGGCGGCGTGGGTGACATCTTCTTCACCAACCCAAAGGATAAGACTGTTCACTAGTTCGTTACCGATCCCGAGGGATCAGAAAGAGAAGGTAGAGGGATGAACATCCCGAATGCATTCCTGAGGATGAAGAGAGTGGCTGCCGAAGTGATGGCGTACGC
>CAZKQL010000052.1:0-7093 GCA_964554925.1 uncultured Gammaproteobacteria bacterium | reverse complement strand
AGGATTTGGTAATGGGCGATGAGTCATCCGATTATTTTGACTCGTCTCGTGAAGCGGCTTTGCCGGCGCAAAAACAATCACCATCATCCGACAGTCATGTCGCCGCGGAGACCCGAAACGGTTTTGTTCAAAAAGAAAAACAGTGGCATGCGGCCGGAGCGGTTTTAGATAATTTATATCCGGAGTTCAATGTTACCGACGATTCTTCGGAAGATGTTCTCTCCAATGCGGGGTTTGGATCTGATGAAGATGTCAGACTAAATTTTGAGCCTCCACAAAATGCACAGTCCGCCAAGCAAACAGAACATCAAGATGAATTATCAAATGACGCGGCATCTATTCAATACGATCCGGTGATGCAGGAGCCGCAGCCGATTCCAATGGCGGAACAGTCCGAGCAAGAGGCCGATGTATACAACGAAGAACCGCTTGGAGAAGAGCCCATTTTCTTTGAAGAACCGTTGGCATAACTATCCCCACAGCGGGCACTTGACGGGTCACTTTGTATCTATTATAATCACGCAGCAGTAAATTATCTACTTTTGTGCTCAATTGAGCATTATTTTAATCAAAAATAAAAATACCGCTGGATAACAAATCTGTCTTGACCACTCAAGGCAGTGCGGTCTTAAAGCCATGTTATGGCAGAGCAATTTCAACGTACAAAGCCACACGTTAATGTAGGTACTATCGGTCACGTAGACCATGGTAAAACTACACTTACCGCCGCAATCCTAAAGGTTGCCGCTGCGCATGGGCTTACGGCTCAAGCGAAGAATTTTGAGGATATCGACGCCGCTCCCGAAGAGCGCGAGCGCGGTATTACCATTCAGACAGCCCATGTTGAATATGAAAGTGAAGGACGTCACTACGCGCATGTTGACTGTCCGGGGCACGCAGACTACGTAAAGAACATGATTACCGGTGCCGCGCAGATGGACGGAGCTATCCTCGTGGTATCAGCGGCCGATGGTCCGATGCCTCAAACTCGTGAGCACATTCTTCTTGCTCGCCAGGTTGGTGTGCCTTATATCGTTGTTTTCCTAAACAAAGTTGACCAAGTATCTGACCCGGAACTTATTGACCTAGTAGAAGAGGAAATCAAAGATCTTTTGAAAAAATACGAATTCCCCGGAGACACCACTCCGATTATCCGTGGTTCGGCTTTGAAAGCGATGGAAAATCCATCCGACGAAGCAGCCGCAAAACCAATATTGGATCTATTGAAAACACTTGACAGCTATATTCCAGAACCGCAGCGCGACTTTGATAAAGATTACCTCATGCCTATCGAAGACGTATTCTCAATCGAAGGACGTGGAACCGTGGTAACCGGTCGTATCGAACGTGGTGTAGTAAAAGTTGGCGATGAAATCGCCATCATCGGTATGGGTCCTGAAACCAGCAAAACCACCGTTACCGGTATTGAAATGTTCAACAAGAGTCTTGATCGCGGACAGGCCGGAGATAACGCCGGAGTATTGCTTCGCGGAACCAAAAAAGACGATGTAGAGCGTGGAATGGTGCTCGCAAAACCGGGATCCATTACTCCACATACCGAATTTGAGGCTGAAGTGTATGCCCTAACCAAGGAAGAAGGTGGACGCCATAAGCCATTCTTCAACGGTTACAAACCTCAATTCTATATTCGTACCACAGACGTAACAGGAGAAGTAACCTTGACTTCCGGAGAAATGGTGATGCCGGGAGACACCACAAACTTAAAAATCAAATTGATCGTACCGGTTGCTATGGAAGAAAAAATGCGTTTTGCTATCCGCGAGGGTGGTAGAACCGTAGGCGCCGGAGTGGTAACCAAAATTATAAACTAATCTTAAAGAAGCCCCGCTCCGAATATCGGAGCGGGGCTTATTGCTCATTTATTTTACTATGGCTACACAGACCAAAGAAGAACAAAAAACACAACAAGCAGGACCAAAAGTCCGCATCAAAATTAAAGCATACGATCACAAGATTATTGATGCTGCGACCAAGGTTATCATTGATACCGCAGAGCGCAACAACGTAAAAGTAATCGGTCCGGTACCTCTGCCGACAGAAATCGACAAATACAGTGTCAACCGTTCTACGTTTATCCACAAAACCGCGCAAGAACAGTACGAACTCCGCACCCACAAACGCCTGATTGATATCATAAGCCCCACCCCAAAAGCGGTTGACGCGCTTATGAACTTGAACCTCCCGAGCGGCGTGGATGTTGAGATAAAAATGATGTAGTTGCAGTGGAAAAGTATCCATAGCTTAATCCTTGACAGACGTTCCGAGCTCGTGTACTATAGTGGCGAGCAAAAACTCATGTAGTAACTGGCAGATAAGATCTACTCCTGTAGGGGGTCAGAAAACATCTGCAAGATGCGCCGTGAGACGGAGAAATGTATTGATTCAAATTTACACAAAAGCCTTTGTTCGTTAAGAGGCTAGAAGGAATAAGGACAAGTGGGCCGATCTTTAAGGCACTTGGCATGATTCCTTCTAGTTTTTTATATCAAGGAATTAGGAATTTGACACGGTCCTGCGTTGTCGCTCCGCGCCTCGCTCGACGTAGCAGTAACTACGCCTCGCATCGGTGCTCGCTGCCGCCTTGGACAGTATCAAATTCCTAATTCCTTAACGTACTGTACCGGCAAGACCGGTATGAAGCGTATGAAATTTATACTTGGAAAAAAATTAGGCATGACACAGGTGTTCCGCGAAGACGGTACGGTTGTTCCGGTTACTCGTATTGCGGCGGGTCCATGTGTGGTGACTGAAGTAAGAAAAAATGAAGGAGTAACCAGCGTACAGTTTGGTTTTGGCGTTCAAAAAGTATTTCGTCTTAATCGACCTGAACAAGGCCATCTAAAGGGCATTGTTCATGGCGGAGAAGGCAAGACCGTACGCCATTTGCGAGAGGTTCAAATCGAAGGAAGCGCTGAATTGAAACGCGGTGATACATTTACCGTGAGCACATTTGAAACAGGAGATCGCGTAAAAGTTACCGGCTCGGCAAAAGGAAAAGGATTCCAGGGCACAGTAAAACGTCATGGGTTTAAAGGTGGTCCAGCTTCCCACGGACACAAAGACAACCTCCGCATGCCCGGAAGTATCGGATCTACCGGTCCGCAACGCGTACTCAAGGGTACTCGCATGGCAGGCCACATGGGCGATCATCAAGTAAGCGTTCAAAATCTTGAAATTGTTGAAGTGGATGCAAGTAACAATGAAATTTTGGTCAAGGGCGCAGTGCCGGGAGCACGCAATAGCGTGGTATTGATTACTACAAAAGATGGATCAATAAAAATAGAAACAGCACCTGAAAAAACAGAAGCAGTTCCTGTTGCGGAAGCGCAAGCAGCCGAAACACAACCCGCGGAAGTTGTAGCGGAGGCGATTCCCGCTACAGTGGAAACTCCGGTTGCTGAAGCAGAGCCTGCTCTCGAACAAAAAGAAGAAAATCAATCTGTATAAGTATGGCACAAGTTAAGCTTTACAATATAGAAGGTGTAGAAGTTGGTACAGTCGAGTTGAATGACGCTGTATTTGGTATAAAAGTGAAAGATGAATTGATCCACCAAGTGTATACTGCGGAACGCGCAAACGCGCGCGAACCATGGGCTGATACAAAAGACAAAAGTGAAGTGGCGGGTGGAGGACGCAAACCTTGGAAGCAAAAAGGTCCCGGCCGCGCGCGCCATGGTTCTATTCGTTCACCAATCTGGAAAGGTGGAGGTGTAACGTTTGGTCCTTTGACTACTCGTACCTACACTCAAAAAATCAACAAAAAAATGAACAGCGCAGCCGTGAGTATGTGTTTGAGTGATAAAGTAAAAGCCGCACATTTGTTTGTGATTGATGCTTTGGCTACCGAGGGAAAAACCCAGAAACTCGCGGTGTTACGAAAAACGCTCGGAGCGGCAAAAACCACTCTTGTTGTAACGAATGGCAAAGATGAACAGGTTTTGCGTTCAGCTCGCAATATAGCGAATATGGATGTAAAAAGAGCGGAAGATTTGAATATCGTTGATTTGCTGCATCACCAATTTGTAATCATGAGTAAAGACGCGCTACCAAAAGTTGAAGAGCGTTTAACAAAGTAGTATGGGTATTCTTGATAAATTAAAAAAAACAAAAGAAGCTGACGACGCGGTGCAAACCACAGCGGGTACTTTGAGTGAAACCGAAAAGACCGCGACTGCGCCAAAAGCTGCAAAAAAGAAAGCTACCGAAACAGAGCACGGGGGATCACGGATAAGCAGAGCGCATGCGGTTCTCAAAAAATCACACATAAGCGAAAAAGCGGCTCATGGAGAAGTAAAGAGCCAATATACATTTGTAGTGGCGAAAACCGCTGATAAAGAATCTATCAAAACCGCGGTGGAAGCATTGTATGGCGTGCGACCAAGCAGAGTGCGCGTACAGAATATACAAGGCAAAGACACCAGTTTTGGATACCGCAGAGGACGCCGTTCTGATTGGAAAAAAGCCGTGGTCATATTACCAAAGGGCAAAACCATAAACATTCACGAAGGAGTATAGTAATCGTATATGGCAATAAGATTATACAAACCGACCATAAATAGCCGACGCGAAGGAAGCGTTCAGGATTTTTCGGATGTTACCAAACAAACACCGGAAAAATCTTTGATTGCCGTATTAAAAAAGAATTCCGGTAGAAATAACACGGGTAAAATCACCATTCGTCATCGTGGCGGCGGTGTGAAACGTTTTTATCGTATCATTGATTTCAAAGGTACCAATCTTGACGTTCAGGGAAAAGTTGTCGCGATCGAATACGACCCGAATCGCGGTCCTCGCATAGCACTTGTCGAATACGCAAACGGTCAAAAAGCATATACATTGGCCCCAAAGGGAATGGAAGTCGGGCATACGATTATGACCTCATACAATCGTATCGAGCCTACCATTGGCGCGCGCATGCCCCTCGAATTTATTCCTGTTGGTATGTTTGTGTACAATATTGAGCTTGAGCCCGGAAAGGGCGGACAGCTGGTGCGCGGAGCGGGACTTGGTGCGCAAATTCAGACTATAGAAGGAAAGTACGCGCAAGTTAAATTGCCCTCCGGTGAAGTTCGCTTGATTCCAAAAGTTTGTCTTGCCTCGGTTGGACAAATCGGGAACAGTGATTATAAATTGGTACGCCTTGGAAAAGCGGGACGCAAACGTCTCAAGGGTTGGAGACCAACCGTTCGCGGTAAGGTAATGAACCCGGTTGACCATCCGCATGGTGGTGGAGAAGGACGAAATTCCATCGGTTTGAAGGGTGGGCCAAAAACTCCATGGGGCAAGAAAGCCTTGGGCGTAAAAACACGAAAGCACAAAAAATCAAGCGGTAAATTGATAGTTAAATCACGTAAAGCAAAAAACCGATAACGTATGTCACGAAGTTTAAAAAAAGGACCTTACGTTGATGAAAGATTGATGGGAAAGGTTCAAAAAGCAAAACAGGCCGGCGACCATAAGACCATCAAAACATGGGCGCGTTCATCTACGATTACTCCGGAGATGGTTGGTTTACGTTTCGGTGTTCATAACGGTAAAAATTTTATTGATGTATTTGTAGACGAAAACATGGTCGGACACAAGCTTGGCGAATTTGCACCCACGCGTACGTTCCGTGGTCATGGTGGTAAAATGGCAAAAGCCCAGGGTACAACGCCTGCCGCAAAACCCGCCGCATAATATAACGTATGAAAGTAGAATCAAAAGCACAATTGAAATCATTACGCATGAGCCCACGCAAGGTTCGACTTGTGGTTGATCTTATTCGCGGACTTGAAGTGGATAAAGCACTCGCTCAATTGTCATTTTCAAAGAAAACCGCGGCTCGTCCGGTAAAGAAATTGCTTGAATCAGCGATAGCAAACGCGATGCACAACCAAAGCATGAAACGTGAGGGATTGGTGATCGAAAATGGATTTGTTGATGAAGGAAGAGTAATAAAACGCTGGCAGCCACGCGCGTTTGGACGCGCGAATCCTATAAGAAAAAGAAGCTCGCATGTTACGCTTGTGATATCCGGCATGATTGACGCGAATGCTCTAAGTGAAAAAAAGTCGGCTAAAATGAAAGAAGAAAAAGCTGAAGGAAAAAAAGATGAAACGCTAACACCTAAAGCAACAAACTAATACCTATGGGACACAAAGTTCACCCACATATACACCGTTCACCGATTCTATTCCCTTGGAGTTCTCGTTGGGTTGCAGGAAAAAATTATGCCGACAAACTCAAGCAAGATATAGAAATTCGCGGTTACCTCGCAAAAAAATTCGATGAAGCTCATATTGATTCCGTTTTCATTGAGAGAAACGCAAAAAACATGACGATTACGATTTTTGCCGCAAAGCCGGGTATTATTATAGGACGTGGTGGACAGGGATTGGATGATCTTCGAAAAGAAATCGAACGCCGATTTTTGCAGATGAGCATGAAAGTAAAATTGAACATCCAAGAGGTGAGCCAGCCAATGCTTTCAGCGAATATAATCGCGCAAAGTATTGTACGTGACACTATCGCGCGTCTTCCATTTAGACGTGTGATGAAAAATCATATTGAAAAGGTGATGAAATCAGGCGGGCTCGGAGTGAAAATAAAAATGTCCGGTCGCTTGAATGGAGTTGAAATCGCGCGTACCGAAGTTCTTGCGGCAGGGAAGGTTCCCTTGATAACCATCCGCAGTCATGTTGACTACGCGACAGCGAGAGCAAATACGATGTACGGTGTGATCGGCATCAAAGTATGGATTTACAAAGGTGAAAGTTTTGAACGTATTGATAAACTCGCGGAGGCCCAGGATAAACCAAAGAAAAAGAAATAAAAGCATATGTTATTGCCAAAGAAAGTAAAACATAGAAAATGGCACAAGCCACGACGCAGAAATCAGGGTATTGCCACTCGTACCAATGCTGTTTCTTTCGGTAGCTTTGGTTTGAAAGCCGAGACGCATACATGGATCACCTCACGCCAAATCGAAGCGGCGCGCCGTGTGATGACACGCTATGTGCGACGCGGTGGAAAAATTTGGATTCGTATATTTCCGGATAAACCCATAACGAAGAAGCCACCGGAAACGCGT
>CAZKQL010000051.1:5543-7276 GCA_964554925.1 uncultured Gammaproteobacteria bacterium | reverse complement strand
GAGTGTATATTGGTGCCAGATGCTTTTTCCTCTTCCTTGATTAGAAGTTTTATATTTTTAAATCCACTTATTTTCTTCAAGAAAATTTTTGACTTTCTCAAAAATCTTTTTATGTCCGGCGGCATTGGGGTGAAGCCCGTCCTCAAAATCTTCGTTTTTTAGAAGGCCAAAAATATCTAAATACGGAATGTTATTTTTTTGGCAGACACTTTTCATAACTTCATTGTACTTTTTTATTTCCGCATTGACATAGTAAATATCTTCCCATGACACCGGCATCGTCTTGGTTTCGTCAACGTTTTTAAATCCAACGAAGATTATATTCGGGGTGATATTTTTGGCCTTTCCGATTATTTTTTCCAGGTTGTTTTGGAACTTATCTAGCGAAATTTGATTGGGGCCATTCTTGCCTTTCAAATAAGAATCGTTGCCGCCCGACTGGAAGATAATCGCATCCGCTTCGCGGATTTTTGCTTCGGACTCAAACCTTTCAAGTATGGTTCCTGTTGTCCCGCCGGAAATGCTTAGATTGTAAATATAACATTCGCCGTCGGTTTTTTCGCCGGCATAAAGCCACAGACGATTTACCCAACCGCCTTTCTCCATATCCCAAGCGCCCCACGCGGTGCTGTCTCCAAATATGCAAATTGAGTTCACGGTTTTTATCATAATTTTATTTTACAACAAATCAACAATCTCCAAAATAGTGGCCGACCCCATTTTCAACTGACCCCATTTTCATGACCCCATTTTCAAAACCCCATTTTTATGACCCACAACATTCTCACATTCTCAAGAATGTTGGAATGTTGTTGCCGTCGTCTTGCGCAGATAATATCTCGCCAAAATCAAAATAGTGGCTGACCTCATTTTCACACCAGAATCCACTTTACTGTTTTGATGGTATGCCGTGAGCAATAATTTCAAGATTGCAACTATGATGTTCTCTGCACCATGCTTCGCATTTTAGAGCCCACTCCTTTTCACCGTACGAATAGCCGCATATTCCACATTGCCATCCGTTCTCTTTTTGAGTAACCATATTTTTTAATGATTAAAGATATTCTAATAAACGATCATAGTTAATAAAGTCGAAAAGTTCGTACCCATACTGAATGGTGAGCCCAAAGTTATCCGTTGCCAAAAGAGCGCCGAGAATAATGAGAAACACGCCGCCAACGATAGACACGCCCTTGAGGTACTTTGAGATTTTTTCGATGTAAACGGTTGCCTGCGAGAACGCGAAGGCAATTATCAGAAACGGGATAGCGAGACCGAATGAGAATACCGAGAGCACGAGTCCGCCCTGAAGCGCGGTGCCGGAGGTGCCCGCAAGAAGAAGTATGGAGCCCAAAATTGGCCCGACACATGGCGTCCAGCCGAGTGCGAATGTGCCTCCGATAAAGAGCGAGCTTGATGGCTTGCCGAGTGTAAGCCATTTTGGAATTGGGATTCGTTTGTCAGTAAATAAAGCGGAAAGCTTTCCGCCAAGGGCGGATCTGCCGAGGGCGGAGAAAAAACCGAGCATGAAGAGGCCGAAGAGGATGACGAGAACTCCGCCGATGCGCGCAAGCCAGATACGGTATGGCGCGAGCGCGGTACCGGCAAATCCTGCCAATACGCCGAACGCTATAAAGATGAACGAGAAACCGACAATGAACGCAAGGCCATTGAGAAAGATTTTTCGGCGAGCCGCTTTTGCGGTTGCGGGATTTTTAAGCGCCTCTTGGTCT
>CAZKQL010000051.1:0-5533 GCA_964554925.1 uncultured Gammaproteobacteria bacterium | reverse complement strand
AACCCAAATAGGCCGGCACAAGCGGCAGAGTACATGGCGCAAGAAACGTGAGCAGTCCCGCAAAGAACGAAGCGGCTATGAATCCAATACTTAGTTCAATCATATTCAAATTTCATTAGTATCTACTTGTCCCGAGCCCTGTCGAGGGATGATTTTATTAACATGCTCGCGCATCTCATTTAGGTCCATTGGCCCTCTCTTGTGTACAACAATTTCCCCGGCACTATTTACAAAAATCGTCTCCGGCATGGAGAAACCGCCGATTGATTTATAAAAAGCGTCAGATGGGTCAAGAAGAAAGAGCATATCGTTCGTTATGCCGAGCTCGTCGGTATATCCCTTTGCCTTATCAAGCGATTCTTGCCGGTCAATTGCAATAACCGTTATGTCGCCACCAAACTCTTTTTGCAGTGCTGCAAAATCAGGCAATTCTTCCCTGCAGAACGGACACCACACCGCCCAGCTGTTTATAACGAGCAGTTTCCCTCGAAACTCCTCCATAGAAATGCTCTTACCCTGATAGTCCGCCAGTCGAATAGAAGCAAATGTATCGAAATCACTTGTGCCAAATTCAGATTTTTCTCCCTGATTTCTCACAACAAGAAAAACTCCTCCGAGAACTACAAGCGTTGCGATACCAATAAGGAAATACGATTTCATAATGTCTAATTATTCCGTGCCTGTTGAATGACCGCAGACACTTGTGCGTACCGCAATGCTCCGCTGAAAGGGATAAGCCCGCCGCCTTGCGTTACTACGACTACATACGGTGTACCACGGCCACCGGTACCGGTTGCTTCGTCAAGATCAGTTTGAATATCAGCCACAATGCTTTTATCATCTGTACAACCGGCAAAAGCTTCAGTAGCTATGCCGAACGATGACGCCTGCTCTTGATACCACGCGGCACTCAGTCGTCCTTCGGAAAAAGCCGCGTCAGTAAACACCCAAAACGCATCATTGCCACCTAGTCGCGCAATACACTCCGATGCAATCGCCGCGGAAAGCGCCCGCGAGTGAATGGTTGAGAGCGGGAAATGGCGATAAATCCACTTCACGTCATC
This sequence comes from uncultured Gammaproteobacteria bacterium, assembly GCA_964554925.1. GTDB lineage: Bacteria > Patescibacteriota > Patescibacteriia > Magasanikbacterales > UBA922 > CAZKQL01. The sequence goes on along the minus strand of CAZKQL010000051.1, from coordinate 4,469 downwards.
GTTTTCCTCAACAATGCGTGAGAGTGTTGGATGGATTTGTGCACAGAATGGACATTCCAGGTCGCTAAACTCTACGATTGCAATCGGTGCATCGGGATTACCGCGAACATGGTCGGTCTTGTCTGGCATTCTAAAATCCCCCGCCTGCGCCGGCGGGCCGGAAGGTTGGCTTCCCGCATGATTCCCTGTGACAATTGAAGCAATGCTTCCTCCTCCCGAGAACACTACCGCACCGGCAATCAAAAGCCCCGCGATGACAATCGCTATTGGTATCCCATAACTTTTTTGCGCATTCGTGTGCATGTGTTTGCATGTTAAAAACCACTATGGCTTGTCTATATGCCGCGCACTTTTTCAGGTCCGCGATTGTCATATCTTTTAATAAAACCACTGATACGTACTTCATCTATAGCATCATTTGCTACGTCAAATGTATCAACTCTGCCCCACGCGACGAGAGAAATGTCTCCGTCATTCTCCATACGCGGCGACACAACGACATACTTTCCGGCAAAAGATTCAAGCGCTTGCTTTGCTTCATCGCTTATGTCGGGGCGGTATGCAATCCAAATGTCACCATGCTCTAGATTATGAATCACCTGCTCATCAGGCAGGGGCTCGTTATGGAATCCGCCGCGAGCAGGCGACGCGTAGTGCCAACCGGAAGATGGCGGGTTTGAGTTGTATTCCGGATGCGCTGCGCCTTCTGCAATATGGTTCGCGCCCTGGACATCATATCCGATGCTGAAATCCTCTCCTTCCGGTCCTGCCGTCCGGGCAAGGAGGTATAGACCATACCCGAGGACGACCAGAATAAGAATCCAGAGAGTGAAGCGGGCGATTGATTTTCGCACTTTAGTTCCTTGAACCTGTGTGCGCTCCTTCTCTTTCTCCGCTTCGCGTTCCTGCTTTTTCTGTTCGTAGTTATTTTTGTGTTCTCTTTCCATTTCCATGTTTGTATGTATTATATACCAAGTAATGATTTAAGTTTTGTCTCGTCAAAGCCGATAATCATCTCGGCTTGCCCTGAAGGATTTGAAGGATCATCCACAAAAATAACCGGCACGCCCATCTGGCCGCTTTTTTTGATCATTTCGTCCCGCTTCGCCGCATCGGTTGAGACATCGTAATTGGTGTATGCGACATTGTTCTCCTTAAAGAACTCTTTTGCCGCCTGACAAAAGTGGCATGTCGGCGTTGAGTAGATGGTTACATTTTTCACCCCGTTAGAAGTTTTATTGATTTCGTTTTTCATATTGTTTGCATTATCTGCTATAAACCCCGATTAGTTGTTACTATCTATTCTGAAACTTCTAACGGGGTTCATATAATTATGTTACGAGCTAATAAAATTATTTGAATAATTCGGTTTTCGGGTGCACGGCGAGCCACGAGAACCAGAAACCCGGTATTGACGTGAGGGGTTCCCCGTCCGAAGTGAATCGGATTTCCCCCGAGTCGGTTCTCGTAATTACGATTTCTTTCCCCGCAAATGTGTCCTTGAGTGTTCCCGTCATGGTCTTTATCGCCTCATCATGATACGCCTTGTACTGCCCGTTAATTTCTATGCCATGCACCAGCGCTTTCGGATGCAAGCGCGTGTCATTGAATGTTGCTCCGAATGATACTGACTCGCTCGTGTAATAATCGCCGTACGGGTCGCGGCCATAGTCGCGAGCCGTTCCGGTATCTTGCGACAATACGTTCGTATCAGGGTGCGCTCTTTTCCAGTCGCCCCAGCGGACGACATCGGAGCGCACAACGGCGAGCTTCTGCCCTGTATGTATGCCGAGAACCGCTTCGCCTAAAACCTGCGACCAGAGCGACTCATTCTCTTCATTTCCTGAACGGTTATACATCAAGAGATTTGACTGCCACAATTTTCCGGACACGCCGAATTCCTGCGTCACTCCGTCAACCGTGCGTTCAAACACAATTCCGGTGGCACAGAGCGGACAGTACGTCACCAGCACGGCTTTTCCCGCAATCGTGTCGTTCACTATTTCGTGCCAGACGAGGATGCGGTATGGATAAAAACGGCTTTCTCCGCCTACCGTTAAACCAAGTCCGGGATCACCGTCTTTTAAAAATGCGGCGTCATCCGCTGAAATAAACTTTGGATTATTTATCGCGGGAATACCGTCCTTGCCAGGACCACCTGAAAGTATCTCATCAAGCGGAATGGAGTGCTTTACTCCACCTGTTATTAAAATCTCTCTTTGTGTTTTCATAGTTTGGTTTTGTTTAGAATCTTCCCCTTGCGTAGTGAGCACAGTGGTCTCACCGCTCGGGAGTGGAAACGATCTGCTTTGAAAGTACCAGAAACCCAGTGCCCCAAGAACGATGACCGTAATGATAATAATAAATGGGTGCTTCATCCCGCTAGAAGTTTTACTAACTTTGTCTTCAGTGTTGTTTTCATTATGTGCCATGGACTTCGGTCGTTTATAAACGTGTACCTAATAACTTCTAATGGGATTTATACGATTATCTCAAAGATTTAATGACTTTGGCGACCTTTTTGGTAAGCGCGGTGTTGGTTGGTTCGTAACACATGGTTTTTCCCATACGTACACCCTTCACTACTCCGTGCGCCTCAAGGTACGCAAGCTGGTGGGATGCGGCTGATTGAGAGATTCCTACAGCTTCCGAAAGTTCGTGGACGCACAAATCGCGTTTTGAATTCAACAAAAGTTTCAGTAAATTATGCCGACTTGCGTTTAAGAGCATTTTTATCACCAACCGAGCGTGGCCGAGAGAGGCATCACCTGTTTTATTATATGATAACTTCGTCATATATTCATATGTTATACACAGCTGTTTCTTGTGTCAAATGTTTTATGTTTTGATATACTGGATTGGTATTACATTAACCAATCACAACACTATTTTTCATGCAATTATTTACACACATACAAGAAACTGAACAGAAACCGGTTAAAGGTTCCATCGTGCTCGTACACGGTTCGTGGGGATCGTCCGCTATGTGGATGGGTTATACACAATTTTTGTCCCAAAATGGCTGGAATGTGTATGCACTTGACCTGCGTGGTCATGGTAAAAGCGAAGGAACGGTTGCCGGCGCAACGATGCATGATTATGTGGACGATGTAGCACAGGTTGTCACTGACCACGCGCTTACTGATTCTATTATCATGGGCCATTCAACGGGAGGCCTTGTCGCATTGATGTTCGCGGCAGAGCATGGCGCAAAAGCCGTCGTTGCTATTGACCCAAGCCCCACAAAAGAAGTACAGGGTGAAGGTGAAAAGAAAGAGTATCCGACGAAATACTCCCCGATGGACGCGGGCATGCCCGCTGACCCCATGGAAGTTATGAAAGCACTTCCCGATATTTCGCAAGAAAAATTGATGAAAATGAAAGAGACGCTCGGTATGGAGTCGGGTGTTGCCCGAAGTGAGCGCAAGCTTGGTATTTCAGTGCCAAAAGAAAAGCTTATAATGCCGATACTGTTTGTTGGTGGCGAGCTTGGCGAATCGGTTCCCTTTGGTATTAGCATTAGAACCGCACAAGCGATGGCTGACTATTACGAAAAAGACGTTCTGGAAATCAAGGGCGCGACACATCCGGGCATCCTTATCGGCAAACATGCCATGGAAACAGTGCAAAAAATAGAAAATTGGATATTAAAGCAGTAACAATATGTATAATCCGCACAATCTGCACGCAAAATGGTGGCTGACCCCATTTTCTGGATATTTTTGATGACTGATTGGATGTTGGGCATAGCGTTATTGTTGATTGTGGATAACTATTGACTTTTAGCGAGCGCTTGCTATACTTTAGTTATTCCTATGAAAAGGCACTTTGTATGTGGCGCGTCCCTACACGGTGCCTTTTCTTTTTGTTTTAGCAAACATACCTGCGAGCGTATCCATATACTCCATCTTGTCTTTTGCCGATTTTCTTAAAAGAGACGAGCATGTTTTCCTGTGTGGACTTAAAACTGCCAGAAGTTTTTTATTGTCGTACAAATGGCGAGCAAGAGAATAAAAATCACCATCGCTGGATACAAGCACCGCCCTGTCGTAGTTTGAATAGTCAATCATAGCTTGTAATACCAAGTCAGCATCAATGTTTCCCTTAACGCCATCCTTGCCATTCGGCAATACGGGTTTAAATTTTAAGATGAATCCTGCTTGTTGTAAGTCATCATAAATATTATTGTGTTCCGGCATAAAACCAATAAATAAATAGACTTTTGTAATTCGGTATTTATGCTTTAAATATGCTCGAAAACGAGTCCAGTCAATTTCCCAACCCAAGTCACGCCGTGTTCCTTTATACACATTTTGGCTGTCTATAAATGCAAAATTGGTTTCTTGCTTTTTTATCATAATTTTATTTTACAACAAATCAACAATCTCCAAAATGGTGGCTGACCCCATTTTCACAAAACCCCATTTTTATGACCCACAACATTCTCACATTCTCAAGAATGTTGGAAT
>CAZKQL010000050.1:0-7387 GCA_964554925.1 uncultured Gammaproteobacteria bacterium | reverse complement strand
CGATATGTTGCAGCCGCATAATACATGCCTCCGACGACGGCCGCAGTGACTATGCCCGCTACCATTGGTTTTACGAGATGATTAAATTTCATACAATATAATACGCCTAATACAATAATGGATTGTTGCAATCGTTATCTAGCGGCACCACCAAATCACCGGGCAGGCATCCATTGCCGTCAAAAGGAATATAATACCGCTCGCCGAGAGGAGCGCTTGGATTTAGACAGCAAATATCAAGCGACGGAGGAGTCTCTATGGATTGCGAAGGAGGTGCTTCTTCTTCAGAGTCGGGCAAAGTTTGGACAGGAGTTTCGATGGTATCTTCTGTGGACGGCACCGTTAATTGTGGAATAATATCCTGTGGCACAGTTACCGAGTCTTCTACAGACGGAATAGTTATCTTTGGAATGGTATCTTTTGGCGGTAGTACAGGATCTTTTTCAAAACCCGGGTCAATGATGGGTTCCGGTTTCGGTCCCACTTCACCAAACGAATCCTTTTCTTTTTCCTTCGGACACGGTTCTACAGTCACTTTGCCTGTTTCTTTTATGTCTTTTGAGCTGTCTTTTGTGCGAATAAGCACTTCATACTTGTAGGTACCGGGTTTAACCGCAAAGGTGATCTCGTACCAATCAGTTTTTTTCAATGGGCCGCCGTCACTCGCGACAAAACCACGCTGGCCGAGCAGTGTTATTTGCACTGATTCAACACTGGCAGCATTATCGATATATCCTGAAAATTGAACAGAGCCGCCGCAGGAAATGATCATAGGAAATGAACTCAACTTTGGCGGAGGAGGCACGCATTTCGCTGTGCCGGCTATCTTGCCGTTTACCACAAAATCTCGATCGTCCGACGCGATCCAATTCAATAAAGTGTCAACTGCATCGCTCGCAAGATTGAAATTCGTATACAGGTCTGATTTGATATGTACCGCGGCGCTTAAAGAATACGAAATAAGCGCGCTTCCCTCTTCGGTGCACGTAAAATCTCTTTCTATCTCCTCTACGATTCCGGTTACGGCCGAAAGCGCGGGCGCGTCAATATATTGTTTTGGCTCAACCGGCCCAATCGCGTTAAATCTGCCCGTTACTTTCGGATCCTCGGTAAAAGAATAGACAACCTCGCCGTCTCCGCCAAAAATAATTTCATATGATCCAACTTGTATAGACGGCGCGCTATCATGAAATGTCCGACGAGATGCGTTGAATTTTACAATGCTTGCCGTTACAGGAAAAGATTCGCCTACCATGTGCGTGCCTAAATCTTCGGGAAGCTCAAGCGCCAAGGGCGCCGACCACCCAATGTCAGTCACGAGCATAAGGAAACTAAAGCTGCTTATATATCCGGAATATACTGCTTTTTTATTTGTATAATCCACCGAAACCGCCATTTTCCTCGGCACGGTCGCGGTGTCGCCATCAAAATGCAACAAAAAAGGCATCACGTTACTAACGCTATTATACGCGACAGAAACACTGACCGGCTTTGTAAATATAATACCGTGCGGTTCCAAAGAATACACTGCGGCAGTATTGAATTTGCTTATTGAGCCCGGAATCTCGCCGGTCTCTAGACGACGGACATGTATATCTTTGTTTGAAACACCTTTTGGAAGTGCTTGGCTCGGTATTTCCAGTGTTACCTCGCCGTCAGGCGATACGACAGAATAACTGGCAGGCTCGGAAGATTTTGAAAAATACAGTATGCCCGCTGTAGCTAAAATAATAATGCCAATCGCAACTATAGAAATTATTTTGCTTTTAATCATAGCAAAATAGATTTTATCTTTGATATGTTTTCTATACTTTTGAAAGTATAACAGCAAGTATACAACATTTTGCCTAAATCTTAGCAAAAAATTGTGGACGAAATCAAAAAATTATTTGGAATCAACGCTGGCGAGACGCCTCACGTCGAGTGCTTGTTTTTTTATTTTCCCGATCCGGTCAGCCAATTCATAAATTTTTACCGAAGAAACCGTATTTTTTGCTGGATCAAATACGTGAATTTCAAAATGCATATGTCCTCCTCGGCCTTTGCGACGCGCTTTAAAGCCGGTGTTGCCACCAATACCAATACGGTCGCCCGCAGACACGACATCGCCGCGTTTGACTGAAACGCTATCGAGATGCGCGTAATAAGAAAATTCATTTGTTTCAGGATTGAAAATCAGAACCGCATTGCCGGACTTGGGGCTCAAACCACCGCCTCGGTACAACTCTTTCTCTTTGCCGCCCTGCCAATTGCCCTCGGCGGCTACAACCAAGCCCGCGCCCATACTATGCAGCTCGGGCCCGATCTCGCGCTCGCCATCATTTTGAACCGAATAAAAAATATCAAAAGCATCCTGATGCGCAAAACGCAAAGAAAGACGATTAGGAAGCCTCCCCATTTCCGGATCATCAAACAGATAATCGGTCGCCCCGAAAGAAACATCTCCGGCAAAATATCGAGCATATTCGCCAAATGCTCGCACATGACGCGCACGCCATTTCCTCGCGGTCGCCGTTTTGCTCGCGATTGTTCTGGTTTTCTCATTGTATGGAGTGTCCGCGGTCGGAAGCTTTGCGGCCTCGTGGTTCAACTCTTTAATATGTTTGTCCGAATAAAAAAAATTGACTGCATACTCATTTGGCGGAAATAAAACCTCGGCTACCTCCGCTTGAGTCAATTTGTTCTGATCAACGAGTTCGCGCAATCGCTGCATTATCGAACCTATCTTATTTTCTTCAAGTGTGTCGATATTGCGGTAATCGATGTTCTTCAGCAATTCCGCAATTTCTTCTTTCTCAATTTTTTCCTCTATTGCTTCGGCTTTCCCGACACTCTGATCCTCGGGCTCTAGAACACCGTCTTCCTGCGCCGGTGCGGTTTCTTGTGTCTCGACAGGTTCAACCGACGGTTCGGAGATAGACTTCGTTTCTGCAACCGGGACATCTAAAATTTCATCAGTGGGATTTTCACGATGTACGGAGTCTCCTGTGGCTTTATCTCCCTCTTCCTCCTCACATCCGCCGAGCCCGACCGGAACTCCAACAATCGCGCCTATGCGAGCAAGCGCTTCCCGCCTGCCCATATGTCTGCTCTCGTTTGCCATAAATTTATTTTTTTAGCGCGGCACTACCCAATAAACATCCGGAAGACATGTTCCATCGGCCGCGCGTTCGCAGGGTACGGGGTCAGCGTATTTTTTGATCGGTACATTTTCTTCCGATGTATCCTCATCTTCTTCCTCTTCCTCGCACTTTTTTCCATCTTCCTTTTTGTCTTCTATGTTAATGCTTCCTTCGTATTCCCGCATAAGATATACATGTCCGTTTTCCGTATGTCCGAAAACCCAATAATAATAAAATCCGGGACGGAGCGACAAAGATGCCTCAAAAGAACCGCTGCTCGGAGTGGCAAACGCGGATCCCGCGTATCCTCTTTCGTCTTCAACCACATACACTTCGACACTCTGCAGTATATCTTGATGGTCTCCACCGATTCCTCCTCGCACGATTGCTGTAGCCGGGTCACCGCATTGATCCGGTGCCTTTTGTGAGGTGACCGCCGGCCCTTCACATCGAATTGTTATGGGCACTTCGTATGTGTACTTGCTCCAGCCCGGTTCTATGAGTCCGCGCGGATCCTCCTTTTTTGGGGCAAAACGGTAGCTCACTTCGAATGTATAAGTAATCGTTTCCTCTCCAAGTTCGAGACAGGTAAATTCTTGTCTTTGTACATGCTCGTCTGAAAATTGAGTATCTCTTGCCGGAGCATTCTGTACCAGATAGGGCATTATTTTCCCCGGTGCGCGAAACTTTTCAGTAGGGTTATTGATCCAGCGACTTCTAAAATATCCACCAATGGCTGCCAGATCAAGGATACGCCATCCGGGAACGGACTCATGATTCAATTCCACCCGAGCCTCGAGAGTAAATGGCACACCGACAACTGCAATCGGATCCTTTGACCCATCGACCAAAAGAAAAAACCTAGGATTACCCTCGTGAATCTGTTTTGAAACTTCGATAAATTCGCGGCGCACGTCTTCGGAGCGAATCGGATGTCCATCCTTATCATACAGTGTTGGAGGTCTTGTCATTCCTCCTTCTCGCATATCAATGGAATACGAACTATTGACCGGATTATTTATCGTATCGTAGAGACTTTCAATATAATCCTTAGACCCCATGTCATCGCGATTCCAAAATATGGAAACTTCAAATTGAGGACGACCGCCGTTTTGCTTTCTGATCTTACGCTCGGCCTGCGCTTCGACGGACAATTCACCATAGTCAACACCAAGCCCCCACATTTTTTGCATGAGACTTTCGGTATACACATCAGACTCAACGACAAACACTTCTTTTCCATCCACCATTTTTCGCTCAAGACGATACCCCTCGGGAATATCATCAGAAAATTGCAATTTCTCTGCGCCAAGTGAATTCCAATCCTTTTTTTCCGGATTATTTTCCAATTCGTCCGCCACATCGTCCGGCGATAATTCGATACCCTCTGCCCCTGTGGAATGTTCATTGCGTTCAAGCATCAGGCGGTATTCTTCGGGATAAGCTTCTTCAAAATCCGCGCCGGCGTCTTGGGCATATACGGTTTCTATAAAAGGCAATTTCCATTTTTTTTGAACGGTTGCAGAATTATTGTTTTGGACAATGCCGCCAAAAGCCGTGCGTTTTTTCAAAATAATTGACACATCAACGTGATCGGTATCGACATGTATAATATCAAAGCCGAGACGATAGCCTTTTTTGATCGCAAAAATAATATTGTCTCCACCCGGAGCTAGAAATAGCGCGGCTCCTTGTTCATCGGGTCGCACAATTTGTCTTGGCTCTCGCGTATTTGAATCAAGCAACATCAAAAAAACATCTTTAATAAGACTGCCGTTTTCATCATACACGCGGGCGGAAATTTCTCTCTCTGGCAAAGGATCGAGTAAAATGGGGATGTCCGGATTGAATGAATCTTGATATGGGCTGTATCCATAGGCGAGTACGGTTATATCTGAACCGGCCTTTACTTCGGAAAAAGTCCACTCGCCTTTTTTGTTTGTGACAAATTTCTTGCCGTCTGCAATTACTACCGCGCCTTCGACCGCGATACTCACGCGCCCGTATACTGAACCGGGTTGCAGTGCGTCGGTTTCCGTGACTGTTGTTTCGGTTGCGGATTGAGCAGATTGATCCTCAGGATTCAGCCTCTCTTTTTGAGAAAAGAAAATAAGCAAGAGAACCAAAACCGATACACAAACGCCGACTATTATATGTACCAGTGATTTCTTCTGCGCGTCGTTTTCAAAATAATGCATAGAAAATGTTGCTGTTCTTCAGTATAGCACGAATAAGACAGCAAAACCAAAACATTTCCGAAAATATAACATCAGTTCTTTTTCCAGTGTTTTTTAATTATCTCACCAAAAAATTCGTCAGATTCTTCCGGATTTACCACATAGGTCGTGCCGGCTTTAGCGGATAACTTAGCGCCCCAGACGGTTGACACCATGCCAAGCCAATGACCACGCACCGTTTGTTTTCCAAAAGATTGAGATGGACCACTTGGAACAGTAAGGGCAATCGCTTTGCTATCTTGAAAAAAAACATGCGCCGGCATCTCACCTGGCGTGGAGAATGTTTTTCGCGCATCGAACGCTTGTTCATACGCGTATGGTTTTTTAAAATCAATCCTAGCTATTTCCTTTTTGCTCATCCGGTTCATGAGTCGCAACACGTCGTTATTATACTCCATGTAAAACCTGGTGAGTAACGGAGCTATCTTTAGCCAAAGATAAAAAATATTCGCAACCATCGCGACGATAAATGGAATTATCACTACATAGTACAGCCAAATGGGGGTCTTTCCTACAGTATCGTCAAGAAAACGAGCCAACACGGTTGGTTCAGAGAGAAACATTGGCTTTGTCATAAAAAGATCGCCAATTCCCAATAATACGGCCGCTGGTGCGAGGACTCCCAAGATAAACGCACCGAAACCGCGCGCATAGTAAAAAGTAAAACGATAAAACGTCCACACCCCCTTACTCCAAAAAAGTACGGGAAATGGGAATGGGTACAAAGTAATGCCAATCTTTAATACAAGGGCAGCCAATCCTATGGACAGAAGAATAAAAAAAAGAACAACATCCTTCAAAATTATCGCCGGGATAGCAGACAAAAAAACTTTCAAAATAAAATCTTCAAAAAGATGACGAAACCAAAACCAATTCTTTACTCCGCCAATAATTACTTTATGGACATCCACACCTGCTTTAAAAAATTTTTCCTCTTTCAGCCGCTTAACAACCCTTTTTCGATACCAATAAAGAAGCGCGTTGATAACAGGAGAAAGCCAGAGAATCGCAAAGAAGATAGTTTTCATATATGCCACACACTAGCATTAATGAGTTAATTGTACCATTCTGCGGTATGACTTAAAAGAGCCAAAGCGGCTCTTTTAAAATTCATCCCTTTACGAGCAGGACATTGTGAAGGATGTTGGAACTATCCTAAGAAAAAAGAGCGAATTTATTTATATCCCAAACCTAAATTAGGGATCCAACGCTCTACAAATGGCCAACTCTTTTTGTAAAATCTGCTTGAAGCTCAGGAGAGGCTTTGGCGACGAGAGAATTGAGTCCACCGTTTTGAACAGTCCATTGATAGAGACCATTGTAACCGTTATCCAATAGCCATTGTGTAGCAAAGTTCCGCCTCGTTGTTGGAAATATTTTTTTCCATTTTTGGTATGCAGCTTCGAGTTCTTGTAAGGCGGATTCAGGGGTACGATTTTTTATCTTTTCTACCTTCTCAAAATCTGCCTGAAGCTCAGGAGAGGCTTTGGTGATAAGCGCAGAAAGACCACCATTTATTTTTGTCGTCCACGCATAGAAGTTCCTATAGCCATTTTTCCACAACCATGCAGTGTTAAACTTAGCTCTTTCTTCTTCAGGGAGCAATTTCCATTTTTGGTATGCAGCTTCGAGTTCTTGTAAGGCGGATTCAGGGGTACGGTGACTGTTGTGTTCCCGCTTCTCAAAATCTGCTTTGAGCCTAGGGGAGGCTTTGACAGCAAGCGCAGAAAGACCGCCATGTGTTTTTCCCCACGTGTAGAGGGCATTATAACCATTTTCCAACAACCATCCGATGTTAAACCTACCTCTTTCTTCTTCAGGGAGCAATTTCCATTTTTGGTATGCAGCTTCGAGTTCTAAAAGCGCAGATTCAGGTGTACGGTCACTGTTGTATTCCCTCTTCTCAAAATCTGCCTGAAGCTCAGGAGAGGCTTTGGCAATAAGCGCAGAAAAACCACCATGTGTTTCTCCCCACCTATGGATTTTCTTATACCCATTTTTCCACAACCATCCGATGTTAAACCTACC
>CAZKQL010000049.1:0-7546 GCA_964554925.1 uncultured Gammaproteobacteria bacterium | reverse complement strand
CCTACGGTCAAAATCCCGAGGAAACATACGCGTTTCGTGTCATTCTCGATCATCTTCGCGTCGGGGCTTTTTTGATTGCGGACGGCGCGTTTCCATCAAATAAAGACCAGGGATATTTTGTTCGGAGATTGATTCGTCGTTCAATTCGCTTTGCAAACAAGCTTGGAATCCAAGGTCTATTTACCGCGCAGATCGCAAAAGAATTCATCGAGACATACAAAGAAGCATACCCCAGCCTACTTGAAAAAGAAGAAACAATTGCGCGCGAGCTCGAAAAAGAAGAAACGAAATTTGCGCGAACACTCCAAAAAGGGATTAAGCGGTTTGAAGATGTCGCGGCGCACGCGGGGACAGATAAACAAATTGGCGGTGCGGTTGCGTTCGATTTGTATCAATCATACGGATTTCCGATAGAAGTTACCGAGGAATTGGCAAAAGAACGTGGGCTGACGATAGATCTGGCCGGTTTTTCCGCGGAAAAAGAAAAACACCAAAATATCTCTCGCGCCGGTGCGGAGCATAAATTCAAAGGCGGTCTCGCGGATCACAGTGAAATGAGTGTCAAATATCATACCGCGACACATCTATTGCATGCCGCGACGATGAAAATATTGGGTTCCCATGCGACACAGAAGGGGAGCAATATCACTCCGGAGCGCCTTCGTTTTGATTATGGACATCCGGACAAAGTAACTCCGGAACAAGTGCAGCAGTTGGAAAATTTGGTAAACGCAGCAATTGCGCGTGATTATACGGTCAGTTTTGCCATGATGAGTGTGGAAGAAGCGCGGGCAAAAGGGGCGATCGGCTTGTTCGAAGACAGCTATGGCGAAAAAGTAAAAGTGTACACCGTGGGAGATCCCGAGCAAAAAGCCGACGCAAATCCATCCGCTCCGACATTTTCCAGAGAATTTTGCGGCGGTCCCCATGTCGAGCATACCGGTGTACTCGGGCATTTCAAAATTCTCAAAGAAGAATCGATCGGTGCCGGCTTGCGTCGTATAAAGGCGATTTTGGAATAACATACAAAATGATCCAAAAAACTCTCACATATATCTGGTCAGCCCGTCGAGAATTCATAAAATATGCCCTCGTTGGAGGAAGCGGTTTTGTGCTCGATATGGGTACTCTTATTTTGTTCAAAGAATATTTTGGCGTGAGCGCGGTCATCGCGGTCATCATAAATCAAGCATTGATCCTAACCTACAATTTTTCTCTCAATAAATGGTGGTCTTTTAGAAACAAGGAAATGCCGCACAAGCAGCTGGTGCGCTATATTATGCTTGCGCTCTTTAATTACGGGTTTTCCGTTTTGGCCATGTACATATTCCATGACCATTATGGATATGATTATAGATGGGTAAGGGTCGGGAGCGTGATGGCTATGGTTTTGTGGAATTTCTTTTTGTACAAGCACTGGGTGTATCGGAAGAATGTGCATAACTCGACACAACCGGCCAAATTTGACTAATTTTAGCAAAAATACTATAATGAACTCTGTTTTATTCCCGTGCTTGACACTATTTTCCAAATAGGTTAAAATAGTGCCACCTAATTTGGTTTTTTACACATGGCCAAAAAAGATAATGTCCTAGAGGTGCGAGGAGTTATAGAAGAACTCTTGCCCGGCGGCATGTTTCGAGTACGACTCGAAAATGAACACGAGGTCATTGCTCATCTTTCAGGTAAGATGCGCATGAATCGAATCCGCCTCGGCATAGGAGACGACGTGAAGGTGGAAATGACTCCGTACGATTTGACTAAAGGACGTATAACGTATCGATTATAATCAACCAGTGCGGTGTAGCCTTGTCTGTAGACAGGCGTCGATATCGCGGCAGTGGTTGGTTATTTTTTGTTGAATTTCTTATGAAAGTACAAGCTTCAGTAAAAAAACGTTGCAATAAATGCAAAATTACCAGACGCGAAGGTGTTGTATTTGTTATTTGCGACAACCCGCGTCACAAACAACGCCAAGGTACCAAGCAGCGTACTAAAAGCGCTTAATATATAGCTATGCGTGTATCAGGAATTACCATCCCAAAGCAGAAACCGGTCGTGATTTCACTCATGTATATTTATGGAGTTGGAAAAACACGATCACAGAAAATTTTGGCTCAAGCAAAAGTTGACGGTCAAAAACGCGTAAAGGATCTGACGAGTGACGAAGAAGCCCGTATTCGAGAGATTATTGAAAAACAATACACCACGGAAGGTGAGCTTCGCAGACAAATTTCCTCAAATATCAAGCGCTTGAAAGATATAAAATCATACAGAGGATCTCGCCACGCAAAGCGTCTTCCGGTACGCGGTCAGCGCACCAAGACAAATTCACGCACCGTTCGCGGTAACAAACGCAACCTTGCAACCAGTGGCAAGAAACCGTCTGCACAAAAGACATAAGCTTATTTTGTTAATGTATGGCAAATACTCCAAACAAGGCAACAACCAAGTCTATAAAAAAGAAAAAGAAAGTGATGAAACAGGTAAGTCATGGACGAGCGTATATTCAGGCTACGTTTAACAATACCATTGTCACGCTTACGGATCAGAATGGCGATGTGCTTGGCTGGGCGAGCTCGGGTGGTGTTGGTTTTAAAGGACCAAAAAAAGCGACTCCGTACGCGGCAGGGCAAGTGGTAAAAACAGTGGTTGAACGAGTTCTAGCTTACGGACTGAAGGAAGTAAATGTCTTTGTAAAAGGCATCGGCGGCGGTCGCGAAAGCGCCATACGCGCGCTCAATACCAATGGCATTCAAGTGCTTTCGGTAAAGGACATGACACCCATTCCACATAATGGATGTCGCCCTCCAAAGAGACGACGTGTATAATTATAGAATTGAATTATTACTATGGGTAGATATATTGGACCAAAAAATAAAATAGCACGACGCTTTGGTATAAATCTCGGATTGAAAACAAATCCGACGAAAGTTGCACGACGCCTTAGCCAGCGCCCGGGAGTTCACGGAGCAAAAAGACAGAGAAAATCTCTTTCATCTTTTGGTAAGCAGCTTGTAGAAAAACAAAAGGCGAAATTCGTATATGGTTTGCGCGAAAAGCAACTTCGCAAGTATGTAGAGGAAGCTACTCGATCCGAGGGTGACTCCGGTATTCGTCTACAACGATTGCTCGAGATGCGTATGGATAACTTTGTCCACAGACTCGGTATCGCAATAACCCGCGCGCAAGCTCGACAAATGGTGGGACATGGCATGTTCTTTCTTAATGGCAAGAAAATGACCATCCCTTCTCATATCGTGCGCGTAGGTGACGAGCTTACTCTAAAACCAAACAAATCAAAGAAAAAGATATTTGATGGCATGGAAGAAAGACTTTCTCAACACGCGTTGCCTTCTTGGTTGAGCTTCGATCTCTCCGGCAAAAAAGCAAAAGTCGTAAGTCTTCCCGGGGACGATGATTTTGAAAAAACGTACGACGTTAAGCTCGTAATCGAGTACTACTCAACACGATAATAATTAAGGAGGCATTTCGCCTGTCTAATATACCTCTATGGAACACATATTGTTACCCTCAACAATCGAGTTCAAAGAAACATCCAAGTCAAATGTTTCTGAATTTATCATTACCCCATGTCACCAAGGGTATGGCACCACTATCGGCAACGCACTACGACGCGTGCTCCTTTCTTCAATTCCCGGAGCTGCGGTTGAGGCGGTAAAATTTACCGGTGTTCAGCATGAATTCTCCGCAATAGAAGGTGTTCAAGAAGATGTAATAGAAATTATTTTGAATTTAAAACAGCTCGCGATTATTTCACACTCGGAGCAGCCGATAAAATTGACGCTTACCAAAAAAGGTAAGGGCGATGTGACCGCCGCAGATTTTGAAAAAAACGCTGATATTGAAATTATAAATACGGATTTGAAAATCGCTACCGTAACCGATACCAATAAAACATTTGAGATGGAAGTGATTATCGGAACTGGGCTTGGATATGTAACCGCGGCAGAAAAAGACAGTTCAAATTTGGATCTAGGCACGGTTTTGGCCGATTCATTTTACTCACCGGTTAAGGACGTTGGGTATAAAGTGGAAAACACTCGCGTGGGCGACATTACCGACTACGAAAAATTGGTGTTAACCATTGAAACAAACGGCACCATAAGTCCGCGCCAGGCTGTGGAACAAGCGACTCAAATTTTGATGAATCACATGAGTTTGGTTCTTGACGCCACCAAAAACGGCATGAATACGGCTGTTACATCCGATTCCGGAGAAACTTCAACAGAAGCATAATTATTACGTATGAGACATAGAAAGCAAAAAGCAACACTTGGAAGAGAAACGGCGCAACGAAACGCACTTATCAGAAGTTTGGCGGAAAGTTTGGTATTGCATGAAAAAATCGTTACGACAAAAGCAAAAGCAAAAGCATTGAAAATGTATGTGGAACCCTTGGTGACCAAAGCTCGCAAAAATCGTCCGATTGACCGCGAGATCATAAACAAATCTTTGTATACCGGAAAAGCGGTAAAGAAATTGATCGATGAAATCGCTCCTCGTTACAAAGATCGACAAGGTGGCTATACTCGCACTGTAAAATTGGGATTACGCGCGAATGATAAGGGAGAAAAAGTTCATATTGAATTTGTTTAATTTGGTACTTGCATATGACAAAAGAAATTAAAAGAAATATCATAGAAATTGACGCGACAGGCTATGCGGTTGGGCGTTTGGCCAGTGAAGCAGCAATGAAGCTCATGGGCAAGAATAAGGCTGATTTTGAACGTTATATCGATACCGGTGATTTTGTAGTCATCAACAATGCGAGCAAAGTTACATTTACCGGACGCAAATTGGAGCAGAAAGATTTTTTCCATCACACCATGCATCCGGGAGCCCTAAAGCGTGAGCCGATGAAAAAAATGTTTGAAACAAATCCGGCGCGTGTTATACGCCATGCGATTGACGGCATGTTACCAAAAAATAAATTACGCAAAGAAATGCTCAAGCGATTGACCATTAACGCCTAAAGCAAATTGTAAACAAACCTGAATCTATGGCTGAAAGTACGACAAAAACAACATACGAGCGAGGACTTGGACGACGCAAAACCGCGTCCGCTCGAGTGCGCCTGCACCCAAATGGTAAAGGAAGCATTCTTATTAATGAAAGAGAATACAAGCAATATTTCAAATTGCCTCTCATGCAGCAAACCGTATCTTCACCGCTTGTGGTTGCAGGAAAAGAAAAAGAGTTTGACGTTACGGTAAAAGTGGCGGGCGGGGGAGTACATTCACAAGCGGAAGCTGTTCGTCATGGAATCGCACGAGCATTGGTACGATGGAATTTGGAGCTCAAGCCGGCTCTAAAGGCGGAAGGATTTTTGACTCGCGATTCACGAGCAAAAGAACGTAAGAAGTTTGGAAAGCATAAAGCACGACGCGGACACCAGTGGAGAAAGCGTTAAACAGACTACAAAAATCCCGATCTTTCGGGATTTTTTAATTGAAAAATATCAGTTTTTAGCGTAAACTACTAGCATTATGATTTCTCGCTCAATCGCAAAAAATACGACGTACATGATGCTTGCGTCAATTGCGCAAAAGCTGATCTCACTCACGTATTTTACCATTATCGCTCGCACACTGGGGGCAGAGAGAACCGGCACCTATACCGCGGCTCTCGCCATGACCACCATTTTTGTCGTGTTCGTTGATTTGGGTTATACCAATGTATTTATCCGAGAAGCCTCCAAATACAAAGAAAAAATGCAGGAGCTTTTTTCGAATGTCTTATTTGGAAAAATGTTCTTCGCGATTTTGAGCTATATCGCGCTTTTTTTCACGGTTCAAGCGCTTGGTTTTAATGCGGAATTCCGCATGCTCGTATATTTATCGGGTATTACCATGCTTTTTGATTCATTGCACCTTACACTCTATGGAGCGCTGCGAGCCGCGGGCAATTTGACATATGAATCCCTTGGACTTATGGGCAGCCAGCTTTTGGCAATGGCGCTCGGGCTTATTTTTTTGAGTCAGGGGCTTCCCATACTTTTTTTGATACTGGCTTTTACTGTTGCGTCAATCGCCAATATTTTATACGCAGGGTATATTGTGTACCGCAGCTGCGGGCTTCGTCTTATTCCGCGATATAACAGAGAAACATTCAAACTGCTTTCGTTTGTGGCTATTCCCTTTGCCCTTGCGGCAATATTTGGCCGCGCGTATTCGTACATTGATGTTATTTTTTTGAAGAAAATGGCAGGAGACGCGGAAGTCGGATATTACAGCACACCGTCCAAAATTTCATTTGCATTTCAATTTATCCCCATGGCGCTGATTGCGTCGCTCTATCCCAAATTCAGCGAGTTTTTTGTAAGTAACAAAGAGCGCCTTGTGCGTGTATTCCTCGACAGCATAAAATTTTTATTTATCATCGCATTGCCTATCTCTATCGGTATATATATTCTCGCGGAAGATATTATTTTATTGGTGTTCACCGACGAATATATACATTCAGTTGAACCACTGAAAATTTTGGTGGTCAGCCTTGTATT
The DNA here is from genome assembly GCA_964554925.1 of uncultured Gammaproteobacteria bacterium. Classification (GTDB taxonomy): domain Bacteria; phylum Patescibacteriota; class Patescibacteriia; order Magasanikbacterales; family UBA922; genus CAZKQL01. The sequence continues at coordinate 1,023 of CAZKQL010000049.1, read as the reverse complement.
TTCATTTTTGAGCTTCCCGATTGGAGCATTTCTGAATGCCTGCAGCAAGCAAACCGCGCAGACCATTATTACCGGCATCATTTTGGCGCTTAATATTATTCTAAATATCATACTGATTCCCAAAATGGGAGCGGTCGGGGCAGCGTGGTCGGCGCTTGTCGCAAACATTATGCTTGGCGTTCTGGGGTATTGCGTCATCCCTCGTATTGTAAAACTTCCGCATGCTTCGATCTTGAAGACAATGCTAAGAATAAGTGTTTCCGGGTTAGTGATGGGGGCGGCAGTGTGGTTTGCGAGCCAGTACTTCCATGTATTGTTTTCAATTGTCGTCGGGGCGCTCGTGTATGTCGCGATGTTGTTTATATCAAAATCGATTAGCAAATCAGAAATATTCGAATTAGTATCACTCATTCGCAAATAATATGAAAAAAATACTCATTGTGACCATGGAATTCCCGCCCCAAATCGGGGGCATCGCGACCTATGTTGACGAACTGGCGGAAGGGCTTAACCGGGGCAATATAATCGTATGGGCTCCGCCGCATAAAGATGCCAAAGCTTGGGACAGTACAAGGCCGTACAAAATTATTCGTAAACCTCTTTTGTCATCTTTTTTTTGGCCGCGCTGGATTTCCACATCCATAAAACTTTGGTCCTTGTGCAAAAAAGAAAAAATTGATGTAGTGATGCTGCATCACATACTTCCGGTTGGATACGCGGCATGGTTTGTAAAAAAAGTCGCCAAGATTCCGTATATAATTTTTTCTCATGGCACGGATATTGTGGCGGCCACCGGAACTCGTTGGAAGAAAAAAATGGTTAATATCATTAGCTTTGGCGCGGATCAGATTATGTTAAACAGCGATTCTCTCAAAAGAAGAATGCTCTTGTCGCTGCCCGATCTTGCGGACAAGTCCACTGTTTTGTATCCATGTCCGGAAGATACATTTTACACCGCGCCGGACGCCCTCGAAATAAACGAGCTGAAGGACCGCCTCGCGCTAAATGGAAAAAAAGTAATTT
>CAZKQL010000048.1:3450-7705 GCA_964554925.1 uncultured Gammaproteobacteria bacterium | reverse complement strand
CATACCGAGCGCGCGTTCCATATCGCGTGTTACATACACGAGATTTTTGTCTTTAAGATCGATCATAGTGTAAACAGTATAGGAAAAGCACTTCTTTTTTGCAACAATATGCAAAATTTGTACAAAGACCTCCAACAATTTGGAAAAGTAAAAATAAATGAACCGCTGGCCAAGCACACGACGTTTAAAATCGGCGGGCCTGCGGGTTTTTTGGTGGTGGTTGATTCTGTGGAGCAGCTTTCTTTGCTTTTAAGTTATGTTGAAGGCGAAGGAATTCCGTATGTGGTATTTGGCGGTGGTAGCAATATGCTGGTAAAAGACGATGGATTTCGCGGAGTCGTGATTAAAGTAATGGCAAAAGAGGCTCGCGTAGAAGGCGACACTATTATCGCGGACGCGGGGGCACCAACCGTGATGCTCGCCCAGTTTTCCATAAAGCACAACCTTACCGGCTTTGAGTGGGGAGTCGGCGTGCCGGGGACGATTGGCGGTGCCGTGCGCGGCAATGCCGGCGCTATGGGTGGAGAAACAAAATCCGCGGTTTCCAAAATTGAATTGTACAAGGACGGAGAAATTATTGAACTATCAAATGAAGAATGCGCGTTTGGTTATAGAACGAGCGGCATAAAAGAACGGGGCGGAACAGTGCTCCGCGTGTGGCTCAAACTTTCTCATAGCGACGACAAAACCGGCATGAAAAAAGCGCTCGAGCATTTGCAGTATAGAAACAAAACACAGCCGCAGGGCTTTGCGTCTACGGGTTGTATTTTTAAAAATGTGGATATAACCATGGGAGAGCAAGGCGCAAAAAATAAAAAAATGCTTTTGGAGCATTTTCCCGAGCAAGATGAAAAAATACAACAATTTCTGCGTGTCGGCAAGATTTCCGCGGGCTGGCTGGTGGAGCAATCCGGCTTGAAAGGTCATGAGCGAGGAGCGGCGAAAGTAAGCGAAAGCCATGGAAATTTCGTGGTAAATATGGGCGGGGCCATGGCAAACGATGTATTGCGGCTCGTTGAGGATATCAAAGAAGCGGTGTATAATAAATTAGAGATATCATTAGAAGAAGAGATACAAGTTATTTAATAAGCCAATATAGTATGGTAGTGACAGTACAAACGAGGGGGATAGAAGCATCTGATCCGATTCGTGAGTACGCGGAGGAAAAATTTCGCACGCTTGAAAAATTTTTTGATGGCATAGAGAGGGCGGCGGTAATTACCGGAATGCTTTCGCAGCATCATCAAAAAGGAAAAATATATTTTGCGGAAGTTACCCTGGATTTGCCCAAAAAATACAGTATTCATGTGGAAAAAGAAGCTGAAGATATATATAAAGCGATAGACAAGGTTAAGGATCATTGCAAAGTGGAACTCGAGCAAATGAAAGCTAAGATAAGAAGCAAAGATAGCCAGGAAATACGAGAGCAAAAAGTGTATCATTTGGACGAAGAGGTGTAGTTTTGTATCCAAATTTGGAGTCGGGAAAAGTTCCAGAGGCGCCTGCGTACCGATAGACAGGCGCCTTTTTTTATGCTATAGTTTTCGAGTTAATTAAAGTCTAGTGAACCCATACTATGAAATTTTTAGAGAAATTATTGGGAGATCCGAACAAAAAAACATTGGCTACATTCCAGCCGCTCGTAGAAAAAATCAACAGTCTGGAGGCGGATTTTGAAGGGCTTTCGGACGAACAATTGCGAGCAAAAACTCCGGAATTCAAAGAACGTCTCAAAAAAGGCGAGACACTTGATGATATATTGCCAGAGGCCTTTGCGACCGTCAGAGAAGCGGGAAAGCGATTTTTGAAGATGCGGCATTATGACGTGCAGCTTATGGGAGGCATCGCGCTTCACAAAGGAAAAATCGCGGAAATGCGCACCGGAGAAGGAAAGACATTGGTTGCAACCTTGCCAACCTATTTGAACGCACTCGAGGGCAAGGGAGTGCACATCATTACGGTAAATGATTACCTTGCAAAACGTGACGCTGTTTGGATGGGGCAGATTTATGACGGACTTGGACTTACGGTTGGTATTATCCAAAATCAGCGAGAAACCTATGTGTATGATTCCCAATTTGTGGGAGCCGAAGAGGGGAGTGAGACGGACAAAGAGCGGGACGAAGTGGGAAGTTTTAAAGTTGAAAATCAATATTTACGTCCCGCAAGCCGCCAAGATGCCTATCGTTGCGACATAACGTACGGAACAAATAATGAATTCGGGTTTGATTATTTGCGCGACAACATGGTGCAGAGTCTCAATGAAATGGTAATGCGTCCGGGGAGCGAAATGCATTATGGGATAATCGACGAAATCGATTCCATTTTGATAGACGAGGCCAGAACTCCGCTTATCATCTCCGCGCCGGCAGAAGAAGCAACCGACCAGTATTATCGTTTTGCGGCTTTGGTAAAACAATTGAAAGAACAGGAAGATTATAATGTAGACGAAAAAATGCGTGCCGCGACGCTTACCGAACAAGGCATCGCAAAGTTTGAACAATGGCTCGGTATAGAAAATATTTATGTGGAAGGCGGCGTGCGCACGGTGCACCATATAGAACAGGCGCTAAAGGCGGAAGTTCTTTTCAAAAGAGACAAAGACTATATCGTGGATGGATCAGAAATTATTATTATCGACGAATTTACAGGTCGCAAAATGCCGGGACGTCGATATTCGGAAGGTCTGCATCAGGCAATAGAAGCAAAAGAAGGAGTGGATATTCAGCGCGAAAGCCAGACTCTCGCGACCATTACCTATCAAAATTTATTCCGCATGTACAAGAAGCTTTCGGGTATGACCGGTACCGCGGAAACGGAAAAAGAAGAATTTTATAGAATTTACGGACTCGATGTGTTGGTAATTCCAACCAACAAACAAGACCATCGTACCGACTTGCCGGATCGTATTTATAAGACGGAAATAGGCAAATTCAAAGCAGTGGTGGAGCGCATAAAAGATTGCAGAGAAAAAGGCCAGCCCATATTGGTTGGTACCATTTCCGTGGAAAAAAATGAACGCTTGAGCATGTATTTGACGGCCAATGGCATAGGGCACGAAGCATTGAATGCAAAAAACCATGAGCGCGAAGGTGAGATTATAGCCCAAGCGGGACGTCCGGGCGCGGTTACCCTTGCAACCAACATGGCCGGCCGTGGAGTCGATATTAAACTTGGCGGAGTGCCGGCAGAATCGGGAGCCATAGAAAAAGTTCAGGCGGCGGGCGGCCTTTTTGTACTTGGTACCGAACGGCACGAATCTCGCCGTATCGATAATCAGCTTCGCGGTCGTTCCGCGCGTCAGGGAGACCCGGGTATGACCCAATTTTTGGTATCGACCGACGACGACCTTATGCGTATTTTTGCGGGCGATAGGTTAAAGTCAGTCATGACTCGGTTCAACATACCCGAAGATATGCCCATTGAACAGAAAATGGTTTCCCGCATGCTCGAAAACGCACAAAAAAAAGTTGAAGCGCATAATTTTGATTCTCGAAAACATTTGCTCGAATACGATGATGTATTGAACAAGCAGCGTGATCATGTATATCGCCGACGCCGAGAGATACTCGAGCTTTACGCAAAACAAATGGCACGTCTCGTAGAGACAGATGGCGCGCTCGAACAGAGCACGCAGGTTGTTGAGACCGTGTCATCCGCCATGGAGCCTGACGTATTTATTCCGGAGATTGCGGAAGAAAAACCGGAGCTCAACCTTGGGCAAAAATCATTCAACTCGCTCGAGGAAATTATTTTGAACATGATAGAGGAGGAGATTGAATTTATTGTTTCATTTCATACCAATTCAGACACCGAAGGAGAATGGAATGTACAGGAAATTTATGAAACGGTTAAGACCATTTTTCCTTTCAGCGAGGAAGATAAGAAAAAATTATTCAGCTTCACGGACGCGTCAGCGCAGTCAAATCCGGAATTTGAGGTACGAGAACAGGTGGCGAAATTTTTGATCGAAAAAGCGAAAATGCAATATGATCAATTGATCGCAAACCTCAAATCGCAGATGAAAAATTCCATCGACTCGGGCAAAATGGTGCTCGAGGTACAAAAAGGAATATTGCTCCGCTCGTTTGATACATTATGGGTGGAGCACTTGGTTTCCATCGACTATTTGCGCGCGGGTATCGGCCTCCGCGGTTATGCGCAGCGGGATCCGCTCATGGAATACAAAAAAGAGAGCTACCATTTGTTCAATCAATTGTTGGCGGATATTCAGAAAGAAATCGTGTATTCATTT
>CAZKQL010000048.1:0-3440 GCA_964554925.1 uncultured Gammaproteobacteria bacterium | reverse complement strand
GGTTTGCAATTGGCACCGACTATAATGGCAACCGATTCCTTGTCACTTAGCGGCGCGGAAAAAACCAGTGTGGAAGCGGATGGCAGCGCGGTCGGCAAAGATCGGGACGCGCAAGGCCAAAAAATCGGCAGAAACGATCCTTGTCATTGCGGATCAGGGAAAAAATATAAGAAGTGTCATGGGAAGTAGTCTTTTGCCTCGAATTTCGAAAAAAACTTGTGTACAGTCAAGGATTGACCCTTAATTAAAGCTTTGCTAATATAGACCCCACAATAAAATTGTATGAAAGAAAGAAAGTCTGCTGCGGAAATCAGAGCAAAAATTCGATGGGGGATAGTGGGAATATTCGCGCTCCTTGTGGTTGCGAGTATTTTTAATATGCCCCAATATTACAATCGCGGCATGGATTTCATGCGAAATAAAGTAGGGATCGCGCTTCCAAAGGTTGCGGAGCGTCCCTTCAAACTCGGGCTTGACTTGCAAGGTGGTGTGAATTTGGTGTATCAGGCAGATGTGAGTCAGGTGGAAAAAGGAAATGAAACAGAAGCATTGTCCGGTGTAAAAGATGTAATAGAACGCCGTGTAAACGGTATCGGAGTGGGTGAGCCGAATATCCAAACCACCAAAGTAGCTGATCAATACCGTTTGGTTGTTGAATTGCCCGGGGTGAGCGATGTTAAGCAAGCTATCAGCATGATCGGCCAGACTCCCATTTTGGAATTCAAGGAACAAAACGATGTTCCACCTCGAGAATTAACCGCTGATGAAAAAAAACAAATCGAAACATACAACAAAGACGCAAAGAAGAACGCGGAAGAAATCCTAAAGCGCGTTCAGGAGGGCAAAGAGCCGTTTGAAGATATCGCGCGTCAGGTTTCAGAAGATACGGATGAAAGGAAAAATAATGGCGGGTATATCGGTTTTATCGTCGAAAATGAAATCAGCGCGCCGGTGTACGACTGGGCCGCAAAATCAACAACAGGCACCATAGCTAAAGAAATCGTAGAAAACGTAGAGGGCTTCAATATACTCAAGCGCGGCAATGAACAAGAGGGTCAACTGACGGTCGAGGCGAGCCATATACTTATCTGTCACGCGGAGGTGCAGGGTTGCGCCAGCAATCGTACAAAAGACGAAGCGCTTCAGTTGGCCAATGAATTGTTTGAAGAAGCGAACGCAAAAAATTTCGCTGCATTGGCAAAAGAACATTCAGATGACACGGGTTCAAAAGAAAAAGGTGGTGTATTGAATCCGTTCCGCAGGGGCGCAACGTTTCCGGAATTTGAAGAGGCTGCATTTGGAGCCGAGGTTGGACAAATTATCGGGCCGGTTGAATCTCAAGTCGGATATCACATTATTTACAAGACCGGACAGGGCACGCCAAAAGAATACGAAATTACCCGCATTTTGATTAAAAAAATAAAGGAAACGGATATTTTGCCGCCGCAGGATCAATGGAAAAGCACGGGATTATCCGGAAAGCAATTAGACAGGGCAGAAGTGGTGACCGAACAATCGACGGGTCAGGTGCAAGTTTCATTGCAATTTGACTCCGAAGGAGCCGAATTATTTAAAGCATTGACAGAAAGACATCTTGGCGAGCCTATCGCGATATTTCTCGATGGCACACCCATCAGCGCGCCCACCGTGCAATCCGTTATTATGGATGGCAGAGCTGTCATCACCGGTATCGGCGGCATTGACGAAGCAAGACTTCTCGCAAAGCGTTTGAATGCCGGAGCGTTGCCGGTTCCCGTCAGTCTTATTTCGCAGCAAGCAATCGGCCCGACACTTGGAGCGGAAACCTTGGTCGCGAGTCTTAAAGCCGGTATGGTAGCGTTTGCATTTGTGATGTTGTTTATGATCTTGGTATACAGATTGCCCGGATTTTTGTCGGTTATTTCACTTGGATTATATGTAATGGTGACACTCGCGATTTTCAAGTTAATCGGAGTCACCCTCACACTTGCGGGTATCGCGGGTTTTGTGATGTCGCTTGGTGTGGCGATTGACGCGAATGTACTTATTTTTGAGCGTTTGAAAGAAGAATTGGGTCAAGGAAAAAGCTTGAAATTGTCGGTTGAAGAAGGATTTTCTCGTGCGTGGACCTCAATTCGCGACGGAAACGCGGCAACCATCATCACCGCGCTTGTATTGATTTGGTTTGGAACCAGTTTTGTAAAAGGATTCGCGTTCACCTTGATTATCGGAACATTGGTAAGTTTGTTTACCGCGATCACTGTTACGAGAGTCATGGTACGATTTATAACTCCCTGGTTCAAAACCAATGGCGGCTGGTTGTTCTTGGCGAAAAAAAATAAGTCATCGAATTAGAAAAGATTTTTGGCTCTACTATGGTAAACTTAATTGATAAACGAAATATATTTTTCTCACTGTCTGCCCTTATGGTGGCTTTGAGCGCGGCGGCGCTGTTTGTTTTTGGTTTAAAGCCGAGCATTGATTTTACCGGCGGATCTTTGATCTCTCTCAAATTTACCGAGTCCCGCCCGGAGCTTACGCAAATGCAATCAACGCTTGAGGGCGTAGGGAATCTTGGTCCTATTTTGGCGCAAACAAGCGGTGAAAAAAATTACTCGCTCAAATTGCGCTTCATAACAGAAGAAGAACATCAACAATTGCTCTCGAAAGTTCGCTCAAGCTATGAGACGGAAAATAACAAGGTTTTGGAAGATCGGATCGAAACCATTGGACCGGCTATCAGCTCCACGCTCAAGCAGCGCTCTTGGTTTGCGACGGTTGCGGTGGTGGTTACGGTTATTCTCTATGTGGCATATTCATTCCGCAAGGTTTCAAAGCCGGTGCAATCATGGAAATTCGGTGTTTCAACTATTATCTCGCTCGTGCATAATGTAGCAATTACCATGGGAATTTTTGCGGTGCTTGGTCGCTATTATGGCATTCAGGTTGACATTCCCTTTGTGGTCGCGCTTTTGACTATTTTGGGTTATTCGGTGAACGACAATATTGTGGTTTTGGATCGTATACGCGAAAATTTGATATATCGCAGAGTAAATGACTTTGCGGTTTTGGCAAACAATGCGTTGAACGAAACGATCTGGCGTTCTCTTAATACCTCGTTTACGATTCTTTTGGTGTTCGTCGCGCTCTTATTCTTTGGAGACAAAGCCATATTCACCTTTTCTTTAGCGCTTATCGTTGGAATTATCGTCAGCGCGTATTCATCGGTGTTTCTTGCCGCTCCGCTTTTGGTTGCGTGGGAGCGGTTTGACAAGAGAAAATAGAAAATTTTATACCATCAAAATCCCGACTTTGTCGGGATTTTTTTATACTTTTATGATATACTTTTAATCAATGAAATTGTGCTCCCAAATTAACTATTAGGTTTTTTGTCTATGTCAGATTCTCTCATGCGGCATCTGGTATGTATCTGTGCCACGCTTTGTTTTGCGGTCGTGTAT
>CAZKQL010000047.1:3043-8131 GCA_964554925.1 uncultured Gammaproteobacteria bacterium | reverse complement strand
AACAACGCCTGCACGGTCGATTCCTGCGACGCGATCACCGGCTGCAAGCACGTCGCCTCGGGCGCCGCCGGCTGCGCCCCCTGCACCACCACCGCCAACTGCGCGGGGGGTCAGGCCTGTGACGGGGGCCTCTGCGCCCCCGACCTCCACGGCCAGACCCCGGCGAATGCGGGCGGTGCGGGAGGCGGCCCTCTTCCGGACGGCACGGACGACCACCGGGACAATGACGGCGACGGCTATTGCGAAAGCGCGCCGTGCTCCAGCTCGGCGGATCCGTCCCGCACGGTCGCCAGCCTCCTCGGCGGCGACTGCGACGACAATCCGTTGGACGGTGGCCAGTTCTCGGTCGGCTGCGCCTCGGGTGCCGCCGGCTGTGGCTTCGCCACCGACGGGTCGTGGGGCAACAACCCGGGAGTCACGGACTTCCCGGGCGACAAGTTCGACAACAACTGCGACGGCAACGTCCAGTAGTCTCGAAGCATCGCGGGGGCTCGCATCACGCAGCCCCCGCGGATCCCCACCCTGCAGGTGCCGCATCCGCCCCCCCACTCTCTACTGGCACCAGCGCACCCCACCGGAGCATAGCTCCACGAGACACGCGCTGGCACCTTCGCGCCGGCCCCTACGATAGGGGTAACGGTGTGAGGTGGTCTCAAGGCCCAGGCTCGTCATCCATGACGAACCGATTCGACGAACCTGGGCCGCCGAATTATGTTTCCCACTCGCAAGAATGGGGGACATATACGGGTTCTTTAAAACAACAAGCCAGCCTTAACCGGCTGGTTTTGTTTTGTATATACAGTTCAGAAAAAGTTAAGAATTGGTATTGGCGAGGATTTCGTATTGTATATAATTAACATGTATACAACTGTTAATTATAAATTTATGAGAGATCTTGATATTGAAGAATTTGAGACGCTTAAAAAACAAATCCAAGCTGAATATAAAAAAATTGGCTGTTTGTTCAGTCCCGCTTTACAAGCAAACATTAATTTCAATTCCGATGGTTTTTATCATTTGCAGTATAAAAATAATCGTTTGGAAAGAAGTATATTGGTGCAGCGAAATAAATTTATGTGTTTGAATGATGCTGTAAAAATTCTTAAAAAATCTACGACTATCCAAGAATATAGACGTGGCATGTGTACAATTGGGAAAACGGATATAGAAGGTTTTCAAAAAAATAAGATTGTTGAATGGTTTGGTTTCTTTGCTATCATCAATTTTACAAAATCCATTCGTGTTAAAGTTATCATAAGGAGAGTTGGTGGAGAGCATGGTCAGTATCATTTTTGGAGTGTTATGCCATTCTGGAAGCTAAGTAATGGACAGAGAATGGCGGCCAACAAAGATATGTTTGATGAATAATATAAAATCCCGATTGAATCGGGATTTTATACGTGCTTGTTTTGCAGCTTAGAGGCCGAAAGGGGCTTTCGCCCACAAGCACATAGTAAATATATCATTATATAATTTGGCTTGTCAATCACCTCGGTGTGACATTTTGGATACAAAAACAAAAACTACATTATGCAAAAGGAGGGGAACAATTATGCTTTATTGATAGTCAAAATTTGAATTTGGCTATTCGTAATTGTGAGTGGTGACGGCGATTTTTATTGTTTGATTGAATATTTGTATAAAAAGAACAAATTGCTTCGGCTGTTAATTCCAAATTCATACTCATATTCACGGTTATTGAAATCTTTTGGTGCGGATAAAATTGACTTTATGAATGATTTAAGAAGTAAATTTCAATACAAAAAGATCCCCTGATTAAAGAGGATCTTTGTGAAAGGCAATCGCATACGGACAGAACCGTATAGACCTCCTTTCGTCGTGATTATTTTTAATATATCACATGCATAACTAGTCTGTCAATCGCCTCGCCTTCTATCTCCCCACAAAATTCGGTCCGCTGTATTCTTTGTATTCACGTGCTAATACAGCTCCCCATAGCGCGAACGTCATCCACATTACGGGCGTATGGTGCAACATATTGTCTGTAAAGCTCAATGCCAAAAAAGTAATAACCCAAGCCATCATATACATGTATTCGGTTTTCACTTTTTTGTGTTCGAGCATTGGCCGCGTGGTTATGTACAAAAGTCGCAATAGCAACAGTACATACAGCGTTAATCCTGCCAATCCGATCTCTACTGCAAGCCGCAGATAATCATTGTGCGCTTCCGCGCTGTCATCCCACAGATGCGTGTCGCTGCGCTGTTCTTCCCAGATTTTGGGGAATGTTCCGTATCCATATCCAAATAACGGCCGCGCCCGGATGATAGGGATATTTTCTCGAATCAAAGCCCTCCGCCATTCAAATGAATCCGCATCTTCGTTTCTGCTCGTTACGCGGGCGACAAGAGGAATTTCTTGCAAACTGTAATTTGTTTTTTTAATCAAAAAATCGTTGATCGGGAAAAAAATCAGATAAAATCCGATTACACCGCACAAGAGTGCGACAAGCATTTTTCTAAAGCGCAATACGCCGATAATAACAAGAAAAATAAACAATCCCACAAGCGCCGCACGCGTATAGGTCAGCACCAAAAGTAAAAGCAAAAATGCGTACACGACATAGGAAAGCGCGTTATTTTTTTTCCAGAAATCCATTTTTTGTATCGCGCTGAATTGTGTGTGCAAAAATAACAGCGTCAGAATAAAAAACGCAAACACATTCGGATGCGCGAATGTTCCAAAAATACGACCGCGCACGTCAAAGGTGGAGATACCTGTTTTGCCGATAATTTGCAGAGCTCCAAAAAGCAGGGGGAGGACGGCAGAGGCGACGATGGCAGACAGCAATTCTTTGAGAGAAAAAAATTTTGCTTGTACACTTATGTATGAAAGCGCGAATATGGCTGCGATATTTATGAATTTAGTTGTCTCGATAAGAGAAGTGAATGAAGAAACGCCATACACTGCGCTTGCGAACATTACGAGCATCAGGCATGCAAATCCAACAAAAAGCGGAACCGATGATATTTTTTTTCTATGATTGAACAGCACAAAAAAAGACCATACCAAAAAAAGAAGAGCGAACGCGGCATTTAGATTGATCGCAGATTCCTTGTATTGAAACAGCGTTACATCTCTCCACAAATCGAGCGTCGGGCGAATAATCAAAAACGCGAGCAACAATTTTTCTTTTAAAAAAACGTGTCCGATTATAAGGAGTGTAAGCCCGAGTACAAGCACATCAATTCCGGCGTAAGGATTTATGATAATAAAAATCGCCGCAAACAGCGCGAGCAATATGAGTGGACGATACTGCGGGAATTTAGCAGAAAATTTCATTGTTTTTTGTGCTATTTTGTAGTAAAATTGGGCGTATGTACAACAAGGAAATTATACCAAATTTTCCCGTATGAAAGTAGTGCAGGTACACAAATATTGGTGGCCGCGAGATGGAGCCTCAAAATACGCGTTACAACTCACCGAGCTCTTGGAAAAGAGGGGACACGAGGTGGTCCCTTTTAGCATGAAACAAAAAGAAACCATCGCGAATCCGTACAGCCGTTTTTTTGTGCCGGACATGGATATTTTTGCGCCACAATCTCTATCTTTAGCAAAAAAAATATCTGCTGCCGCGCGCATGATTTATTATCGCGAGGCGCGCCGGAATATAGCGAAATTGTTGGACAAAGTGCAGCCGGATATTGTGCATCTGCACAATATTTACCATCATATTTCTCCGTCGATTTTACCTGAAATAAAAAAGTGCGGTATTCCGATTGTAATGACGCTGCACGATTACAAATTGATTTGTCCGAACTATACGATGTTTCATCATGGTAGAGTTCATGAAAACGACGCGCGGGGTTGGTATTTTTCTTGCGCAGCCAATGCGTGCATGAAAAATTCTCGGACATACAGTGCACTCGGAACATTAGAAATGATAATTCACCACAAACTATGGCGCGTATACGCGCGTCATGTTGATTATTTTATTTCGCCTTCAACATTTTTGATAGACAAATGCGTAGAATTCGGCTGGCCGCGGAAAAAGTTCGTGCATATTCCGCATCCGGCCATTGTGCCGTCCACCGCGCGGCAGACACAAGAGGAGGATTATGTATTGTGTAGCGGTCGATTGTCCAAAGAAAAAGGGCTGCATGTGCTGCTTGACGCGGCAAAAGCGACTTCGAATATTCTCTATAGAATAGTAGGTTCGGGTCCTCTCGAGCAAGAATTGCGGGCTCGTATTCAAAATGAACACATACCAAATGTCGAATTAATCGGATTTAAGACGGGACAGGCTTTGCAGCGAGAAATCGCGCAGGCTCGCGTGGTTGCGGTTCCCTCGATTTGGTATGAAAATTATCCTTTGAGTATTCTTGAAGCAAAAGCCGCGGGCAAATTGGTTATAGCAAGCAATATTGGCGGGATTCCCGAAATGCTGGACAAGAGATTTTTGTTTGAGCCGGGCGATTCAAAGCAATTGGCGCAAAAAATCAGCCATTGGTATACTATTTCCTCAAAAGAACGTCGGGCAATCGGCGCGCATAATCGCGCGCAAGTAGAGCATTTGAATAATCCAAATACGCATATAGACAGGATAATCGCCTTGTACAAGCACTTGGTATGAAGAAATGTTTGGGGAACAAAATAATAACGAGCGGATTGGTGGCTTTGTTGCTGTTTTTTTGCATGCCCGCGTCTGTTTTTGCCAATCCGGACGCGCCTCGTCTCGCGAATTATTATCTTCATTGGTCACTGACCACTGCAGAAGCGGATTCACTCGCTCGCTGGGATTTGGTGGTGCTGGATGCCGAAAATCAATTCAAAAATCCTGACATGCTAAAGCGCATGCGCCGGCTCAATCCAAACATTATTATTTTGGCATATATTACCCCGCAAGAAATAAAGCAAGACGCGGCGAACGCGGGGAGCAAACTCCGCAATGATTTGCATTCAAAAATTTCAGGGGATTGGTATCTGAAAAATAGCAAGGGCAATCGTCTCAATTGGTGGCCGGGTACGTATGTATTGAATGTTACAAACAACGCTCCACGGGTTAATGGCAAACGGTTCAATGAATTTTTTGCGGCGTATACGGCAGACACCATTCTCGGAAGCGGT
>CAZKQL010000047.1:0-3033 GCA_964554925.1 uncultured Gammaproteobacteria bacterium | reverse complement strand
TTTTTATGACAATGCGTGGGACAGCATAATTCATTTTGTGGGCGCGGATGTGGACGTGAACGGAGATAAAATAGCGGACAAAACCGCGGACGCGGCTTGGCAAGAAGGTATGAAATTTTTATACAACGAAACCAAACGCCTCGCTCCAGGCAAAATCGTGGTGGGAAATGGTACGACACGCGCGTATCGAAATGAATTGAACGGGAACATGATAGAAAATTTTATCGCGCCCGCTTGGGGACCAACCATGGAGACGTACAAATTCAATGATGGACAAGACAGAATAAACATCATCAATTCAAATTCAGGCAATGGCGGCGGCAGTCAGAATGATTATCAAAAAGTGCGTTTTGATTTGGGCAGCACACTTCTTGAAGATGGGTATTTTTCGTATGACTATGGAGATCAAAATCACGGGCAGCTATGGTGGTACGATGAATACAATACGGATTTGGGCGCTCCGGAGTCAGAATCTTTTTCGCAAAAAAGACTAAAGACGTATCAGCCGGATGTGTGGCGGCGTGATTTTGAAAATGGACTCACCATCGTTAACAGCACAGACAAAACGCAGACCGTGGTACTCGATGGCGAATATGAAAAAATTCATGGTACGCAAGACAAGATGATAAATGACGGCTCTATCGTAAACGAAGTGAATTTGGATGAATACGACGGGTTGATTTTGCTGAAAACCTTCGCAACATTAGATGACGTAGTGTTTGAAAACGGAGCGTTCGCGCGTTTTTTTGATGAACAGGGAAATCGCGTGCGCAACGGTTTTTTTGTATTTGAAGACAAATACAAAGGCGGCGATACTATCGCGCATATTGATCTTGACGGAAACGGCAAGCGTGATTTGCTCTTGGCGCACGGGGCGAAACTTATCGCGTGGCGCGATGACGGTCAGCTGCTTTTGAGCGTGTATCCGTACACCGCGAATTATACGGGGCAGCTCCGCATAGCTATAGGAGATTTGCATCACAACAATACAAAAGAAATATTTGTGGCTCCGAGTGTGGGTTATCCCGCGCCGATTAAAGTGTATAACGCGGATGGATCGACCATAAAAAATGATTGGTTTCCGTACGGGACACAATACAAAGGAGGGTACAATATTACGGTTGCAAATTTCGGTTCTGATTTCGGGAATAATATAATTGTCGGAAGCGGTGTGGGGAGAGAGCCAATCGTGGATATTTATGACTACGCGTTTAATCGCGTAAGCGGTTGGCGCGCGTTTGAGCCGACCTTTAAGGGCGGTATTGATGTGGCGAGCGCGAATCTTGATACTGACTCGTCTGACGAAATTATTGTCGGAGCAGGCGTTGGCAAAGAGCCGATTATAAAAGTATTCAAAAAAGACGGCACCAAATTATTTGAATTCAAAGCGTATACCGGTACCGCAAAATCCGGAATTCAGGTTGAAACCGTTGATGTTGATTTTGACGGAGTGAAAGATATTATCGGATTTTCTGAAGGGCCGTAATTGTAGGTGCGGGATTTTTTTCGTATACTTCAATAATCTGCGGGACAATTCCGTCGAAACTGTAATTTCGCGCCACAACATGTTTGTGCGACTCGGTGATTTCTTCTACGGTTGCGGCATCGAGTGACAAAAAATTCATGATTGCGTTTTCAATCGCTTCGACACTGTTTTCATTGAATACCACGCGCATGTCTTTTACCATTTCCAAATGTTCCGGAATATCCGATACCAAAACAGGGACACCATAACTCATGGCCTGTAGTACGGTAATCGGCAGTCCTTCATTGAGCGATGGGTGTACGAGGGCTTTTGCATTCGTGTACAATTCGACTAGGGCGTCGCCGGATTGAAAATCCGTAAAAATTATATCATTGCAAATACTCGCGTCTTTATGAAGCGCCTGCACATAGTGGTCTGTATATACCGATCCGCCCACAATTGCCAATTTTAGATTTCGAATCTCGGGATTATCGCGGTGTTTTTGTTTTAGATTTGCAAATGCCTTGATAAGCAAATGCGCGCCTTTGTGCTGTACGAGTCGCGACACCATCACCAAGTATTTTTCTTTGGTCAGTCCAAAGGAGACCAAATGTTTGTTTGATGTTTTTTCATTGTGCGCGGGAACCGCGTTTGGTATGTATGCGGTTTCTGTTCGGTATTCATTTATACAATATTGCTGCAAACTTTTTGAAACACTAATGGTTTCGTGTGCAAACGCGCAGGCGGTTTTTTCGCCAAGGCGCAAGAATTTTTTTGCAAGCCAATTCCACTTTTTGTGGTAGCGGTCGATGGAGTGAAATGTGGTAATGATTTTTGTATGCGGCGAGAATAGACGGGGGAGCCATGACAGAAGCGATGGGCCTATGCCGTGATAGTGAATGACATCGTATCGGCGCGCGATCGCGTGAAGTGTAGCCAAAAAAGTATGCGTAATCGTATCGAGATGTTTGGTTTTGATGCTTTTGAGGTGTTTAATTTCCACGCCTTCGTATGCGTAGTCTTCTTTTGTATTGGTGTACCAAGGACGACTGTACACGGTTACGCTATTGCCGGCCTTAACAAGCCTGGTCGCAAGACCTTGCACATGATTTTCCACACCACCATAGGTGGCCGGGATTCCTTTTTGTCCGATCATGGCGATTTTCATATTGGCCATTTATAAAAAATAACTTTCGAGTATAACCTGTATCGATTTGTTTGTCAATATTAGATTAGATGTTCTTATAAAAAGTGTACACGTCCTCGTCTCCACAGCTCCCGTATCCTCGGTCGCTGAGGGACTGTGGAGCCACTTTTTATAAGAACATCTAATCCTCTTCAACTTAACTTATCGATTGTTTGACTCTAGGTTCCTTTATATCTGCCAATATTTTGACAGATATGGTTGGAAGGCGCTCGATCGGTTTGTGGGGTCCGATGTTCGTTGAGCGCCGTGGTTGGGGGTGCCGGCTCCGACGCGCCGCTTGTGGCAGCGCGCCGGAGCACGGTGTGAGTTAACTAGGGGAGGCAGGGGCACTCCTCGCCGGGGTGCACGATCACGGCGAGGT
>CAZKQL010000046.1:4395-8136 GCA_964554925.1 uncultured Gammaproteobacteria bacterium | reverse complement strand
CTGCACGGGAAAATGAAACCGGCGGATAAAGAAAAAATAATGGAAGATTTTTCACAAGGCGAAATTGATATTCTTATTTCGACTTCTGTGGTTGAAGTCGGAGTAAATATTCCAAACGCGAGCGTGATGATGATAGAGGGGGCGGAACGATTTGGACTGGCGCAGTTGCATCAATTTCGAGGACGCGTGGGTAGAAGTGTGCATCAGTCTTATTGTTTTGTGTTTACGGATAATGATTCGGACAAAGTAAAAGAACGATTATCGTATTTTGAAAAAAATTCTGATGGATTTGCGCTCGCTGAATATGATTTGCAAACGCGTGGCCCGGGAGAAGTATATGGCACGGCGCAGAGCGGCATGATGAATTTTCGGCTCGCGACCATGCGAGACATTGATCTTATCAAACTTTCGCGGGAACTCGCGAGAGGAATTGATTTTGGCGCATATCCGTCTTTGAAGCGGAAAGTGGAGGAGTGGGAGAGCGTGGCGCATTTGGAGTAACACTTTCCACCCCATAACCTATCTGCTACAATATCCTTTGCCTGTTGTACTAAAGCTTTAATTATGAACATCCCCCTCGCTCTGACCTACGACGACGTATTGATTGTACCGAGGCGCTCCACTCTAGCCTCGAGAAAAGAAGCCAATACAACTACCAAACTTACCCGAAATTTGAGTATAAACATCCCGATCATAAGCTCGAACATGGACACGGTCACCGAATCCGAAATGGCAATCGCGCTCGCGCGCCTCGGCGGTATCGGTATCATTCATCGGTTCATGACCATCGAAGAAAATGTGGAAGAAGTGAAACGCGTCAAACGCGCGCAAAATTTGGTTATAAAAGATCCGTATACCATTGATCCCAATAAAACCATACGAGAAGCAAAAGAATATATCGCAAAAATCGGCGTGAGCGGGTTGTTGGTCGCGAACGGCGACAAAAAACTTCGCGGCGTATTGTCGAGCCGAGATATTTTGTTTACTGATAGCGAAGATGAATTGGTTTGCGCAGTTATGACACCGCGCGAAAAATTGGTTGTTGGCACGCCGTCAACCACATTTGCGGAAGCGAGGGATATTTTAAAAAAATACAAAATTGAAAAATTGCCGCTGGTTGATGAAGAAAATCGAATTGTGGGGCTAATTATAGACGATGATTTGCGGCACAAAATTGATTATCCGCTCGCGAGCATAGACCATAAAGGAAGACTGATCGTGGGCGCGTCTGTCGGTGTAAAAGGGGATTATATTGATCGGGCAAAAGCGCTGACAGACGCGGGAGTTGATGTGCTCGTGGTAGATATAGCACACGGGCATTCTGATCTTATGTTTAACGCGATAAAAGAAATACGACGGAATTGCGGCGGCGATATTCAAATAATCGCGGGCAATATCGCGACCGCGCAGGCTGCAAAAGATTTGTGTGAAGCAGGAGCGGACGCGGTCAAAGTAGGGGTGGGACCGGGTACGATTTGTGTTACGCGATTGGTAAGCGGATGCGGAGTCCCCCAATTATCCGCGGTATACAATGTAGCGCGTGTGGCGCAGCGTTATGCTGTGCCGGTTATAGCCGATGGTGGAATTCAAAAGTCCGGCGATATTGTAAAAGCAATCGGCGCGGGGGCAGACAGCGTGATGCTCGGCGGATTACTCGCGGGCACGCACGAAAGTCCGGGCGTAATTATGAATCGTGATGGGAAAAAATATAAAGTATGTCGCGGCAGTGCGAGTTTTGCGATTGCACAGCGCAGAAAAGACGTGGGTCAAGAGAAAAAAGATTTGAGCGACGTTACGCCGGAAGGTGTAGAGGCGGTGGTACCGTACAAAGGGTATCTGAAAGAAGTGGTAACACAGCTGGTGGGCGGGCTATGTTCGGGGATGAGCTATACAAATTCCAGAACCATTTCTGAATTACAAAAAAATTGTGATTTTGTTCGCATTAGCGCGGCCGGGAGGCATGAAAGCGGGGCGCATGATGTGACGGACATAAAATAATTAGAAAAATATAAGCCCGACATATTATTTTCGCTACCGGACTTGTTGCGCCGGTTAGCGCGAAAACAATATGTCGGGCTTAATTAATCTACGCTTGTTTTATCAACTCCATCAGGTTTTTCACTGTAATTATTTTAGCTCCATTCACCACTTCAATTCCTTTCTTGTACTCGCCCACAATCACTCGTTTCATGCCAAGATGCGCCGCCTCTTGTATTCTTCTGTCTTGCGACAAAACGCTTCGTACTTCTCCGCCAAGTCCCACTTCACCAAATGCCACGAGGTCGCCGCCCAAGATCGTGTCTTTGTACGAGCTCGCGATAGCCAGACACACCGCCAAGTCCGCAGCAGGTTCATCGGCAGTGATACCGCCCACCACATTTATATGTATGTCGTATTGTGACAAATTCAACCCCGCGCGTTTTTGCAAAACTGCGGCCAGCACATGCAAACGATTAAGATCAAATCCGCTCGCTTTGCGTACCGGATACCCGAAATTTGTTTTGTTTACAAGCGCTTGAATTTCCACAAGCAACGGTCGCGTGCCTTCCATGAGGCAAGTAATAATCGAACCGGGCATGGATTCCCCCCGTTCATCCAAAAATATTTGCGAAGGATTTTTTACTTCATCCAGCCCGTGCGCCGCCATTTCAAAAACACCGACTTCATTTGTTTCCCCGAATCGATTTTTTACGCTCCTCAAAATTCTGTAGGTATGGCTGCGCTCACCCTCTAGGTACAATACCGTGTCGACCAAGTGCTCCAATGTTTTTGGCCCCGCCACATATCCATCTTTGGTAACATGACCGATAATGCAAATGGAAGTACCGGTGCGTTTTGCCACTTCCAATAACTGCACCGCGCAGCTCCTGATTTGCGCCGGACTTCCGGCCTCGCTCGCGATTTCTTTTGAATATATGGTTTGTATGGAATCGACAACTGCGAGCCGAGGTTTTTGTTGTTCAATCGCGGCAATTATGCCGGCCACATCCGTATCGTTTGCCAGTAACAATTTTGAATGTGGATTTTTTTTCAAATCCAGACGGTCAAAGCGAAGTTTAATTTGTCCGACGGATTCTTCTCCGGAAATATACAAACAATGGTCAATGCTATATGCCAATTGCAATGAAAGCGTTGATTTTCCTATGCCCGGCTCGCCGCCGAGCAAAATAATGCTTCCCGGCACGAGCCCGCCTCCGAGCACGCGATCAAGTTCCCCAATTCCGGTAACCAAACGCTGCACTTGGCTCGCGTCAATTTTTTCTATACTGAACAATTGCGCGGGATTACCCGCGGCGATTACATTTTTTGCAGTTGTTTCCGGGCTTTTTATTTGCTCTTGTATGGTTCCCCATTGGCCGCATTCAAGACAGCGCCCCAGCCATTTTTGAAATTGCGCGTCACAATTTTGACAGACATACACGACCGTGGATTTTGCCATATTAATTCAAGAAATTATACCCAACGATTTCATTTACTTTTAATCTTATTTCGTTTGGTATCGGCTTTTCCGTTACGCCTCCGCCGATGCAGCGAGACGTACCATCCCATTTTTTGTAGCTTGGGGTTACCGCGTATTCAAAATGCCAATGTTCCGGACAATACCGCACCCATTTGTTTTGGTAGAAGATTTGTTCCAAGATAATTTTGTAAGGATCCTCGAGAAAATGTTTGTCATAGTTTGAATTGGTAATTTTGCCGCTGTCGGTTGCCGCCAGCTGCTTGTTTGTTTTTATATGAACC
>CAZKQL010000046.1:0-4385 GCA_964554925.1 uncultured Gammaproteobacteria bacterium | reverse complement strand
AATTCACGTCAACCGCCGCGCCCATGGAATGTCCGGTCTGGCAGCTTGGTTTTGCGATTTTCGCTTCATTGGTTTTCCAATCTTTGCGCCCCTGCTTGTACCGCGCGACGATACCGGTATTCCATAACGGTACCATTACTGATGCCGGACGATGAACAGAGCCGGGAACCAGTTTGAATCCCAATTCTTGAGCCAATTTGTTGACCTGCTTAAATGAATCGAGCACCGCGGGATGAATTTTTTTGCCGTTCCAGCCGGCAATATCTTCTATTTTTACCAGATGATCTTCGGGACAGCTTGGCGCGATTTGTTTAAACAAATTGGGAAGGATTATATTTTTTTCTTCGTCAGTCAGACCCTGCCATATCGACCAGCCGTCGACTTTCCCGCCGTTTATTGAATCGGTTTTGAAATATGTGGAGTCAACTTGTTCTATTTTTTCCACCGGTCCGGCAATTGTCGGATCTGCCGGTAAATCCGTATCTACTTCTTCCTCGGTAATAGCGGGCATTTCCGCCTTATTGATAAACAAAATATGCAAACTTTGAAATTTGACGAGTTCGGGATTGACGAAATACAAAATCGTGTACGAACCAACCGCGATGCCGAGCCCCACCACAACCTGAAACATTCCTTTCATGATTTCCTCCGTTCCTTGTCCGCGTCCCAATATCCACATAACCCCCGACCGAATGAGCATCAGCACCGCGACAATGCTTATGAAAATGATGCCATAACGATAGACAGCCGATATGTATTGACCAAGATAGGGGATATTGAGATAGGTCTTCCCGTCTTGCTGCATGCTAATCAAATTTTCAATCGAAGGATCGGTAAATTCAAGCCCGGGGATTTTTATTTTCGGCACCGGAGCGTCATGGGGGTTCCGTTCCACGCGTCCGACAAATTTTTTGACAAAGACGCGGACTCCGCGGGATTCGTGGTCGCCGACGTTTTCAATTCTCCCTTTTTTCCGCAATTATCATTTGTGTAATGGTCGCGAAAACAAATTTTTGGGATTGATCCATGAGCGTTTATCGGTACATATACATATTTTATGGCATCGGTCGAGGCGGCGAGGGCTTTTTGAGCGCCTTCCTGATTTTTTGGTCCATTTTGATTGTCTTGCGCGTTTGAAGCGTAGATATGCATGGTTCCGCGTTTTGAAGAAGGTGTCTTTGCCACTACTACGCACCAATCGGGGTAGGGAAAACAGGCGTCAAATAATAACGTGCGTACTACATTTGGCGGTTGAGTATTTTTGCTATAAATTTTTGAAAGAGCACGGCCGCCATAGCTGAATGCGGCTAGAATATGTTTGTTTGGCATTGTTTTTCCCAGTTCACTTACTTGCGCCTTTGCTTCGTTATAAAGGCATGTGAAGTCGAATGCATTTATCCATTGCTCACCCGAACCGGACATGGCAAACGCCACGAATATTGATTTTGTTTTTTCCGCGGCTCTAGTACACAAATCAAATGCCCCGCTGCAATATTGATCCGGAGAAAATGCGTTTTGGCCGTGTATTACCAAGTAGGTGTCTTCGAAACTTGCGGTCGTGGTATCAAAAATAATGCTTTGTTTTGTGGCTCCGCTACATTTTGAATCGTAGGTGTAGAGTTGTACGTTTCCAACTTTTTTCCCTGGTTTTGGCGCGGCGAAAGCGGTTTCATGAAATCCAAATAGTGCTGCCAGAAAAATCGTGGTCGCGAGAAAATTTGTAAGTAGAATTTTTTTATTCATGTTGCGTGCGTTTGCTGTACACATGGGCGGCGAGTAGCGTTGTAGCCGGAACCGTACAAATGAGTACCATGCTTCCCACTATCGATCGTATTATTTCTTCGGTTAACGCCTCTCGATTTATATGTACCCACAGCGGTATTCCGGTGTGTTCCGAAAAATTAAAAAAGAGAAATAAGGGGAGTGCCGCGCCGGCATACACGATAAACAGCGTATTAACCATCGATACGATATGCTCTTTGCCGATAACGAGTCCTCGTTCGTACAATTCATTTTTTGACAATGTCTTGTCCGCTTTATGAATTTCCTCGACCGCGGTTGCCTGCACCACACTTACATCGTCGAGGAGCCCAATAGTGCTGATGATGATTCCGCCGAGCAAAAGTCCTTGCAGATTTATACTACCAAGATTTCCAAATTGTAGAAAGAAGGCTTCATCGCTTCCCACGCCTAATAATTTTGCATAATGGATGGAGAGCCAGCCGACGCTGCTCGAAAGAAAGAGGGTAAAGACCGTACTTATAAACGCTATTGTGGTACGCGTGTTTACTCCGTGGGAAAGAAACATGGCGCTTACGAGCATAAATAACGCACCCGTCAAACTTATAACGATCGGATTCGCGCCTCCGGCGATTTGCGGTACCACAAAATATATAACAATTATCAAGCTTACCACGAGCCCGCTTAACGCACGCACTCCATGCCATCCCGTAAAAGCCAAAACCAAGAGAAAAAACGCGAGGATAATATGGAGAACGTAGGGTAATCTATATTTTGTGTCGAGAACATACGGCGGATCGCTAAGCGGGGAATAGTACACGACTATGGTTTCGCCCTGTTCTATATCCTGTATCATTCTGTACCCTTTTACGGTTTCTTGAATCACGATAACCTCTTTTGATTTTTGAGTACCTTCCAAAGCTTTCACGCGGATTTTTTGAAACGGATCTGTAATTCCATCTTGATCATTTGCCGGTAATACTTCAAGCACTTCTGCTTTAAAATATTCATCTTCAGGCGGCAAATCCAATTGATCCAAGTCTGCAAATACCGGTTGTATCATAAGCACGGTGAGGGCGGCACAGGCAAAAATAATCCGCGGAAGATTTTTTTTAGTCATATGATTAACATGCCCCCGTACTTATTACCGTTCCTTGTTTGTCTGTACATTCTTTTTCATTGCTGACAGTGGCTTCTTCTCCGGTTGCATTCACTTTGCAACACATCAAATCTTTTTGCAGTTTGTAAGCTTCTGCAGGTCCGCCTTTATTGCCGCCTTTTGATCCCGCGCATTTTCCGAGGTATTCAAAGTGCATGCTGTCGCTGCGGAGTTTGCCCCAACCCCAACCACCCCAATAAAATCCATTATCTTCGAATGCGGACACAATGCCGTCCGGTAGAGAGGTGTATGGTTCCGTACCGTTATTAAAATGATTGAGACAGCTTGCGATTTTCTTTTCGAGACGGTCAAACATATGGTATGGGTCTTTCTGCAGTTCCGGCCCGTATTCGCCGGTTTTCATTTTTTCCAGTGTTTTTTTGTATACACCACAGGTACGAGTGGCCGGGGCACCTTTTGCAGTGCCGCCCCAGCGTACATCCCAATTGCTGCGCGTCATGATATCTACCGCGAGTCCTGGCGCGTGCATATCGCATCGCAAGCATGTACGAGGTTGCCCTTTGTCTGCCCCACGTCGCACATAGCCGATCTTTGAAATGGCAGTGGAAAAAGTGCCTTCACCATCCTTGGTTCCCAAAAGGTCCGGAACTTTTTTTGCTTTGAAATCTTTCATGTATTGCAGATATCCCGATACTTCCTGATCTGTTTTTGCTCTTTCAAGTACCAAATCCGAAACAATTTTAAGCGCCGGAATTGCGTACTTATTCATTTTTATTTCTCCCACACCGAACATCTCTATTTTTTCGGTCTCCGGCAGCATGCCGATTCGTTCCGCAAAAAATTCTTTTTCAAGACATTTGTCGCTCGCGCTTAATTCTTTTCCGTTTACATAGCGAGAAAGCCCCGTTATTCCCATGCCGTCATCAATTTCCGTTTCGTCATAGTCCGGACGCACTGGGAGGGGCTGCAAGAATGGGATATTGAGAGACTTGAATGAAACAAGCTCAGGATTCAAAGTATATAAAATAACATACGAACCGACCGCGACTACCAATCCGATGATGCTGCCTTCTATTCTTTTTAAAATTTCAGATTTATCTTCGCCGCCACCGCGCAGTATCCACTGTATACCGGATATAATGATGAGAACAACCGATAATAAAGACAGGAAAATGATGCCATAGCGGAAGACGGCAGCTATGTACTCTCCAAGGAAAGGAGCTTTTACAAAAATTTGTTTCTCTCCATTTATGTCCGTTACTTCCATCGCTACCGGTTCGCTAAAAGTAAGGCCGGGAATTTTTATGCGGGGGACTGGTTTACGCAATTTTTCTTGGACTTCGGCATTCGTAAGAGGTTTTGTGTCTTCTCCGGTTTTACCAAAAGAATTTGCTTCAGACCCTGCCGGCATTGGCGTTGGAGCCGTGCTTGCTTTGGGATCGTACGGTTTGGCGGTAAAAAAACGAGGGAGTAATTCTTTTAATAAGTATTGTGGAACATGAGTGTGGTCGCAGTCGCCGCATCC
>CAZKQL010000045.1:1468-8673 GCA_964554925.1 uncultured Gammaproteobacteria bacterium | reverse complement strand
TTGCGCGAGCAAATTGCTGAAATTTATAAAAATAGCACCCAAAATAAGCTTGACCAAGCCTTTTTTCCACTCGTATTGTTCGAGCCCAAGTATGGTACCAAAGGCGATAACAAGCAGAGTAACGACAAAAAACATGTTTGCCACGTCGCGCACCATTATCCAGCCCACCTGTACGACCGGCGTATTGATGTAATTGTTGTAGCTGGCAAGCGTTATGAAAAGATGCAAAAAGAAAATACAAATTCCGATAGCAAGGCGCGCCGTAACCAACAAAATATCGGTGACTCCGGTAACCAGCCAGTCAGCGATGTCTCCACCCACAGAACCGGTGCCATCCGCAAGAGCGGGATGAATCGCAATTGAAATACCAAGCGCGACTAGGGCAACAAAAAAAGTAAATCTAATACCTTGAAACGGCTTAATCGCAAACAGGGCTGCTTTTGCCCTTTTTATTCGTGTGATTGTTTTAGCAAAAAACGCACGCATGTACGCATTATTACACGCTTTTGCGCCGATACTTATATAATGCGATTAGTATATCACATTATGGTTTTTTTGTACTATAGTTTCTCTAATTTCGCGACAAAAAAACCTTCAATTCTGCTATCCGGCAAAACGCGCAAACAGGATGAGGTATCTTTCGCGAGCTCTTTTCCTTTCCATTTTTTGACAATAGACGCTTTTTTGAGATCCCCAAGCGCCGCGATAGGCACAATTTTACAAGCTCCTTTTACCGCCTCAAAAAGCCGGGAAATCTGTACTTCATTTTCTTCCGGTGCAAAGGTACAAGTGGAATATACAAGTGTACCCCCCGGCTTGAGCGCCTGCCAAGCTGCAAACAACATCTGCCTCTGTTTATACGCAGTCTCTTTTATCTTTCTCTCATGCCAAAAACCATAGGTTTTGGGGTCACTCTCGACAAAACGGGCTTCCGCGCTGCATGGCGCGTCGAGCAAAATTTTATCAAAATATTCAGGGTATTCTTTGCACAATCCCGCGCCGTGCTCCATGCGGAGTTTGAATTTCCAATCCGCTTTCTCTTCATCCACCACGCCGAGAGCCTCCATGTTGTGTTTCAGTTTAAAAAATCTGACTTTGTTATTGTCATTTGCAATCAATTCTCCCTTTTTTTTCATCAGCCCCGCAATTTGGCTCGTCTTGCTTCCCGGAGCCGCGGTCAAATCCAATATTTTATCCCCCGGCTGCGGATCAAGGATAAGCGGCGGCAGCATGCTCGCCAAACTTTGGATATATATGTTCCCCTCTATGTATATATCCAATTCCGTAAGTTCACGTTTGCATTTATTTTTCAAAATAAATGCGTCTTTATACCACAAAACTTTTTCGACTTGGAAGCCATGCTCGCGGAGATTTGGCAACACGATTTCTTTGGAGGATTTTATCGTATTAACGCGAAACGTGGTCGGACGCTCGACAAACGTTTTTCGAATTTGGACAGATAATGACGCGCCAAATATTTCTTCGAGCCGTTCCAAAAATCGTTCCGGGATCCCGGTTTTTGCGCCTTTCTTTTGTTTTGCCATAATGTTATAAATCCGTAAGCACTATTCCTCAATACCAAATTCTTGTTTCAAACCAAGATAATGCGGCGTCTTTGTATACGCGTCCCACGCATTTTTGCCCGCTTTGTACGCGTTAATCGCCACTTCAGAATCATCTAGAAAAATCGCTTCCGGAAAATAGCCGCCTTGGAGACTCTCTACGCGCTTAAATGCGTCGCGATTTTTTGATCGATGGCGAATGTTAAAACTAAAGAAACGATCCATGCGCAACGGCCCCACCCATGGCAGCACGCGTTCATACGCACGCAGCCGCACGCCTTTTGGATCGTCCATATATACTTGACCCGTTACAAATCCCACGTCGCGCATCAGTCGCCAATCCTCGGCCAAACGCTCATCGCTCGTAACAAAATCCACGGTTACATTCAGCGGTTCTATAAATCCATATGAATAATCCAAACCCTTTTCGTCTTCGCCTTCATCCACTTCTTCCGCTACGTCTTCATCTGCCCCAACCAAAACAGGGTCCTCTAAAATCGGTTTTTGTTGCTGTAAATTTTGCGTGTAACCATCATCATCTTCTTTCTCATCCTGTCGTCTCGCGTCATCAAGTGTATCATCAACATCATCATACAAATCAATCTGTTCTTCTTCCTCCGACTCTCCTTCTATAATTTTTGTAAAAAAAGCCAATTGTTTTGCGTCGAGAAATTGCACGCAAGACAAAACCACTTTGTATAGTGTTTGCTTGGTTTGCTTCAATCCGTCCTCGCCAAGAGCTCCGGAAATTTCTTCTCCCGAAATATCCTCGGCAGCGGCCAAAATAATATCAAATCGAGAATGTAGTCCCTCTACCAGGGCGGCACCTTGAGCTTCGATTACCGCGACAGGCACGCCTTCCTTCTCTGCCGCCATCGAGAGTTGATCCGCGGTGGTCATCATTTTTTTTGCAAGTTGGACAATGCAAGGATGAGTGTCTTTTATCTCTTCGACGTATACCTCCATTTCCTTGCGGTAGTATCGACCCTGCCGGATGGGGTAAAAAGAAAAAAATCCGAAAGATGTTTGAATAAAAATTCGAGATGTTTATGCGTCTCGGAAAAATCGGTTTCAAATTCAGGCGGGAGCGGTTTTTCTTTTTTTGCCTCGCCGTCTTCGCCTTCTTTGGGCTCTTGCTCATCTTTTATGTGTGCTTCTCTATCGGGGCCGACTTCAGGCTGATCAATCTCTGTATGCTCCTGTTCCCGTCCCTCCGAAACATCAACAAGATTCGCTTCTGAGCCCGATTTAGCCGCTCCCGGCGGCATTCCTTGTGAACTTATTTCTTCTCTTTCTCCCATATTTATGGATCAATTCTGTTGATCATTCGGGGGAATGGAATGGTCTCACGAATATGATGAATTCCCGCCATCCAGCGAGTCATACGTTCGATTCCAATACCAAATCCGCAGTGCGGCACCGTGCCATAGCGGCGCAGATCCAAGTACCATTCAAATGTTTGGAGCGAAAGTTTTGCGTCTTCAATTCGTTTTTTCATAGTCGCATAATCGTCTTCACGCTGCGATCCGCCGATGATTTCTCCAAATCCGCGGGCTGCCAATAAATCCGCATTCAACACAAAATCCGCGCGCTCCGGATGCCGCTTCATATAAAACGGTTTAATACTTGCCGGCCAATTTATGACAAACACCGGAACATCAGAGTCTTCGGTGAGCAAAACTTCATCGTCCGCGCCCAAATCATCTCCATGCTGAATCTTTGATCCACGCTTTTGTAATTCCGCGATCGCGTCAGGATATTCATATTTTTTAAACGGCTTTTCTACAATCGCTTTTAGGTCATCGAGATTTCTTTCAAGTACTGCCAATTCGGTTTTCGCGTGTTCGAGCACATACGCGACCATATGTTTTACCGCAGCCTCTTGTACTTCCAAACTCTGCGCATGCTCGGTAAACGCCATTTCCGGGTTGAGCGTCCAAAATTCTGTTAGATGCTTTCTGGTTTTTGATTTTTCCGCACGGAAATTCGGACATAAGTCATATACTTTTCCAAATGACATGACCATTGCTTCCAAATATAATTGTCCATTTTGAGTTAAATACGCGGGGCGGCCAAAATAATCAACTTCAAATAAATCTGTCGTGCCTTCGCATGACGTTGGGGTAAAGGTCGGCGTGTCGAGTTCCACAAAACCTTGAGAATTAAAATAATCCTGGAAGCCTGTTTTTACAAAATGACGAATACGAAGCACTGCCCACTGTGTGTTACTGCGCAACCACAAATGCCTGTTTTCGAGCAAAAAATCCGGGCCATGTTCTTTTTTTGAAATGGGATATTCTTCGGCTTTTTGTACCAATTCGATTTTGCTTACTTGCAGCTCGTATACGTTTTCGAGTTTCGGGTGCTTGGTTGGGGTTCCGGTTATGATAAGCGAAGATTCTTGAGTAGTTTCTTCGGCATGTTTCCAGGTCTCTTCATCGACTTGTTTTTTGGAAACCACAGCTTGTATAAATCCGGAGCCATCTCGAATTTCCAAGAATGCGATCGAGCCCGAAGATCGTTTGTTGGCCAGCCAGCCGTGTAGGGTGATTTGTTGGTTTTGGTGCTCGGAAATGGTAGAAATGGTGGTTTCCATAGATTTATTCATAAAACTAACATGTAGAAAAGTACCAAATTCTGCTAGAATATGCAAATTTTAGCTGTTTTTGCATTGACAAAAGCCTAATTTTATGGTATAGTATGAAGTCTTTTAAAATGCACTAATCGTCTAATTTTAGCCCGAAAAGACGCGCTCTCTACAATATAATTGGAAACTAAGATGGTGGCGCTTCTCGCTGCCGCTAATTACGGACGCCCGTCGAGAGACGCGCAACGATTTAGGGCAAAGAGGATCTAAATGAGAAGGGACCGATTTACGGACGGCCTCGTGGTCGTCTGTGTAGGCATGTTGTACATCATGATCATGGCCGGGGCGGCGCTCGGCCTGGGTTACCTCATCAAAGAGGACAAGCCCAAGCCGACGTACTACCGGTCCTTCGGCCGGGAGGATCCGACGGAGGAGTCCTCGACCGGTCCGGTCGAATGGTCCGCTGACCGGGCGGACAATGGCCCATACATGCACTTCGGCTCCCGTGAGGAAGCTGAAGGCTTCGCCTGCACTGCCTATGGTGCCGGATGGGTCTACTCGACCGGTACAGGATGGGCTCAGGTCGACTGCTTGGACGCCAGCCGCATGAACCATCCGAGCTTGCCGGCTGAGCGGTACGACTGGTAAATCCCAAATACTAACCCCTACAACGGAGGTGAACACCAAGTGAAGTCTCTCGAGCATGATGCTCGGATGGAAGGGAGGCGCTTCACTCACACACGCGTCTCTCGAGAAGCGCCATCCATCCATCTTAGTTTCTAAACCACGCCCCCCAATTCACGATATGTTTTTCATGATGAAATAACGCAAACGCATACACCAATGCATGAAGCGCTATACGCTCTTGTTCAACTACATCAACCTGTTCAACCACACGCCAATCAACATTCAATATCCGCTGCATATTGCTGATTCCTTTTATACCGCAAACAGCGACTTGCTCGCCTATCTTTTTTTTATCAGCCAAACAATTTTGACATACCAATCCCCCGCCTGCAAAATACAATCCCGCTTTCTTTTTTTCAGCACTTTCAATTTCTTCTTTCAAAATTTCTTTTCCGGTTTTGCCGCACACCACGCATGCATCCAATTTTGGGGCAAATCCCAAAACACCAAAACAATTAATCACAAACGAATCAAGCGCAGTCGCATACTCGGTGCTTTTTGTTTTTTCTAAAAATAATAAAAATGTGTACAACAATTTGAACAAAGATTCATCCTGCTCTCCAATATGGCTGACTTGTTTTATAAAAGAAGCGGCAAATTGAGCGGCAACACTTTTGCCAACATGTTGTCTAATCCCCTTAAAATAATAAAGCGGCTGCACTTTGGTCAGATGCAAAAATTCTTTTCCGCGAATCAGCTCAATTTGGACATACGAAAATGGTTCCAGATTCGCCGCGTTTTTGCTAATGATTTTTTTGACACCTCTCACCATCGCGTCTTGGCGCCCCGATTCTTTTGTATACAAAGAAATCACCTGATCAAACTCGCGCACATTTGTACGGGACAGCACGATTGCTTGCATATGCAGGGATTATAAAGAAGATAAAGTATCGCAATATACGGCAGTGTTGTTGAACAAGCTCCGGAGGCCGAGCGGGCATGGTGTCCCGATGTACTCATCGGGACGAGCGAGGTCGAGGCGCAGCGGCTCGAGCCCGCTGGGGCGAGAGACCGCGATTGTGAGACAACACTGCCGTATATTGCCTATGCGCTTCTTTCTTTCCATCCCTGCAAAATCAGCATCGCCGCCTTCTCGTCCAAACTCGCGTCACCTTCCATCTGCGCCGCCTCTTTTGTGGTAAATTCCTCTCCTTCAAATTCAATCGGCACATCCACCATCTTGCCAAGTTCACCGGCAAAGGCTCGAATTCGTTTTGTGTTTTCCGTTTCTTCACCATCAAACCCAAACGGCAATCCTACAATTACTTTGTTTATTCGCTCGTCTACAATTAACTTCGCGACCGCTTCCACATTTTTCTTTCTATCTTCATGCTCAACAACGCCAAACGGCAACACCACATCAAGCCCCTCCTGCATCCACGCAAGCCCTATTCGCTTTGTTCCAAAATCAATTCCCAAAATATTCATATTACACTTTTTCCATTTCCATTTTTATTCCAATAGAACCGCGCTCCATGTCTTCGCGCGTTACCTGCACATCAATCTCTTTTTGTTTGTAACCTTTTTTATCAAATCGAATGGTGAATTCGCCTTCAGCCGCAGGGAAAAAATATCTGCCAAATATATCACTCACATGATACCCTATCAATTTGTTGTACCGTTTTGCGAACAATGACACAACCACACCGCTCGCCGGCTTTTTGTTTTCGTCATATACCGTACCATAGCGCTTGTGATATTTAATTCCGAGCCGCATGAAAAGCACCAGTAACACCACATGGACTACCAATAGCAATCCGGTCCACCATTTCGGAATGATAATAAACGAAATTATAGAAAATAAAGGCGCGATAAACCCGACAAAAAGTGTGACGCGATACTTCCACTTTCTCCATTTAAAAGCCTTAACTGAAACAAGCAAACCCTCGGGATCCACCGGAACTTGTTTGTCTATCACGTCGTCTTCCGAATCAACGAGAATTTTTTCTCCGAAATAATACGATTCGTGCTTTTCGTGTTGTGCCGCGGCCGACGGAAACGAAAAACCGCTTTTCTCCACTTCCACTTTATAATCTCCGGGTTCCACCAAAAAAAGATACGTCCCCTTGCGGCCGGTTACCATGCTGCGCAACAATTTTTTATTTTTATGATCAAGAAGCCGAACAAGACCGAGGTCCACCGGCTGTTTGGTAAACGCGTTAAATACTTGACCCCACGATTTTCTGCGGCGTCGCGCAAACAGCAGCAGTGGTTGGGTAAATAAAAATTGAGCATACAAAGCGACATTGTATATTCCGGAGGCAAAAGGAACATTAACCACGGCCAACGCCGCAATCACACCTGATGTCTTTTTTAAAATACATTTTTCTATATAACCCTGCGCTTTTTTGTTTTGTTCGTCAAACGCG
>CAZKQL010000045.1:0-1458 GCA_964554925.1 uncultured Gammaproteobacteria bacterium | reverse complement strand
CCACCCCAACCGATTGCAATGATTCATTTGAACAATCAATTACAATCGCCGTTTTCTCGTACAAATCCGCGGTATTCAAAAAACCTTCTTTTGCAAAGCAATCCGCCACTTCTCTTTCAAACGAGGCAGTATCGCCCTCATGTTTTTTTGCCGCAAATAAACCGGCGACGCACTCGGCCGCTCTTTGGTTCGCCTCCGGTCTTTTTACTAATTCTTTTATATCAAGCATCGACTCGCTGATACTTTTTTTCAATATCGGCAAATCCCATATATTTCCAAATTCCGTATTTCCATAACACGCGGCCACGCGTCCGGCATATTTATCAAGAACCGTTCCTTGGCTGCAATCAAGCAATTTTTTATACGCTTCCTCTTGGTTCATCCCCAGATCAAAAATATCCCGCATGTACATATCAGAACATCCGCCCGCTTCTTTCTGATACACTTGTCCCGCGTCATCCATGCACGCGTACAATGTGTTCGCCTTTTTGAAAGCAGCCTTTTCTTCTTCTGTTTGAAGCTCAACGGGCATTATACCCAAAGAATCCGTCGCGACATAACATTCGCGTAAATCTTTTAAGTATGACTTTGTAACCGCGTCCACCGCGTCGCCGCTTTTCAATCCACCATTCCGCATTTCTGCGTTGAATGCCGCATGAATTTTTTCTGTACAAACGGTCAGTGCTTCGTAATCCGCCGCAAAAACAGTTACGATAGAAGACACAAAGACGTATAAAGCGGCGCATACAAAAAAAATATACTTCATATTATTCAGAAGGCCGTTTGGTGGCCACCACCGGACCATCTTCGGTAATAATTATGGTATGTTCAAAATGAGCATTGAGCGATTTGTCTATCGTACTGATAGTCCAGTCATCCGATTCTGTTTCAACTTCATATGAACCAAGTGTAATCATGGGCTCTATCGCTATAACCGCACCGGGTTTCAAAATCCACGCTTCCAATTCTTTGTCATAAAAATTCGGTACGCGCGGTTCTTCGTGCACCGCATGCCCCACTCCATGCCCCACCAAATCACGGACAATTCCGTAGCCGAGCGGATTGATATATTTTTCTATAGCCGCTCCAATGTCCGCTACTGTATTGCCGGATTGCGCCGCAGCAATTCCTATATTCAATACCTTGTATGTCGCGTCAAGAAGTTTTTGTAATTTTTTATCAATTTTTCCTACTGGAACCGTAACCGCGGTGTCGGTAAAGAATCCATTTTTTGCAGGGTATTGCATGCCAATATCAATGCTGAAAATATCACCCTCCTTCAAAATTTTCTCTTTGTGCGCTATGCCATGCACCAATTCATGATTTACAGAAGCGCAAATGGTACTTGGAAATGGTGGATCGTTAAAACGAGTTTTGTATCCTTTAAAAGCGGGCTTTCCTCCCGCTTTCAGTATCATTTCCTCGGCGATTTGATCCAATTCCCACGCGCTCAATCCC
>CAZKQL010000044.1:7760-8741 GCA_964554925.1 uncultured Gammaproteobacteria bacterium | reverse complement strand
GTCTTATACAAATCGTCTCGTCTGAAGAGGTCGATGTTATGAAGCATGGAAGCATGTCCTCAAATTATTCCGTAAGCACATATTCTGATGTTACATCCATCAAAGATAATCTTCCCGCGTTGGATTTGAATAAACCATTCCGCTTTGAGATAAATTTTACTCCCAATGCCGCGCCGATATGGCGTGTGGGACAGAACAATACAATCCTTTCAAAACAAGGGGCATACTCTGCCGGATATGGGAAAGAAGCCGCGGATATTACCGGAAATGGTTTTTGTTTTCAATTAAACATTCTCCAATTGAGAGTTTGCAGCAAACAGATTCCGATACCTTTTACGGCGCAGCATTTTGTGGTGCGCTGGGACGGTAGCGAATTAAGTCTTTTGAACGGGGATGAAACCAAAAAGTATGATAGTATCCCGATAACGAGTATCAGCAGCAACGATAGTGATTTGGTTATCGGCGGAACCAGGACTGAATACAAACCGGGAAAATTTGGCGTATCATTTTTCCCCCTTACCCTCCATACGCTGAAGATTGATCAGGAAAGTTCGGTTACTTACACAAATAAAAAGAAAGTGCTGCTTAAGATCGACGCTACATACGCAAATTTGTTATGGCTCGACGAGAGCGATGGAACTCCGGAACAGAATTTTAAGGACGCGATATTGGACGATGTAAAGCCGGAAAAAGTGTGGATGCTTTCCGGCGACGACGGAAAAAAATGTATCAACGCGAAATTTTTGAACCAGCCGAAACAAGGTCAAAAAGGCGCCACCTACGAATACATTACTTATGCTTGCGTATATTTGGATACACAAAAGCCAAGCTCAAAATTTGAAGTGGAAAAAATATTGACGCAAAATAATAAGGTTCCGTATATAAAAATTTATGGAGAAACCGATCCAAAGGCAAAAATTACCATCACCAAAACAAAAAAAGGCGCGGCTCCTTCTTTTGCTCCAAAGTTAAAATCAAAAC
>CAZKQL010000044.1:1889-7750 GCA_964554925.1 uncultured Gammaproteobacteria bacterium | reverse complement strand
TGCCGAGTGTGGGTATTGCTTCCAATCAATTTGGCAAGATCTATTTTGGCTATGTTACGGAAGAAGCAGCAGAGTCATTCTCCACTACCGCATATCAAAATGGCGACTGGGAGTATTCATTCGATGAACCTTTCAAAGAGGGAGATTATACCATTTCCGCGCAAGCTACTGATTTGGCGGGAAATACTTCTGATAAGAGCGATCAAAATGTGGCGATCGATAAGTCAGAGGCGCCGGATGAACCGCCTATAGAACCGGTTGAGCCTCCGGTTGAACCGCCTGTCGAACCTCCAATAGACGAGCCTCCGGTTGAACCGCCCATTGATGAACCTCCGACAGATCAGCCCCCGACCGACGAACCTACGGATACTCCGCCAACAGATACTCCGGCCGACAAGCCGGCCGGTACGCCAGCGGATAAACCGGCTGACCCGGGTAAAATTCCGGAAGACACCTCTGATAAGATTCCCGGTACCGGTGATACTACACCAAAGGATTCCTCGTCACCGCAAAATGGAGAAAATGAAGATCAATCTGATGCATTGACCAGCGAGTCGTCCATTGTGGAGGTTCCGGAAGTCGTTATGACTACCATTGACGCGCTGTGGAAACGTGTTAACCCGATTTTGTCGGCAATTACAAAAGCCCTCAAAAAAATTATAGACAATCCGCTTGTTGAGGCAATAAATGAAAAAGCCGCGGCACCCACGCTATTTGTGGCAGGGGCGGCGAATGTGGCGACCGGAGTGCAGCTTCCGAATATTTTGAGTTTTTTGCGTTATCTTTTCAGCCAGCCCGCCATGCTTTTTCGCCGCAGAAAAAGAAAAACATGGGGAATCGTATACAATGGTTTTACCAAACAGCCGCTTGATTTGGCAACACTGCGTGTCATAGACAATGAAACAAAGAAAATTGTCCGCACGCAGGTAACCGATGGTTTTGGCCGATATTTTTTGTTTGTTCCAAGAGGAAAATATCGCATCGAAATTATCAAACCGGGTTTTACCGGCTTTAGCCAAGATCTAAAAAATAAAGACGAAGATGCAAAATATTCGCATCTCTACCATGGTGACGCGTTTGAGGTGACGGAAGAGCAACAAGTGATTACTTACAATATTCCCGTTGATCCTGACACAACGGACAAACCGACTCATCGCATTGTGCGTGATCATTCGGTGAAAGTTTTGCGCCATGCTTTTAGCAGCATTGGTCTTTGGGCGAGCATTGTTTCATTTATTATTTCCCCTTCCATCGCCATTGGCGCGTTGGTTTTTTTGCATATATTTTTCTACGCGGTATTCCACCGCTTCGCGCATAGGAAACTTGGCGACCGGTGGGGTACGGTACGGACTTTCAAAGATAAAACCGGTTTGCCAAAAGTGGTGGTACGCGTGTTTGACTCCGCATACAATAAACTTATAAATACCGCGGTTACGGACGGCCGCGGCAGGTACGCGGTCTTGGTGGGTCCGAGCGTGTACCATGTAACATATGAAAAAGAAGGATTTGAAAGGAAGAGAAGTCCAAACCTGGACTTTAGCGAGGGCAAAACCAAAGGTATCGGCGGCATTATGATACGTGTTGCAATAAACGGTTTTGGCCGCATCGGCCGCCATGCTTTCAAAGTTATCCAGGACAAAAAAAACATGGTGGTTGTCGCCATCAATGATCTTACCAGTCCGCAAGTTTTGGCTCATTTATTGAAACACGATACCGCGTATCCTGACCCGGTGTATCCTATTCGGTCGGACGCGACATCGCTCACGGTCGCGGGCAAAAAAATTCCGGTGTTTGCCGAAAAAGATCCAAGCATGTTGCCTTGGAAAAAATTAAAAGTGGATATAGTGCTTGAATGTACGGGTATTTTTCGAGATGCCGAGGGCGCGGGCAAACATATAGCCGCGGGCGCAAAGAAGGTTTTGATTTCCGCACCCGCGAAAGGTGATATTCAGACCTTGGT
The DNA here is from genome assembly GCA_964554925.1 of uncultured Gammaproteobacteria bacterium. Classification (GTDB taxonomy): domain Bacteria; phylum Patescibacteriota; class Patescibacteriia; order Magasanikbacterales; family UBA922; genus CAZKQL01. The sequence goes on along the minus strand of CAZKQL010000044.1, from coordinate 5,790 downwards.
AAAAGGCGTGAACGAAAAAGAATACAAAGGCGCGGCGATTGCGAATAATGCTTCGTGCACCACAAATTGCGCGGCTCCGGTAATGCTGGTACTGGAACGTGAATTTGGCATTGATAAAGCCATGCTTACCACTATTCATTCCTATACCGCGTCTCAAGTATTGCAGGACGCGCCAAGCAAGGATTTGCGCGAGGCTAGAGCTGCAGCGCAGAACATGGTTCCGACTTCCACGGGCGCGGCGATTGCGGTTACGCAGACCATTCCAAAATTAAAAGGAAAATTTGATGGCTTGTCTGTACGCGTACCGACCATTACGGTTTCTTTGACCGATATAACCGCGGTTCTCAAAAAGAAAGTAACGAAAGAACAAATTAACGCGGCAATGAAGAAAGCGGAGAAAACATATCTCAAAGGTGTGCTCGCAACCACGGAAGAAGAATTGGTTTCGAGCGATTTTATCGGGAATTCGTATTCGGCCATTGTGGATCTCAACCTGACAAATGTGGTCGCGGATAATCTTATCAAAGTGATTGCGTGGTATGATAATGAATGGGGCTATGCGAATCGTTTGGTCGAAATGGCACAGTTGGTGGGAAAGAAATAATGCAATTTTATGAAGTCATTACGTTCGTTGTCGAATCTAAAAAATAAACGAGTACTCGTGCGTGTGGATTTTAATGTGGCGTTTGAAGATGGAAAAGTTGTCGAAGAAACCCGCTTGCGGGCGTCCATTCCGACCATAGATTTTTTGGCCAGAAAAGGTGCTAAAGTTATTTTGTTGTCGCATCTTGGCAGGCCGGAAGGCAAGGTTGTATCTTCCTTAAAACTCGATCCGGTTGCACGCGCGCTTTCGAAAATGTTGAAAAAAGAAGTAAAAAAAGTTGATTTCAGTGAAATGAAAGACTCAATTTCAAAAATGGAGCCAGGGCAGGTGGTGCTGCTCGAAAATGTGCGATTTCTAAAAGACGAAGAAAAGAACACCGGGACGCTCGCGGAAGATTTGTCCGTGTTTGGTGACATGTTTGTACTCGATGGATTTGCGGTTGCGCATCGAGCGTCGGCAACAGTGGTGGGTATCGCAAAATTTATACCCGCCTATGCGGGTTTGCTCCTTGAAAAGGAAATTACCGGATTGAATAAAGTTCTTTTGAAGCCTAAATCTCCGTTTGTGGCCATCATCGGTGGCGCAAAAATTGAGACAAAAATTCCGGTGATGAAAAATATACTGAAAAAGGCGGACAGCGTTTTGGTTGGCGGAGGGCTGCTTAACACATATCTTGCAGGGAAGGGGTATGGTATGGGTGATTCGCTCGTGGATAGTGAATATATCGAGCAAGCTCTGGAATATTGCGGAAAACAAAATGTCATTCGGCCCGTGGACGTGGTAGTTGGCACCAAAGCCGGAGATGAATATAGAATTGTAAAATTGGGAAAAACAAAACACGAAATTTGTAAAAAAGGTGAAATGGTTCTCGATATGGGACCTGAATCCGTGCAATTGTTTGCCGAGGTCATACGCAAAGCCAAAACGCTGGTGTGGAACGGAGCTATGGGATATTTTGAACAAGAGCCATATCACATAGGCACTATGGCTATCGCCACGCTCGTGGCCGAGAGATCAAAATTGAAATCCGTATTTGGTGTAATAGGCGGCGGGGAGACACTCCAAGCCATGGACAAGGTGGGCATGACCGACGCGATAGACTTGGTTTCCACCGGCGGCGGCGCGATGCTGGAGTATTTGGCGGGGGATGTTTTGCCGGGTGTAGCTGCGTTGGAATAGAAAAAATGATATAATGGATTTGGAATCCATCCAAATAAAATTTATAATTTTTTTTACAAATATGCCTGTCAAAAAAAATGGAAACGGCACGCCGCCTGCGGCAGCCCCAAAGAAACCCGCGCCATCTCTTCTGAACAGTTTGGCGCTCCGAAAAATATTTCTCACCTTGGCCGGAATTTTGCTTGTGTATATAATTGTGTTTGTGGCTACGCTCATCAGAAATAATATCAAAGCATATGACTCCATCGGTGAAGCCGACAAGCCGGAGCGTACCATTTTGATCGAAGGCCAGGGCAAGATTACGGCGAAACCCGATATCGCCACTACTCGCATGGGCGTTATATCCGAAGGCCCAACTGTTGTGGAGGCGCAGACAAAGAACACCGCGGCCATGAACAAATTGAACACGCGTCTCGGAGAATTGGGCATCGCAAAAGAAGATATCCAGACGACACAATACAATATTTATCCGTTGTACAAGTATACCGAGGCGGGAGGCAGCGAAGTCACCGGGTACCAAGTAAGTCAGGATGTTGAAATAAAAATTCGTGATTTGCAAAAAGCACAGTCGGTGTTGGCGCTTGCCGGAGAAGTCGGAGCAAATAATGTAAGCGGCCTCCAGTTTACGATAGATGATAAGGAAGTATATATTGATGCTGCGCGCGAAAAGGCGCTTGAAAAAATCGCCAAAAAAGCTCGAGCAATTTCGCAAAGTCTTGGCGTAAGTATGGTAGGCATCGCTTCATATAACGAATATGAGGCGGGCGGCGGTCCACAGCCGATGATGATGTCTGCTTCGAAAGAAGTCGGTATGGGTGGTGGAGCGGCTCCTACCATTGAACCGGGCAGCACCGACGTTATCATGAACGTGAGTGTAGTCTTTGAAATCAGATAGCAGGCTTAGTGTTTAGCTGAATTCCTGCGTTGTCGCTGTGCTCCTAGCTCAACGTATTAGTAAATACGCTTCGCGTCGTTGCTCGCTGCGGCCTTGGACTGTGCCAAAGCACTTCAGCTTTTATATAAATTTATGAATAAACCAACAATCCAAAAAATTCGAGCTCGCGAGATTCTCGACTCGCGCGGAAATCCGACTTTGCGTACATGGGTGCATTTGCATGACGGATCTGTTGGTTTTGCCGCCGTGCCGAGCGGCGCGTCTACCGGTACGCATGAGGCATTGGAGCTGCGCGACGGAGCAAAGCGCTATGATGGCAAGGGAGTTTTGAAGGCGGTAAAAAACGTAAATACCACGATAGCAAAAGCGTTTATTGGCATGGACGCGCGTCAACAAAGAGAAATTGACGAAAAAATGATAGCGCTCGACGGCACGCCAAACAAAAGCAAGCTCGGCGCGAACGCCATTTTGTCGGTTTCACTTGCTTGTGCTCGCGCGGCGGCAATCAGCAAAAATGTTCCACTGTACAAATATATCCGCGATGCGTACAAATTGAAGTATCCAAACTGGCGCATGCCCGTGCCCACCATGAATATCCTCAACGGAGGGCGGCACGCTGATAATGGTCTCTCAATTCAGGAATTCATGATTGTCCCGATTCACAAGCGGCTGCACGAGCGTGTCCGTATAGGCGCTGAAGTATTTCATGAACTTCATAAATTATTACAAAGCAAAGGATTCAGTACGGGCGTGGGAGACGAGGGTGGTTTTGCTCCGGAGCTTCATAATAACGAACAAGCCATTATGTATATAATTCAGGCAGTCAAAAAAGCCGGCTATGAACCCGGCAAACAAGTAATGATTGCCATGGACTGGGCTGCAAGCGAATTCCACCGCAAAGGGATGTATTATTTTTCAGATCCAAAGACTTCGATTTCAGCCGAACAAATGATCGCGAAAGCAGATTCGTGGATCAAAAAATACCCCATCATTTCAATCGAAGATCCTTTGCACGAAGATGATTGGGAATCATGGCAAAAGCTTACCAAACGTATCGGCAAAAAAGTTCATGTCGTGGGTGACGATTTATTTGTCACCAACACCGAGCGTATTCAAAAAGGAATTGATATGAATGTGGCGAACGCGGTTTTGATAAAAGTAAATCAAATCGGAACTTTGAGCGAAACCATTGACGCTATTAGTCTTGGACAAAAAAATGGGTA
>CAZKQL010000044.1:0-1879 GCA_964554925.1 uncultured Gammaproteobacteria bacterium | reverse complement strand
TCGCATCGATCAGGCGAAACCAGTGACACTTTTATTTCCGATTTGGCCGTCGCGACACACGCCGAATATATAAAGAGCGGCTCGTTGTCTCGGTCAGACCGTGTTGAAAAATGTAATCGCCTCATGCATATAGAAGATGAATTGGGCGTATGAGTAAACCGGTAAAAGAAAAAATAAAAGGGGCCAAACCGACCCTTTTTATTATTTTGGATGGGTTTGGACTTGCCAACATAAAAGAAAAAGGAAACGCCATTACACCCGAAACCGCGCCGCATATTTTTTCGTACATGAAAGAATATCCGAGCTCACAGCTCATCGCGCATGGCCGTGACGTGGGGTTATTCCCGGGACAAGTGGGCAATTCAGAAGCCGGACATTTGAATATAGGGGCAGGCCGCGTGGTAAAACAAGATATTGTGATGGTGAGTGACGCCATAAAAGACGGAACATTTTTCAAAAATGAAACATTGCATCAGGGAATGCTGCACGCGCAAGAGCACGCGTCGAATATTCATATCATGGGTTTGCTCACGGACGGAAATAGCGCGCACGCGCATCCGGATCATGTGTATGCTCTTTTGGAATATTGTCGAAAGCAAAAGGCCAAACATGTTTTTTTGCATTTGTTTACCGATGGACGAGACTCAACGCCGCACTCGGCGATCGGCTATTTGAGCACGCTTGAAAAACACATGAAAAATGGCGAGAAGATTGATTGTGAAATGATAATCACCGGCATTGGAGTAGAGCAAAACAATGGGATCGAGCGGAAAAGGCGTATGAAACATTGGTGGATGGCAAGGGAATGTTTGCCAAAAATGCTGAGGAAGCAATCACGTGCGCCTACAATAGAGGCGAAAGTGACGAGTATATACAGCCAACAATAATTCTTGAGCATGATAAGCCCGTTGCTACGATTCGCGATAATGACGTAATTATTTTTTTTAACACAAGAAGCGACCGCGCGCGGCAATTGACAAAATCGTTTATTCAAGATCAGTTTAACGCGAGAAACGCGGAAAGTTTTAAGAGAGGCAAAGTTTTGAAGAATGTAAAATTTATTGCCATGTCCGATTTTGGGCCTGACTTAAAACATGTGCTGACCGCGTTTCCGAGCGCGGACGTTGAAAATTGTTTGGCAAAAGCGATCGGCGATGAGTATAAACAATTATATATTTCGGAATCGGAAAAATACGCGCATGTTACTTATTTTATAAACGGCGGCTATCCGGAACCTATAAATGGCGAAGCGCGCGAACTTCTTCCCTCGACCAAACACCATAGTTTTACAGAGCATCCGCAGATGAGAACCAATGATATTACCAAGAAAATCATTTCGTATTTGGAAAAAGGAGTGTACAATTTTTTTACCGTAAATTTTCCAAATGCCGATATGCTGGGCCATACCGGAAATATACAAGCGGCAAAAAAAGGAGTGCAGACCGTGGATGAAAATGTGGGGAAATTAGTCAAGGCATTTTTGAGAAAAAAAGGGAGAGTGGTAATTGTGGGAGATCATGGAAATGCGGAGGAAATGATTGACTCCAAAACCGGCGAAGTGTTGACCGAACACACAGACAATCCCGTACCGTTTATTATTATAGATAAAGACGCGCAGGACAAAAAATTAAAAAGCGGCCGCCTTGCCGATGTGGCGCCTACACTGCTAGAATTGATGGGGATCGCAAAACCAAAAGAGATGACAGGGAGGAATTTATTGACATAATTATGACGAAAAAAAATATCAAACCGGTGGTGCTCGCTATCCTCGATGGCTGGGGAGTGGCCCCTGACCACAAAGGAAACGCGATTCTGCGCGCCAAGACTCCCAACATGGACAAGTTTGGGGAAGACTATCCGGTCATGACCCTGTACGCTT
>CAZKQL010000043.1:748-8808 GCA_964554925.1 uncultured Gammaproteobacteria bacterium | reverse complement strand
CGCGTACGACTACATCATGGATTTTCCCGATTCATTCAAAAATCATATTCTGCCCGAACAGATACATATATTGAATGTAAGTTTTGTAGTAGACAAATTGAAAAAAAATTTTGGGGGAACTGCGGGAAATATCGCATACACCATGAAGCTGCTCGATACTGATCCTGTAATTCTTGGCACGCTTGGAACTGATGCGGAAGAATATCTAAAACATTTCAAAAAACAAAATATTTCCACCAAATATATTTCGATGTCAAAACAATTCATGAGCGCGAGCGCATATATTACGACCGACAAAGACGACAACCAAATTACGGCGTTTTATCCGGGAGCGGGCGGTGAAGGAATAGAAGCTCCGATTGAAACAGTGAAAGAAAAAATACTCATGGCACTGATTTCTCCGACCAAAAAAGAAACCATGATCGAACACTCAAAGCAGGCATATGAAAAACATATTCCCATTATGTTTGATCCGGGTCAACAAATAACCGCTTTGTCACCGCGCGAACTTTCGATGCTCATAGGTCAGGCAAAAATATTGATCGCGAACGATTATGAAATGAAATTGATTGAAAGCAAAACAGGCTGGGGTGAAAAAGAATTATTTGATCATGTGGAAGTGGTAATAACCACGCTCGGTGACAAAGGCTCGCGTATCGCGACAGAAACCGGAGGGTTTGCAATAGCACCTTGTCCTCCGCAATCGGTGGATGATCCGACCGGAGCAGGCGACGCATATCGCGCGGGATTCTTGAGTGGCTATACCCGCGGATTTGATCTGGAGACATGCGGACGCATGGGAAGTGTGGCCGCTACTTATGTGGTGGAACAATACGGAACACAAAATCATGATTTTGTACGCATGGATTTTGAAAAAAGATACAAAGAAACCTACGGCAAAGAAATTGAACTTGGTTAGTATGGAATTCAGACTGCTCGCGTTTGATGGATTTGAAGGGCGCGACGAAAAACTCAAAAACATAATCCGTTACCACGCGTTTAATCCGATGTGGTACCGGACAAATTTATATATCCACTCACACCGCATTGTCTGGCTGGTAGAAGAATTGATCCCATATGCTATACAAGCATATCCAAATTTCGATGCCGAAGCTGCCCGCACCATGGCCGCGATTCATGATGATTTGGAAATATCACTCGGAGACATAATGCTTGCGGAAAAAGTAAACATGAATGCAAACCAGCATGCGGATTTGCACAGGCGGGAGCAAGAAGCGATAGCGACGGTCGCCGCGATGTTTGGGCAAAATATGGAATCAGAGCCGCATGAGCCAAAAGTAAACGGATTTGATTATAAGGAACTCATGATGCGCTACCAAGAATTTGAAGAATTTTTACATCCGGATTTGGGAATTGTATTGCATGACGCGGAAGCGGCTGTCGTAAAATATTGTGATAAATTGGAAGGATTTTGCGAGGCATTGCACGAAATATTTGCGGGAAATACCGCGTTTACGCATGGGTACAGTGAAACTACCCGCGGGCCGTATGAAGTTTATACAAAAGTGTTGGGTGAATTTACCAAAACTTTTCCCATTTTTGGGCCGATGCGACAGTTCGAGCATCCGCTGTTGGCGCTTCCGATGGCGCTCGATATACAAGGTGTGGTTTCCAAAGGAAAAGAACACAACACAGAATCCATCGGGGCTCCGACGGGTTATGCGCATTATGATGCATGGAAACGAATTTCTCTAAAACGTGGAGGCGAATGGATTTTACAACAAATGACGACGAGAGTGGAGTGACATAGCGGTGCAGGGGTGTCTCTATTTTGTGCAGCGAGCAGCCAAGCGATACCAGCGACCCAGAGGGGAGCGCGCAAGCGTATTGCGAGCTAACAAAATAGAACCCCCCCGAACCGCCCACTACAGACTCGTCTAGAGATACCGCACCCACACATACACGGTACACACCAATAATGCCACAAATGTCATGGGCACCGCGACTTTCATATATTCGGTAAAACCGATTTTGTGCCCTTCTTTTCCCGCCATTCCACTCACGACTACGTTTGCGGACGCACCGACAATGGTCGCGTTTCCGCCGATGTCTGCTCCCATGGCAAGTACCCACCACAACGGTCCAAGCGCTATGCCGGTAATGGCTCCAATGTCTTTTATAAGCGGGATCATGGTAGCGACAAATGGGATGTTGTCTATAACCGCGGAAAACACCGCCGAGCCCCAAAGAATCGACAAGGTAAGCACCGAAGCGTTTCCGCCTGTCACGTCAATCAATTTTTCGGCGATCATGCGAATTGCTCCCACATGTTCCAAGCCGGTAACGAGTACAAACAAACCTGCAAAAAAGAAAATGGTGGTCCACTCCACGTCGCGCAAATATTCTTCGGGTTCATGCAATGTGAGTAGTAGTAGCAATGCCGCGCCCCCAAGCGCGATAGTGGCTCCCTCTATATGCGTTGTGGCATGAGTAAAAAATCCCAATAATACAAGTCCGATAACAAACAAAGATTTCCAAAGTAACGGCTTATCGGTAATCGCTTCTTTTGGGTTAAACGCCATAATCGTATCGCGAGTCTCCGCCGGTGAGAGCAAATCTTTTCGATACCAAAAATACAAAAGTATCATGGTAACCACCGTTACCAATAAAGAAACCGGCGCCAAATGAACCAAAAAATCATTGAACGAAAGCCCTGCCGCGCTTCCAATCAAAATATTTGGCGGATCTCCGATGAGAGTGGCGGTTCCACCGATATTTGAAAGCAAAATGGAACCGATCAAAAACGGTTTTGGATTGAGTTTAAGATTGTTGGCGACTACAAACGTAACCGGAACCGTAAGAAGAACCGTGGTTACGTTATCAAGTAGCGCCGAAAGTATGGCGGTCAACAAACCGAGCAATATGAATATGGGCACCGGTTTTCCCTTTCCGAGTTTAGACGCCCAAATGGCAAGAAACTGAAACATACCGGAGTGCCGCGCGATTCCCACTATCACCATCATTCCGATAAGCAAGCCAAGCGTGTTAAAATCAACCCCTTCTATGGCTTGTTCTTGGTTTATGATGCCCAAAAGAATCATCAAAACCGCTCCGGAAAGCGCGACTACGGTTCGATGAATTTTTTCCGAGATGATAATGGCGTATGCCGCAACAAAAACAGCGACCGCAATATAAAATGTGTTTTCCATAGTTCTTATTTACTTTCTATACCAAGTACGTCTCCTATAGCTTTTTTTATGTCGGTACGGTTTATATACCCGACCAATTTTCCCTCCGCGTCCACAACCGGAAGCTGACGAATTTTGAATTCCGACAAAAGTGTTGCCGCGGTCATGAGTGACTGTTCGGCTCGCACGGTATGGACCTGTTTACTCATGAAATCCACGATCGGCTGATGCGCGACTTCATGAACTCTTTCCACAAATACCGAACCCGGCTCAAAAGCCGCGAGATGTTTGTCCTCTTCCAAATAATCGGGAACGATATGTTCGATTATGTCCCAACCGGAAAGAATGCCGGCCACTTTGTAATCTTCGTCAACCACAACAACACCGTTCGTATTATTCTTTATCATCACCTGTACCGCATCGTTTAGCGTGGAATCCTTGGTAAGCGTAACCACTTTGCTCCGCATATATTCGGAGACCAGATACTTTTTTTCTGAATCCATAAAAAATTATTAAACCTCTAAAACGTCGCCAGTATATTTCATATCATAAATAAAATCAAGGGTGCTGCCGGTGGCGATTCATTGTCCGACGGCACAAACTGTGGTACATTAGACACAAGATTTTTATTTTTTTTATATGGTATTGGCAATAATAATACTTCTTATAGGGCTTGTAATTTTGATAGCGGGCGCGGAATACATGGTACGAGGCGCTTCTTCCATGGCAAGAAAATGGGGAATGCCTTCTATAGTAATCGGGCTTACCATTGTGGCGTTTGGCACATCGGCGCCGGAGCTGGTAGTCAACCTGTTTTCCGCTTTCAAAGGATCGACCGAAATAGCCATAGCAAACGTGGTGGGCAGCAACATGGCGAATATATTGCTGATACTCGGAATATGCGCCGTCATCCGATCACTCAGAGTAAAGGGCGCGACCACGTTCAAAGAAATCCCTTTCGCGTTACTTGGCATCGTGCTTGTATTTTTATTGGGCAATGACGCGCTTTTGGACGGAGCCGTCGGAAATGTACTTACGCGAGCGGATGGACTCTCCTTTATCGCGTTTTTTATCATATTCCTCTACTATACCTACGGTCTTTCAAAAGTGAAAGGGAGTTCTGAAAAAACCAAAACATACAATTGGCCGTTATCGATACTCATGTTCGCGGGCGGACTCGCCGCGCTTGTTATCGGTGGTAAATTGATCGTGGATAACGCGGTTTTGCTCGCCACACTTGCCGGACTAAGCCAAAATCTTATCGGTCTTACCATTGTGGCGGTTGGAACATCGCTTCCGGAACTCGCGACGTCCATTGTCGCGATCAGAAAAGGTGAAGATGATATCGCGATTGGAAACATTGTCGGGTCAAATATTTTTAATGTTTTTTGGATTCTCGGAGTGACCGCCACTATAAAACCGCTGCCATTTGACTTACAGGCAAACGCCGATGTATTATTCACCATCCTTGCCACATTATTGTTATTTATATTCATGTTTATAGGAAAAAAACATGAATTGCAGAGATGGCAAGGCGTATTCTTTCTTCTTATGTATGTGGGATACATAAGCTACGCGGTAATGAGATAATTTATTAAACAAGAAATATCGGTTATGAACCAAACGGAAAACTATAAAATCTCGGATATCACGCTCGCGGCGCTCGGCCGCAAAGAAATGGAAATCGCGGAAAAAGAAATGCCGGGTCTTATGGCAATTCGCGAAAAATACGCTGCCGGACAGCCGCTAAAAGGAGTCGATACTACAGGTTCGTTACACATGACCATACAGACCGCTGTATTGATTGAAACATTGGTAGCTTTGGGAGCGAATGTACGCTGGGCGAGCTGTAATATTTTCTCAACACAAGACCATGCCGCGGCAGCTATTGCGGTAGGGCCAAACGGAACTCCGGAAAATCCCGCGGGTGTTCCGGTATTTGCGTGGAAGGGCGAAACACTCGAAGAATATTGGTGGTGTACGGAACGCGCACTTGATTTTGGCAATGGAAAAGGTCCAAACATGATCGTAGACGACGGCGGAGACGCCACACTTCTGATTCACAAGGGAGTTGAAGTGGAAAAAAACCCTGCAATTTTAGATGCGGACTATAGCGCGGAGGGCGAAGATTTCCGCGAGCTCATGAAATTGTTGAAGCAAGAATATTCAAAAAATGCGAGCCGCTGGACTGCGGTCGCAAAAAATGTAAAAGGCGTATCAGAAGAAACAACCACCGGTGTACACAGATTATACAAAATGCACAAAGATGGTGTACTCCTCTTCCCTGCCATAAATGTAAATGATTCTGTTACAAAATCTAAATTCGATAATATCTACGGATGCCGACATTCGGTGGTAGACGGACTCAACCGCGCCATGGATGTGATGCTTGCGGGAAAAGTCGCGCTCGTAGCAGGTTATGGCGAAGTCGGCAAAGGCTGCGCGCAGGCACTCAAAGGTCAAGGCAGCCGCGTAATTGTTTCTGAAGTCGACCCTATCTGCGCTCTACAGGCCGCGATGGAAGGATTTGAAGTAAACACCATAGAAGACACGCTTGGCGTAGTTGATATATATGTGACGGCAACCGGAAACAAAGAAATCATTCGTGTCGACCATATGGAGCGCATGAAAGACCAGGCAATCATAAGTAACATTGGACACTTTGATAATGAAATTGAAGTTGAAAAATTGAACGCGCGCGCGGATATCAAAAAAGTGAATATCAAACCGCAGGTAGACAAGTATGTTTTTGCAAATGGGCGGGAAATATATATGTTGGCGGAAGGTCGACTTATGAACCTCGGCTGTGCGACCGGTCACCCAAGTTTTGTTATGAGCAGCAGCTTTACGAATCAAGCGCTGGCGCAAATTGATTTATGGAAAAATGAGTACGCGGTTGGCGTGTACACCTTGCCAAAAAAACTGGATGAAGAAGTCGCTCGATTGCATTTGGAAAAAATCGGCGTGAAACTTACCAAACTTACCAAAGACCAGGCGGATTATATTGATGTCCCTGTTGACGGACCATACAAAAGTGATATGTACAGGTATTAGGTAACGAGTTGGCATAAATTATTGAAAAAATAAAAAATTCCCAGCGCGGGAATTTTTTATTTGGCACTTATCTTTATACGCTACAGATAACTGCAAACGAAGGGGCCGAATGTACAGCCCCGCTTCTCCTTGCGAATGAGCGATGGTGCATGGAATGCTCTGGGGAATGATGATGACGAATGGAACGCAAGCTACTCGGTCGGGCACTGCCAGCCGAAGAGATCACGCCGCAGCATGCCGAGCCATAAGTCCAACTCGTCAAGAGCTCTCTTGAGTTCCTTGAGGGAAGTCCTCCCGAAATTCCTAACCCCGAGCATCTCGTTCGCGGTCTTCCGAGCCACCTCACCGGCGTATCGGAAGCCGGCGTTATGAAGGAGCTTGATGACGCGAGGGGTCAAATTCAGCTGATCGATGGGCGTGTCTAGACAAGAATACCGAACCTCGAGATCAAAATGTCCACGTCCCTCGAGGACTGAAATGACCGTGTCGCAGAGATGATCACTCTGAAGCCATGACCGCTGACTGCCATCGCCAGTCCCGCCGACGGACAGCGCAATAGTCTGGTTGTGGTCGTCGCGAGTGTAATCAACAGTGTAGCCATTACGCGTAGTCTTTTTCACACTTCCTCCGGATACATTTATGCCTACCTGTATCTTGATACATCATCTATGTTTCCCTGTCAAACGACCACGCTGATTGAAAAATCTCCTCCAGTCCTGTTTAATACATATACCCAACAAAAAATATGTTTATCTACGCAATAATCCTAATCGTTCTCATCATCCTCTCGGCATTTTTTTCGGCTTCAGAAGTCGCTTTTGTTTCGCTTAGCGAGGCAAAAATAGAAACCATGGTACGGAGCAAGCTGCCAAACTCGGAACTTGTAAAAAAACTAAAGTCCAATGGACGACGACTCCTCATCACCATTCTCGTAGGCAACAATATGATGCAAGTGGCGGCCGCATCGCTTGCCACGATTATCGCCGAGCAATTATTTCATTCAGCGATTATTGGTATTACCACCGGTGTCATGACCATCGTCATGCTTATATTCGCGGATATGATTCCAAAATCATATGCGAGCAATTATCCGAAAAATGTCGTGATATTTACCGCTCCGTATTTGCGAATTTTGCAGTGGACGCTGTTCCCTCTTATTATTCTCCTTGAAAAATTCACGCATATTTTCGCGGGTAAACAATACGCGCAACAAATAAGCGAAGACGAATTGCGGGCTTTTGCCGCGGTAAGCATTCGCCAAGGTGCAATCGAAAAACGCAAAGGCGTGATGCTCGAAAAATTATTCAAATTCAGCGACATTACGGCAAAAGATATAATGACGCCGCGCGTCGACGTGGTGTACATGAGAAATGATGTAACGACAGAGAAAGCGATAGAAATAATCAAAAACAATCCTCACACGCGATTTCCTGTTTTTGAAAAAACACATGATACAATCATCGGATTTATACATTCGCGCGACGTACTGCTCGAACAAAACACGCATCCACATGAAAACAGATCAATCGAGCACATTATACGACCTATACTTTCTGTTCCCAAGCAAATGCCCATACATGATTTGCTGAAACAATTTCAAAAAAAACAAACGCATATCGCTTGCGTGCTCGACGAATACGGCGGCACCGAAGGAATGGTAACGCTCGAAGATGTGCTCGAAGAATTGGTCGGTGAAATTTCCGATGAATACGATGTGGAAGACAATATAATAAAACGAGTTGATAAAAATACCATTATTGTCGCGGGCGACGAAGAAATCCGTGATATAAATCAATTTTTGAACTGCAATATTCCCGGCGATCCGCTCGATACCATTGCCGAAGTATTGCTTGATAC